>CAYTLZ010000143.1:0-9189 GCA_964438785.1 uncultured Actinomycetota bacterium | reverse complement strand
GACGTCGAGGCCGAGCGCCAGGTGGTGCTCTCCGAGATCGACATCCACCTCGACACGCCCGACGACCTCGTGCACTCGGAGTTCGCCGAGTTGCGGTTCGGTGACCACCCGCTGGCGCTCGAGACGCTCGGCAGCGTCGACTCGATCACCGGGATGGACCGTGACACCATCCACGACTACTACCTCGACCGCTATCGCCCGGAACAGCTGATCATCGCCGCGGCCGGTGCGGTCGACCACGACACGGTCGTCAAGCTGGCCGACGAACTGCTCGGTGACCTCGGCCGGCCCGGCGGCGCCCGGGCGCCCCGCACCGCGCCCGGCGGCATCGCGACCCCGTCGTTGCGGGTCCGGCACCGACCGACCGAACAGGCGCACGTGCTGCTCGGCAACGACGGGGTGGCCGCCGACGACCCGGACCGTTGGCCGTTGCGCGTGCTCAACGTCCTGCTCGGCGGTGGCATGTCGTCGCGGCTGTTCCAGGAGATCCGTGAGACCCGGGGGTTGGCCTACACCACCTTCAGCTACGGCTCGTCCTATGCCGACGGTGGGTACACCGCGTCGTACGTGGGCACGTCGCCGGGCAAGCTCGACGAGACGCTCAACATGCTGCGTGGCGAGCTCGACCGGGTCGCCGACGACGTCACCGACGCCGAGGTGCAGCGCGCCAAGGGGGCGCTGGCGGGCGGCACCGTGCTCGGGTTGGAGGACACCGGCTCGCGCATGTCGCGCATCGGCAAGCAGGTCGCGATGGGTGTGCCGATCGTGACCGTCGACGATGCGCTCGAGCGCATCGCCGCGGTCGAGCTCGACGCGGTACGGGCGGTGGCGGACCGCCTGCTGCGCGGACCGCGGGTGATGGCGGTGGTCGGCCCCTATACCCCGCAGGAGGCCGACCGCTTCGAGCCGATCATCGCCTGACACTGGCCCGGCCTCGTCGAGCGGGGAACACCGGTGCGCGGGGCGCGGACCCGTCAGGGCGTGCCCGTCGGGAGCGTGGACCATTAGGCTCGCGCCGCAGCGTGCGGGCGGGTGGACGTCCGACGGGTGCGAGGCAGGTGCGAAGGAGCGTCGTTGACACGCGTGGGTGTGGTCGGGGCCGGGGGCCGTATGGGCCTCGCGGCCTGCCGCGCCATCGCAGCCAGTGACGACCTCGAGCTGGTCGCCGCCGTCGGTCGCTCGGACGCCGGACGGACGCTGGCCGAGACGGCCGGGATCGACGGACCCGCCGGCACACTGACGGTGGCCGACGACCTCGACGCGCTGTTCGAGGCCGACGTCGAGGTGGCGGTGGAGCTGACCGGGCCCGCGACGGTCGGCACCCACCTGCTGCGCCTGCTGGAACACGACGTGCACGCCGTGGTCGGCGCGACCGGCTGGAGCGACGACGAACTCGAACGCGCCCGTCGGCTGGCCGCCGGGGGACGGGCGAACGCCCTGCTCGCCCCGAACTTCGCCATCGGCGCGGTCCTGCTGATGCGCTTCGCCGCCGATGCGGCCCGGCACCTGCCGGATGTCGAGATCATCGAACTGCACCACGACGGCAAGCTTGATGCGCCCTCCGGGACCGCCCTGCGGACCGCCGAGCTGATCGACGACGCCCGGCCCACCACGCCCGACGTCGTCGGTGGTGACGAGCGTCACCCCGGTGCCCGCGGCGTCACGCATCACGGGGTCCCGGTCCACAGCGTGCGGCTGCCCGGGCTCGTCGCGCATCAGGAGGTCGTGTTCGGCGGCCAGGGACAGACGCTGCGGATCCGGCACGACTCGATCGACCGCAGCTCGTTCATGCCCGGGATCCTGCTCGCCTGCCGCGAGGTGCCCGACCTCGACGGGCTGGTCATCGGGCTCGAACACATCCTCTGAGCCGGACCGCACCCCAACCTCGACGCCACCGACCGACGATCCCAGGAGCCGACCCGTGCGCACCGTCGCCAGCTACCACCTCAAGGGTGGGGTGGGCAAGACCACCTCGGCGATCGCCGTCGCCGTCCAGTCGGCGACCAAGGGGCATCGGACGCTGCTGTGGGATCTCGATCCGCTGGGGGCCGCGACCCGACTGGCTGGCGCGACGCGTGCGGAGGAGGGCCGCGGCTGGCTCGGCGGACCGCAACTCGATCTCGACCGTGTGCTCGAACCCACCAGCCAGGAGCAGCTGTCGGTCCTGCCCGCCGCCCGCGCCCTGCGGCGTGTCGATCGTGACCCGGCGACCGAGGACACCGCGCGGCGGCGACTCGGTGCGGTGCTCGAGGCCGCGGCAACGCGTTTCGATGTCCTCATCGTCGACTGCCCGCCGGCCGTGTCCGCACTCACGCCGCCCTTGCTCGAGGCGGCCCACATCGTGCTGGCCCCGCTGACGGCCGGTCCGCTGGCGTGGTCGGCCTACGCCGACCTCGCCGAGGAGGTCGAAGCCGTCGCCGACGGGGCGCAGGACCGGTTGCTCGCGTTCCTCACGATGGTCGATCGCCGCAAGGGCCTGCACCGTGACCTCGTGGAGGACCTGCAGGAGACCCCGGACGGGTTCAGCGCGATCCAGGTGCCGACCGACAGTTCGGTCGAACGGATGGCGCTCGATGCGGACCCCTTCCGGGCGGTCCGCAGTGGCCGCGCGGCCCAGGCCTACGCCCTGCTCACCGAGGAGATCCTGGCACTCGCCGCGCGGCGCTGACCGGCGCTGCGCGTCACGCCGTTCCCTGGTGGTCCAGCGTGAAGCGGTCGAGGTCCCGGGCGACGTCGATGCGGAGCTCGGGCGCAGCCGCCCGGGCCTCGGCGACGTGGCCGTCGAGCGTCGGGTAGCGCTGGGAGAAGTGGGTGAGGATCACCCGCCCGGCTCCCGCCTCGGCACCGAGCCGGGCCGCCTGGCCGGCGGTCAGATGGCCCGCCTCGGCGGCCAGTTCCCGTTCGCTGTCGAGGAAGGTCGCCTCGACGATCAGCACGTCGACGTCGGCGGCGAGCTCCACCGCGCCCGCGCACCAGCGCGTGTCCATCACGAAGGCGATCCGGACCGGCCGCGCCGGTGTGCTGACCTCGTCCACGGTGACGGTGCGCCCGTCGACATCGAGGTGGCCCGTCGCCAGCAGCCGGGCGCGATCCGGGCCGTGCACCCCGGCGGCCGCGGCGCGAACCGGGTCGAGCGTGCGGGCCGGATGCGTCTCGAGGCGGTAGCCGAGCGTGGGCAGCGCATGCACCAGTGGCGCGGCCCGCAGCCGCCACGGGCCGCGATCGGCGAGTTCCTCCGGTGCGCTCGGATGCAGTCGTACCTCGACGTCGTCCTGGTAGGCGCTGGCCTCACGCAGGCGTCGGATGAAGGGATCGGCCGCGGCGGGGTAGTGGACGTCGACCGCGTGGGACACCTCATCGACCGCCATGCGTTGCAGCACGCCCGGCAGGCCCAGGCAGTGGTCACCATGGGCGTGGGTGATGCAGATCTGGTGGATCCGCGAGACGGGCACACCGGCCAGGGTGAGCTGACGCTGGGTGCCCTCACCGGGGTCGAACAGCGTGCCGTGCCCGTCGAACTGCAGCATCGTCGCGTGGTGGGCACGATCCCGGGTGGGCACCTGGCTCGCGGTCCCGAGGGTGATGATGCCGCGGCCGGACACGCTCGCTCCTCGTCGGTGTGGCGACGCTACCCAGTCGTCGGACCGCCGCCGGGAGCCGGCCCGCCGGTCCCTCGTGGGTCACGACCAGCCGGTACGGTCGCGGGGCAGCCGAACGTCGGCTGCCCATCGATGTACATGGCGTTGGTACGTCAGGCCCGTGGGTCAGGGGACCGTCGCGTTCCCGCGCCCGTTCAGGCCGCGGGAGGTCGTGCACGTGAGCGAACAGGACCGCTACCTCGACGCGCTCCGGCGTTTCAGCAGTGATCTGCGCATGGCACAGCAGGTCTTCGACTCGATGGAGCAGCGCGGTGTCGAGCCGGTCGCCGGCCACTGGAAGCTGCTGCTCGAGGCCCACTTCTCGGCCCGTGATCTGGCCGGTGCGCGTGAGGTGGTCGCGCGGATGGCTGCCGCCGGGATCGAACCCGATCCGAGCATCCGCTGGCAGCTCGCCGTCGCGACCGCCCGGGCCGGTGACACCACCGCGGCCCTGGAGGCGCTCGACAGCCTGCACCAGCAGGGCCTCGAACCCGACGCCGGCAACGCACCCGCGGTGCTGTCGATCTACCTCGCCGCCGGCCGGTTCCCGGCCGCCCGGGCCGTGCTGCGCCAGATGGCCCAACGGGGTCAGGCGGCCAGCGATCAGGACTACGCCCGGATGCTCGACGACTGTCTGCAGCGTCGGGCGATCAAGGACTCCCGCACCGTCATCGACCTGATGCTCCAGGTCGGTCGGCAGCCCAGCCCCGCGACGGCGACCGAGCTCGTGGCCATGATCGCCCGGGCCGGTCACACCGATCGCGCCCTGGAGTTGCTCGAACGGCTGCGCGAGGGCGGCGTCCCCCTGCCGGGCGACGTGCACAACGAACTGCTGCTCGCCCACGCGAAGGCCGGCGATGCGGCCGCGGCGGAGGCGGCGCTGGACGCCATGCGCGCCGACGGTACGGAACCGACGAGCTTCCACGTCAACGCGGTGCTCGAGGCCCGGATCGGTGGCGGGGACGCGGACGCGGCCTGGGCCACCGCCATGGGGCTGACCGCCGCCGGACGGATCCCGACGGGGGCCAACCTCGAGGGGCTGATCGACGTCTCCCTGGCCGCGGGTCGCCTGCCCGCCGCCAGCGGCGTCCTCGACTGGATGCTGATGCTCGGCGTGCCGGTGCCGCCGCAGAAGGCCGCCGACGTGATCGGACGGCACCTGAAGGCCGGTGAGCTCGATCTGTCGCTGAAGCTGTTCGAGGAACTCACCGCCCGCGGTGTTCCCGCCGATCGCCGCCTCGCCCGCGACCTGGTCGAGCGGCTGGTCCGCGCCAAGCGGCTCGATGAGGCCATGGCGCTGCTCGAGCGTCTGCGCGCCGCCGGGACCCTCACGCACGGCCGCCACTACGGGTCGCTGTTGCAGGCGCTCGTGGCGGCGAAGCGGGCCGACGATGCCATCGCACTGCTGCGCCACATGCTGGCCAAGAAGGTGGCCCCCGCCTCGGCGGATGCCTCGTCGCTGGTCGGTGGGCTGATCCGGGCCGGCAAGCTCGACCCGGCGCACGAACTGGTCGGTGCGTTGCAGGACGGTGGCGTCAGCGTGGACGAGCCGACCTACCGCGACCTGATGTGGGCGTACGCCCGCAAGGGCCGTCACGAGCCGGCCAAGGCCGTGTTCGACCGGTTGGTCGCCGCCGGCATCACCCCCGACGAACGGCACCAGAAGGCACTGGAGTGGGCGTCGGGTGAGACCAGGCGCCGGCTGCCCGAGGACGGTCCCGATGGGGCTGGTGCGGACACCGAGGAGCCGGCGGGTGCTGGTGCGGACGGTGCGGAGCCGGCGGGGGCCCCGCCACCGGTGACCTCCGATCCGGCCGGGAGCACGCCATCGGCGGCGACCCCGCCACCGGCGACCCCCGATCCCGACGAGACGCCCCCGCCGGCCGCCACCCCGCCGCCGGCACCGGCCGAACCCGTCGCGACCCCGCCGCCGGCCGCTGCATCACCGGCACCGACCCCGCCGGCCGCGCCCGCTTCGACCCCGGCGGCAACCGAATCGGCGGAGGCCTCGGCACCAGCGGCCACCGCCCCCGTGGAGCCGGCGTCGCCACCGCGACGGATCAGCGCGCAACCGGCCGTCGCGACGACGCCGCCGACGCCGCAGGATCGACCGGCTCCGCCGTCCGCGGCCTCCGGGACGGCGAAGGAGGACGGCACCGACGCCGCCGACGCCGCGGACGACGGCACGCCACCGGCGTCCTCGGACTGAGGTCTGTTCGAGCCTCGGACTGATGTCCCACCGAGGCTCGCGCCCCGCCGGCCGGACGTCAGCCGCTGGTCACCAGCTGCGTGCGGGCGAGTTCGGTGTAGAGCCCACCCTGGCGGAGTAGCTCGTCGTGCCGGCCGCGCTCGACGATCCGTCCGTTGTCGATCACCGCGATGATGTCGGCGTCGACCACGGTGGAGAGCCGGTGGGCGATGACGATCGACGTGCGATCCACCAGCGTCTCCTTCAGGGCCGCCTGCACGAGCCGCTCCGACTCCGTGTCGAGGTGGGCGGTGGCCTCGTCGAGCACGACGACCGCCGGATTCTTCAGCAACACCCGCGCGATCGAGACCCGCTGCTTCTCGCCGCCCGACAGCCGGTAGCCACGTTCGCCGACGATGGTTTCGTAGCCGTCGGGCAGGGCCGCGATGACGTCGTGGATGCGCGCCGCCCGGGCCGCGGCGACGAGTTCCGCATCGGACGCGCCGGGCTTCGCGTAGCGCAGATTGGCCGCGATGGAGTCGTGGAACAGGTGGGGGTCCTGGCTCACGACCCCGATGGCGTCGGCGAGCGAGGTCAGGGTCAGTTCACGCACGTCGTGGCCGTCGAGGCTGACCGATCCGTCGGTGACGTCGTACAGGCGCGGCACGAGACTCGACAGGGTCGACTTCCCGGCGCCCGACGGCCCGACGATCGCCAGCATCGTGCCCGGGGGCAGATCCAGTTCGATGTCCTGCAGGATCCAGTCCGACGCGTTGTCGCCGTGCGGGGCACGCGGTCCCTCCAGCGACTCCAGGCTGGAGCCGTCGGCCGCCGGATACCGGAACCAGACGTGGTCGAAGCGCACATGCCCGACCGGATCCGTCAGCTCGCGGGCGTCGGGGGCATCCTCGATGGGCCGGGGGAGGTCGAGCACCTCGAAGACCCGCTCGAAGCTGACCAGTGCGGTCATGAGATCGACGCGGGCGTTGGACAGTTGCGCGAGTGGCCCGTACAGCTGGGTCACGTACAGCCCGAGGGCGACCACGGTGCCGATCTGCACCGCCGGGTTGTCGATCACGATCAGCCCGCCGACGAGGTAGACGAGCGCCGTCGCCAACGACCCGACGAACCCCAGCGCGGCGAACAGCGCGCGGCCCGTCAGCGCCTGCTTGACCCCGATCGCGGCGACCCGCTCGGCCTTGTCGTGGAAGCCGGCGACCTCTCGGTCGACTCGGCCGAACAGCTTGACCAGCAGCGCACCGGCGACGTGGAAGCGCTCGGTCATGACGGTGTTCATCTCCGCGTTGAGCCCCATGGACTCGCGTGAGAGCTTCTGCAGCCGCCGACCGACGATGCGGGCGGGGATGATGAACAGCGGCAGCAGCGCCACGGCGATCAGGGTCACACGCCACTCGAGGGCGAACATGACCACCAGCGTGATGGTCACCCCGATGAGGTTGTCGACGATCCCACCGAGCGTGCCGGTCAGCGCGCGCTGCGCCCCGATCACGTCATTGTTGAGCCGGGTGATCAGTGAGCCGGTCTGGGTGCGGGTGAAGAAGGCGATCGGCATCGTGTGGACATGCCGGTACAGCAGGGTGCGCAGGTCGAGGATGAGCTCCTCGCCGATCGAGGACGACAGCCAGCGCTCCACCATCGAAACGGCCCCGACGACCAGACCGATGGCGATCAGCCCGACGAACAGGGCGACCAGCCGGCCGATGTTCTCCTCGGGGATGGCGACGTCGATGATGTCGCGGATCAGCAGCGGCGGCAGCGCGGTCACCGCCGACACCAGCACGATCAGGCCCAGGAACGCCGCCAGCCGCTTGCGGTAGGGCCGGGTCAGCCCCCAGGCGCGTGCAGCCACGCGACGGTCGAGCCCACGGGCATTCAGCTCGTCGGCGTCGCCCATCGGGCGCATCGGCATGCCACCGTGTCCACGCAATCGGTCCTCGTTCGTCCGTGGAGGTCAGGCGTTAGCCTGACGACCGTCGATGTCCAACGTCCGCTCAACGCCACCGGTGAAGCCGGCTGTTCCCCCGCCCGTGTCGCGGGGCCGCAGGGTCGTGTCCGTCCCGTCGCCGCGACACCGGTCCGCGGCGTCGTCCGTGCGGGTCGTACCCGTGACGGTGCCGGTGTGCGGCACCGGCCGATGACGGTCGGTCATGGTCGCCGCCGGGGGTTGATCCTGGCAAGTTCGGTCCTGTTGGTGGTCGTGGCCGACACGGGCCGCAGGATCCGACGACTTCGCCGTGACGGGGCCCGCATCGCACCACTGGAGCACGCGGTGGACCTACCGGGCCGTTTCCCGCCACGCACGCTGGTGGTCATCGGTGACTCGGCGGCCGCCGGGCACGGGCTGCCGGATGCGGATGCGGCCCTGGCGCGACTGACCGGTCGGCTGCTCGCCGCACACGACGGCCGGGCCACGGCGGTGCGCTGCGCCGCCATCGACGGGGCGACCACCGACGTGGTGCACGCCGACCAAGTCGGGATCGTCGCGGGAGCCGAGGTGGTCCTGATCGGGGTCGGGGTGAACGACGCGCTGGATCCCCGCCGGACGGTCGCCGCGGCGGCGGCCGCGCTCGATCGACTGCTGACCGCCGTCCGACACGCCGCCCGACCCGAGGCGCACGTGGTGCTGATGAGCTGTCCGGACCTCAGTCGGGCACCTGGCCTGCCACGATCCGTCCGCCCGTTCGTCGGTTGGCGCTGTCGTCGGCTGGCCGGGGCACAGGCCGAGGTCGCGCGTCGGCACCGGGTGGACGTGCTCGCCGTGCCCGCTGGCGTGCTCGCCCCGGAGCTGTTCGGACCCGACGGGGTGCATCCGGGGGTCGTCGGGCACCGCCGGCTCGCGACCCGCGTGGCGGCGATGGTCACGGGCGAGGTTCCCCCCGCCTGATCGTCCGTCGGGGTGCCCTGGCTGGGGCGATGGCCGACCCACACCGATTAGGCTCGTCCGGCGGAGCCCACCACCATCCCCGAACCCGTCGAGAGTCGCGGTGCCCGAGCTCGAGTCCGACCAGCTGTCCCCCGACGAGCGCGCCCTGCTCAGCGACTTCGTGACCGACCCCGATGGCGACGTCTTCGCGTTGACCGGCCTGCCGGAGGTCGTCAAGGGGGCGCTGTTCGCGCGCTACTCAAGGTTCGGTGGCTCGCTCAAGCGGCTCTTCCTCGACGAGTTCGCCCAGGACCTGATGACCGATGATCCGGCCGCCCGCGCCGAGCAGCTCTACACCCGGATCTTCTCCGAGTACGGCGACGACTCGGTGGCGCAACTCGGCGGTGCCCACGTCGCGCTCGAAGACGTGTCGAACCTGCTCACCAAGCGCATCGAGTGGGGCCGGCTGGCGGCCTACC
>CAYTLZ010000142.1:0-9244 GCA_964438785.1 uncultured Actinomycetota bacterium | reverse complement strand
TCGATGACATCACGCTCGACGTCCAGCAGGGCGAGATCGTCGGACTGCTCGGCCATAACGGCGCGGGCAAGACCACCCTGATCCGGGTGCTAAACGGCCTACTGTCCCCCGATGAGGGCCGGGTCCGCGTGCTCGAGAAGGACCCGACCACCCATGGCCAGCTGGTGCGCAGGTCCACGGGGGTGTTGACCGAGTACCCCGCGCTGGATGAGTTCCTGACCACGACCGAGAACCTCGAGGTCTACGCCGCCATCAACGGCCTGACGCCCGATCTGGCACGTCCGCGCATCGATCGGCTGCTCGAGCGGCTGGGGCTGGCCGACAAGCGCGACGAGCCCGCTCGTCAGCTCTCGGCGGGACTGAAGCAGCGTGTCGCACTGGCACGGGCGCTGGTCCACGACCCGCAGATCCTGTTGCTGGACGAGCCGACGACCAACATGGATCCGGTCGCGGCGCGCGGCGTACGCGATCTGGTGGTCGAGTCCTCGCGTCAGCGTGGCCGGACCGTGCTGCTCTCCACACACAACCTGGCGGAAGCCGAGGAACTGTGCGACCGGGTCGCGATCATGCGCTTCGGGCGGTTGCTGACCGTGGGGTCGCCCGTGGAGCTGCGACGCTCGCTCGGCGACACCATAGGCGTGCGGATCGAGACCGCCGACGGGGACGCGGACCGCATCGTTCCCTACCTCGAGGAGACGGCCGTAAGGGTGCTGGACCGTCACACCGTGGAGGTCACCGGGCCCGTCGAGATCCCCGCCCTCGTGGCCCGACTCGTCACGGTCGGGATCGCGATCCGTCGGGTGGAGCCCCTCGAGCCGACCCTGGAGGACCTCTACGTGAGCTTCCACGATGAGCTCGATCCGACCCAGACGCCATATCCACCCACCACGGCCGGTGACCAGCGGCAGGACGTCGCCTGATGGATCGTCATGCCACCTGGGCCATCACCCGCAAGGACCTAGCAACGGTTCTCCGGAACAAGGGGGTCCGCACGCCCCTGCTGGCCGCGCCGGTCATCATCCTGATCGTCATGCCACTCCTGCTGGTTGGCGGGGGTGGTGCGCTGGCAACCGCCGGCACGGTCCCGCTAGACGACGTCGCCGCGGCTCCGTTCAGCCAGCTCGGGGATCCTGAACTGCAACGGCAGATGACCGGTGCGGTTCCCCAGGGGGCCCGGTGGGGTGTGTTCGTCCTGGAGGTGTTCCTGGCACCGCTCTACCTCCTCGTTCCTCTGATCGTCGCGACGGTGATCGCGGCCGACTCCTTCGCAGGTGAGCGGGAACGGGGCACGCTCGAAGCCCTGCTGCACACCCCGACCACCGACCGTGAACTGATGACCGGGAAGTTCCTCGCGGCCTGGCTACCGGCGTTGACGGTCTCCTGGGTCGGGTTCGCGGTCTACAGCGTGCTGGCGAACGCGCTGATGTGGCCTGCCCTCGGCCGGGTGTTCTTCCCGTCGCTGACCTGGCTATTGCTGGCCTTCTGGGTCACACCCGCCATCTCCGCGTTGGGTCTGGGGATCATGGTGATCGCCTCCAGCCGGGTGAACAGCCTGCAAGCCGCGCACCAGGTCGGGTCGCTCGTGGTGCTCCCGATCGTGCTGCTGCTGATCGTGCAGATCACGGGCACGATGCTGTTCGCCCCGCTGGTGGTCACGGCGCTGGGCGCACTCTTGTGGCTCTCGGCCGCCCTGACGATGTGGCTGGGCTCGGGTTCCCTGCGGCGACAGGCGTTGGCGGTCCGCATCTGAACTGCTACCACCACGCCAGAGGTCGGCGCTCCACGACCTGTGGCGTCGGCTCTTCGGTGAGGGCTCGCAAGCGGGCGAGCTGTTCGGCGACCGCCATCCCTGGTGCAGCTTCCGAAGCGAGGTCGATCAGCGTGTCGAGGTCGCGTCCTGTGAGGGGCCGGTCGCGGCCGACCGCGAGCATCCCGAAGCGGTCCCGATCGGCGGCGATCGAGGCGGCCATGAACGACTCCGTGTGGGCGCCCCCGATGCCGGCGACAACGGCTTGCAGGGCGTCGACCGGGTCAACGAGCAGCGACCCGCCGCTGACGTCCACCTCGGAGAACAACGGGTGGTCGAGCGGCACCTGCCAGCCGGCCTCCTGGGCGGTCAAACCGTGGTGGGCGACCACGGTCCAACCCTCCGGCCCGGTACGCCACAACCCGACGGTGGTGGCCTCCAGCTGCGACGCAACGTCCGCGACGACCGCGCCTGAGAAGCCTTCCACGGAGCACAGGAGTGGGAACTCCTCGACGATGCGCTCCAGTTCGACGGTCGCCGCCAGGACATGGGCGAGTCGATCACGGAGCGCGCCGGACCCGTCCCCGGACGGACGGCGTCGGGTGAACCACCGGTGCGACCGTGCCTTCGTCGGCGACGGCGGATGCGGGATACGGGTCAGATCGATGACGGGGTCGTCCGACGGCGCGTCGACCTCGCCCTGAGCGACCTCGGGCGCCGTTCCCGCCGACGTTTCGAACGACTCAGCGCCCTGCTCGGGGCTTGGTGGCAGTCGCTGCTGGATGGCCTCCCCGAGCTCTGGCAGCGTGTAGGGCCGCAGCAACACCGTTGCGCCAGCCGGGACGGAGTCAGCCGGCGCATCATCGCCGACGATAATGACCGGCAGGGGCTGCTCCTCCCCCTGCACGGGGACTGGATCACCACCGCCGGTGGCGAAGGTCTCGAGCAGCGCGAGGCCCGCATCGACGCTCCCAAGATCGAGCACGAGCACGTCCGCAGCCTCGCGGCATGTAGCCGCACCGACATCGGTCGGGTGGCACACCACGTCCCATGCTCTGGGAAGACAGGTCAGCCCGATGACGAGCGCAGGACTGTCGCTGACGACCAAGATGCGCGGCTCCGAGCTGCCCATGCGCTTCCCTTCGCTCCCCGCCGTCGGGCCGGGGACCCGACCGATCCTGACCTAGTTCTGCAGGATGATGTTCTCGTAGATCGAGATCGCCGCTGGCCCGACCAACACCACCATCATGGCGGGGAAGATGCACAGGATGAGGGGGAAGACGATCTTCACCGGCAGCTTCTGGGCCTGCTCCTCCGCCCGCATCCGGCGCTTGAGCCGCAGCTCCTCCGCCTGCACGTGCAACACCTGGGAGATGGAGATGCCGAAGATCTCTGCCTGCACCATCGCCATCACGAAGGACTTGAGCTCGTCGACGGTGGTTCGTTCGGCTAGATCACGGAGCGCCTCACCCCGGCCTTTGCCCAGGCGCATCTCCTGCACCACCCGGTAGAACTCGTCACCGAGCGGTCCACCCATCTCACGGCTGACGCGTTCCAGGGCGGCGTCGAAGCCGAGTCCGGCCTGGACGGTGATCGACAACAGGTCGAGGGCATCCGGCAGCGCCCGCTGTATCTGGTGCTGCCGCTTCCCGGACCGTGACCGCAGCAGCCACTCAGGGAGGTAGTAGCCGACGACGCCCGCGATCGGAACGACCACGACGGTCCGAAGGAACCCGAAATCCACCGCAGGGAGGAGTACCAGCGCGAGGAGGGCGAACCCGATCGCCGCGACCCACTTCATCGCGAGGAGGCGCTGGCCGTCCCAGCCGGCCGGGCTCCCGGCGTAGGCAAGCTCCTTGTCGAGGCGGTCGACGATGGCCGGGGGCGAGAAGCGCAGCACTCGTCGGGAGACGCGGGTGAGTGAGGGGAAGATCACCCGGCGCATGACCGGGACGGCGAGCTCCTGCTGACGGTGCGCGCCCCCAGGTAGCTCGGACGACCCCATCGCGCGCAGCGAACGGTTGACCGACCGTCGTTGCGCAGCCCCGGCGAAACCGACGTAGCCCACGAGCACGACCGCGACGAACCCGGCGGTCAAGCCGAGGGTTATCAGGAGGTTCGGGTCGAGATCCGTCACGGCCGCCTCACACGTCGATCGCGATCATCTTGCGGATCCAGATGATGCCGATGAGCATCAGCACGCTGACGCCCCCGAGCATGATCCAGCCGAGCACGTTGGTCAGCAGCGGCGCCAGGTACGCCGGACTGACCAGCAGCAGGTAGCCGATGATCACGAAGGGCAACGCGATCAGGATGGCGGCGGAGAGCTTGCCCTCGGCGGATAGCGCGGAGATCTGCCGTCGTACCTGCTCCCGCTCGCGGAGTGTCCCGGCGACGGTCTCGAGCAGCTCAGCAAGGTTGCCGCCGACCTGCCGCTGGATGTTCATGGCGACCACGACCCAACGGAAGTCGTCGCTATCGACGCGTTCGGCCATGTCCCCGAGGGAGTCCTCGAGCGGCAGCCCGAGCCGCGCCTCGGTGAGCGCGCGTTTGAACTCGCTGGAGGTGGGGTCCTCGACCTCCCGGACCACGGTGTCGATGGCCTGGAGCACGCCGTAGCCCGCCTTCAGCGTCCCGGCGAGCAGCTGGAGCGTGTCAGGCAGCTGCTGCATGAACCTGGCCTTGCGGCGTTCCTTGACGGTGGACAGGAACAGGGAGGGCAGGAAGAAGCCGAGCAACCCGCCGACGACCCCGAAAAGCAGTGAACCGCTCAGGGCCCACAGGGCCACTAAACCGAAGAAGGTCATGGCGATGCGTAGGGTGGTGAACTCGGTGGCACGCAGCTGCCAGCCAGCACGGTCGATGTCGACCTGCAGCCGCTCGTCGTAACCTTTGGGCTTCGGGGCCCTCTCGACCAGTTCCATCGCCGCTCGCCCGAGGGTCGATGCCGCCATGCTGCTTGTCGACTCGCCCCGGGGGGTGTTCCCACGCTGGATCATGGTCACGCCGCGCCGCAGCGTCCGTGAGGCCGCACGGTCTGCTTGAGGCACGAACAGCAGGCTGAGGACCAGGACCAGCGCGAAGAAGGCGCTCAGCAGCGCGATGCTGAGCACGAGCGGGTCACCGAGCCTTCCGAGCGCCGGCCTCTCAACGGGGGTCGGTGGCGGAAGTGCTTCCGCCTCGAACTCCTCCCGCGGGTTGAGCAGGACCACGTCCACCCGTCCCTGCTGCCCCTCGTGGTCGACGATCACGCTCAGGTCGAGCTCGTCGCTGATCAGGTCGTTCGAGTACCGCAGGACGTACTGCGAGGTCAGCGAACGGGCGACCTGCGCAAAGGCCCCTTCGAGCTCCTCGAGTTCGTCCACCTCCAGCAACCGTCCATCGGTCTCCTCCGCGAGGGCGCCGAGGACGTCGGGATCCTGATCGGGGGTGATCAGCGCGACGTTGATCAGGGACGTGCCGGCCGCGACGGTGGCCGCGATCGCTACCTCGAGGTCCGCATCGCTCGAGGTGTCGGCGCCGTCGGTGAACAGGACGATGGTGCGCTCACCATCGCGACCTTCGAGCAGGTCGGCGGACAGCACGATGGCGTCGTACAGCGCGGTGTTGCCGGCGAGGTCGAGCTCATCGAACGCGGAGGTCAGCGCATCCAGGTCGTCGGTTGGTTCCATAGCCACGGATGCGTCGGTCCCGAAGGGCACGAGCCCGACCTCGATCCCCTGGGGTAGCACCGTCTCGACGAAGGATCGAGCGGCCTCGCGCGCCGCCTCGAGGGGCTCGCCAGCCACCGATCCGGAGACGTCGAAACCGATGACCACGGTGCTCGGGGGCGGCTCCTCCTCCTCGATCACCGGCGCGATCCGCACCCCTTCCACCGGCTCGCCGTCCTCGGCGACCGTGAACGCTTCGGCGGGCACGCCCTCGTCATCGACGTTGGGGCCCTCCACGGAGACCACGAGCTCCGTGCGCCCATCGGCCTCTAGGACCGCGTCGACCAGCCCCACCTCGAGGTCGGGCTCCTGGGCCGAGGCACCGGCCATGGCCGTCAGGACGAACGCCACGACGGTGACGAACGCCAGCGGTGCGAGGCGGCGGACGGTCACCGGCGTGGCCGTCTGGTGAACTCTTCGGGATCGAACCAGGCGTTGTCGATCGGGATGCCGAGGTCTGCGAGGTGCTCGGTGATCCGCGGCCGGATGCCCGTGGGCTTGAGATGCCCGAGCGCACGTCCGGTGTCGGGATCGAAGCCCATCGCCTGGTCGTAGAGGTAGATGTCCTGCAGGGTGATCGTGTCACCCTCCATCCCGGTCACCTCGGTGACGTGGGTGATGCGACGCGACCCGTCCTTCATCCGGGACTGGTGCACGATGAACTGGATCGCAGCGGCGATCTGCTCGCGGATCGCCCGCATCGGCAGGTCGACGCCGGCCATCAGCACCATCGTTTCCAGGCGCGCAAGGGCGTCGCGGGGGGAGTTGGAGTGGACGGTGGAGATGGAGCCGTCGTGGCCGGTGTTCATGGCCTGAAGCATGTCGAGGGCCTCACCCCCACGGGTCTCACCGACCACGATGCGGTCTGGCCGCATGCGCAGCGAGTTGCGGACCAGGTCACGGATGGTGATCTCGCCACGACCTTCGATGTTGGGTGGGCGGTACTCCAGGCGGACGACGTGCGGCTGGCCGAGCCGGAGCTCGGCGGCATCCTCGATCGTCACGATGCGTTCCGTGGCTGGTATGAAGCTCGACAGGACGTTGAGGGTCGAGGTCTTCCCGGCCCCGGTGCCCCCCGACACCAGCACGTTGGTCCGACCGGACACACAGGCAGCCAGGAAGGCTGCGACGCGGTTGGACCAGGTACCGAAGGCGATCAGGTCCTGTGCCGTGAATGCTTCGGCGGAGAACTTACGGATCGTGAGCATCGGCCCGTCGAGCGAGACGGGCGGGATCACGGCGTTGACACGGGAACCGTCGGGCAGGCGGGCGTCGACGTAGGGCTGGGCCTCGTCCAGACGTCGGCCGACCTCGCCGACGATCTTCTCCATCACCCGGCGCAGATGGCCGTCATCGAGGAAGTTGACGTCGGTGCCCTCGAGACGCCCGTCACGTTCGACGAAGACCTGCTCGGGCCCGTTGCACATGACCTCGGTCACCGTGGGGTCGTGCAGCAGCGGTTCGAGGGGCCCGTAGCCGAGGATGTCGTCGATGATGTCGGAGATGAGCTGCTTGCGGTCCGCCGCCGACATCGGCTCTGACTCGCCGGCGAGCACCTCACCGAGCTTGCCCCGGACCGCCTCCTCGAGCTGGCTCTGGGAGGTGTTGGTGTCGTACAAGCGCGGACCCAGCGCACGCACCAGCGCCAGGTGGGTCCGTCGGCGTAGCTGGACCAGCCGATCGGGGACACCGTGGTGGGCGTGGGTCGGCTTGAGATCGGTCGTGGTCTCCTGCTCCTGCTCCGGACCGGCGGCGTCGGTCCCGGCAGGTGAGGGGTGTGGTTGCTGCGCCGGTCCTTCGACAGCGACCCCCGCGAGGCGCTCGTACAGTCCCATCCTTGTCCCCTTTGTGGCCTCAGCGGCGCCTGAAACGGATCCCGCGTCCACCCTCGTGCGCCATGTCGGGCGCCAGCGCCGCGGCGAGCTCCCCGATGGCCTGCACCACCGGTGAACGCGGCCGGCTGACCGCGAGCGGTTCCCCCTGGTTGATCGACATCGGCACGTCCCGGCTGGAGGGGATCGAGACGTCGATCTCCACCCCGAGCGACTTCTCCACCTCCTGCGAACGCAGGCCCACCTTGCTGTCGGCGCGGTTGAGCACGATCCGTAGCTTCTCGCGGGGATGGCCGAGCTGCGCCATGGTGGAGATGGCGAGCTTGAGGTTCTTGATGCTCGGCACGTCCATCGACCCGACGAGCACGATCTCGTCGGAGCGGTCGAGCGCGGTCAGCATCTGGTCGGTGAACATCGGCGGGCCGTCGACGATCACTAGCGGGTACATCGTCGGTAGCAACTCGAGGATCGCCTCGATCGCCGACGGAGGGACCTGTTCGGCCAGGGACGGCTCCATCGGTGCGGCGAGCAGGTCGACGCCGCTGTGGTGTGCGGTGATGTAGCCCTGCAGGGCTTCCTCGTCGAGCCGCTCAGCACCTTGGGCGGCGTCGTAGATCGACAGCGCCGGCATGAGTTGGAACATGATGGCCAGGTCACCAGACTGCAGGTCAAGATCGACCAGGGCCACCCGGCGGCCACTGCGCTGCGCAGCGATGACGGCCAGGTTCGACGCGAGCAGCGACTTGCCCGATCCACCCTTGGTGGAGAACACGGACACGACGCGTCCGCGGGCATCCTCACCGTCTCCGTCCAGGTCGTGCTCGAAGACGACCCTGGCACGCGTGCGGGTGATGGCCTCGTCCCACTCCTCAGCCGATGCGGACAGCGTGAGCACATCGGACACCCCTGCGCGCAGGGCCTCACGCAGCAGGTCGGCCTCCAAGCTCTCAGCGACGAGGAGCGTGCCGACCCCGGCCCGCTCATGGTCCACCTTCTCCGAGAAGGACAGCACCTCCGAGCCGGGCAGCCCGGGACCGAGCACCACGAGTCGAACATCACGGCGCACGTGCTGGAGCGCCTTCTCCGCTTCGGCCAGGGACCCCGCCCGCACGACCTCCTCCTCATGACGGATGATGGATGCGAGCCGGTCCCTGACGTCGTCAGACGGATCTGCGATAACGATCACTGGGTGCCACTCCCCCGCGTCAGTTGAACAGGTCCTCGAGCGTACGGCCCGGCGTGTCCTGCGGCTCGGCATCTTCGGGAAGCAGAGTGAAGTACAGCGACGCGTTCTCGATCGCGAAAACGAGGCGTTCAGCATCCTCGGGCTGGAGCGCGACCGTCATCAGCACGGTTCCCTGAGGGGCGCCCTGCTCGTCCTCGGCCTGGGTGGTGCGCTGTCCGACCTCGAGCACCTCGATGCTCTGTAGCAGGTATTCGCTGCGGACCTCGCCAGGTTCCTCGGTGACCGTTCCGTCCGCGTCAGTGACGGTGTCACCGGGTGCCTCGATCGTGGCGATCAACGAAACCCGGTCGCCACCCCGGATGAAACCGGCAACGCCGGGCGGGATACCGACCTCGACGGCGATCGCCTCGAAGCCCTCGGGGATCTCGAAGCCGACCCCGATCTCCTCGGTGGTGCCCCAGCGTTCCCTGAGCAGGATCTCACCGGTGAGGACCCGCTCGACCGCGACCAGCCCTTCGATCTGGCCGAGATCGGTGATCGCGCCCACCGGCACGTTGCCGCGTGGCGCGGTGTCGCGGGCGATCAGTCCGGCATCGCTCGCCTCACCAGCTTCGGTCCCCGCCGGGATGGGTCCCTCGGCGACGAACACCTCCACGAGCTCCGCGTCCTCGAAGGCGCGTTCTTCGATCCCCTGGACGTACATGAAGATCGCGAACGTAGCGATGACGGCAAGCACCAACGCGAGGATCACCGCGATGGTCTTGCCCGC
>CAYTLZ010000141.1:8232-9378 GCA_964438785.1 uncultured Actinomycetota bacterium | reverse complement strand
CCATCTCGAACAGCTTGATGCCGAACTCGGCGCAGTTGTCGCGCAGCGCGTCCATCTGCTTGACCGACAACTCGTCGGCGATCGGCAGCTCACCACTGGTCTGGCGCGGGTCGGTGGGGACGTTGTGGTCCATGGTCGCGAGCGTGTGCTCGGGACGACGGACCCGCCGGCCGGCCTGACGCAGGCCCTCGAACGCCTGCGGCGAGGTGACCTCGTGGATCAGGTGCAGATCCACGTAGAGCAGGTCGGGCTCGCCCTCGGCGCGGCGGACGACGTGCTCGTCCCAGATCTTCTCGATGATGGTCTTCGGTGCCATGGTCGCTCAGGGCCTCTCGGTCTGGGTCTGGGACTGGTGGGAACGCGGTGCCGCGGCGGCGGTGCTCAGGGGCCGTGCGCGCTCGCGCGGCTGGCGGTGTCGCGGCGGCTCACTGGCTCCAGCGGGAGGTGCTGGCCGCCTGGACCGAGCGGTAGTCGACCTCCTCGGAGCGCTCCACCTCGACGTGGACGTCGTCGGAGCCGGTGGAGTCGAGGTAGGACGCAGCGACGTCGGCGACGAGCTGGCGCTCCTCCTCCGGCGTGTGGTCCGGTGGGACGGTGACCTTGATCACGGTCATCGGGTGGCCTTCCTGGGGTGGCGGATGGGCTCGTCGCCCACGTCGGGCAGGACGAATCGGGGCACCCTGACGCCGGTCACGTCGGCCCCCGTGTCGCTGTCGACTCGTGTGCTCATGGTGCGGTGCTCATGCTGCGTACTCCCTCACCGCATCGTGCGGTGACTCATCCGTGTGAGGCTGACACCCCGGTGGTGATCGCCGTGTCGTCGTCGTTGGTGGGGACGGGACGACGCCACGGCATCAAAGGATGAGCAGCGAGAACGGACCCCCGATGAGGGCCTGCAGCGCGTGCAGCTGCCCGCGCCCGGCATCGGCCGGGTCGAGAACGGGGCTGGAGACGTCGCGCATGATGGTCGAGTATGTCGGCCCGATCACCCGGAACGCAACCGGGGCCGCGCGCTCAGCGCGGTGAACGTGCGGTCATCGGGCCTTCAGGTGCCGGCCGGTTGCCCCGACGACGTCCGCATGGCCGGGTCGGCGAATCGACCGACCATGACGCACACCTGTCGTGCGCGACAGGTCCGTGCACGCG
>CAYTLZ010000141.1:0-8132 GCA_964438785.1 uncultured Actinomycetota bacterium | reverse complement strand
CTGTCGTGCGCGACAGGTCCGTGCACGCGAGGGTCCGTGCGACCGAGGTCAGTCGAGGACGAGCACCTGACGGGCGAGGTTCCGCCCGGCGCGCAGATCGTCGAGGGCGTCGTTCAGTTCGGTGAAGGGCCGCTCGACGATCAGCTGCTCGAGCGGCAGTCGGCCCGCCAGCACGTCGGCCGCCAGCAGCGGGATGTCGACCTGTGGGTCGCCCCCACCGAGATAGGTGCCGATCAGACGCCGTTCCCCGATCAGCGGGAAGGCGTCGATCGTGACCTTCGCATCGGTGGCGTACAGCCCGACGGCGATCGCCGCCCCACCCGCAGCGGTGATCGCGAACGCGTCCTCGAGCGCAGCGGGTCGCCCGATCGCGTCGAAGGCGTGGTCGACCCCGCCGGGGACCAGGCGCGCCACCTCGGCGCGTGTGTCGGTCTCGCGGGCGTTGACCGTGTCGGTGGCCCCCAGGGCCGCGGCCAGTTCCAACGCCGATCCGTTGACGTCAATCGCCACGATGCGTGACGCACCGGCCATGACGGCACCCAGGATGACGTTCAGCCCGACACCGCCGCAGCCGATCACCGCGACCGTGTCGCCCTTCGCCACCTCGGCGGCGTTGCGCACCGCGCCGACGCCGGTGGACACCGCGCACCCGAGCAGCGCCGCCGACGACCACGGCAGCGCCCGGTCGATCTCGATGGCCCCGGAGCGGGGTGCCACGACGTGGTCGGCGAACGAACTGACGCCGTTGAAGTGGTGCAGCGGCCCACCGTCGTCGAGGTGCCAGGCGGTGCGCGCACCGTCGATCGTGCCGGTGCCGGCGAGCTCACCGGCCCACGCACAGTGGTTCGGACGGCCGGCGAGGCAGGCCGGGCAGGCGTCGCAACGGGGCAGGATGGAGAGCACGACGTGCGCACCCACCGCCAGGTCGTCGACCCCGGGTCCGACGGCGACCACCTCACCGGCGGCCTCGTGGCCCGGCACGAACGGCAACGGCTTGGGCAGACGACCGTCGACGACGTGCACGTCCGAGGCGCAGACCCCGGTGGCGCGGATGCGGACCAGGACCTGCCCCGGGCCCGGTGGGTCGAGGGTCACCCGGGTGGGCACGAGCGGACCACCGACCTCGTGCAGCACCGCGGCGGTGACCTGGTGGGTGGCGGTCGGCTGGTGGGTGGCGGGCGTCATGGCAGCTCCTGCAGGGTCACGGTGCCCTCGTCGAGTTCGGCGCGGACGCCGCCCACCCGGGTCCGGGCGATGGCGTCCTCGTCGAGGTGGATGCCCAGCCCCGGGGTGGGCGGCACGACGAGATCCCCGTGCGCGTCGATGTCGATCGGTGCGGCGAGCGGGAAGTCCCGACGGTCGGGCGTCCACCCGTGCGGGTCGTAGGGAAACTCCAGGAAGGGACCGCCGCCGACGCCCGCCGCGACGTGCAGGTTGGCGAGCAGGCCGAGCCCGTCGGTCCACGTGTGCGGCGAGTACCGCCGGCCACGCCGGATGGCCAGCTCCCCGATGGTCCGACCACGCCAGAGCCCGCCGGCGAGCACGACGTCGGGCTGGTGGACGTCATAGGCGTCCGCGTCGAGAGCGGCGAGCACCTCGTCGAGCGTGCGCGTCATCTCGCCACCGGCGATTCGCACCCGGGCGTCCGCGCGCAGCTGGGCCAGCCCGGGCAGGTCACGCGCGAGCAGCGGCTCCTCCAGCCAGTGGACGTCGAGTTCCGCGAACGCGTCGGCGAAGCGGCGGGCCTCGGCCAGGTCGATCGGATCGGTGGTGTCGCCGGCCATCCGCCAGGCCTGGTTGAGGTCCACCATGATCTCGAGCGCGTCCCCGACCGCCTCACGCACGGCCGCCACCTCGGCGATCGCGGTGCCCCGGTCGCGCGCGCCGACGCGCAGCTTGATGGCCCGAAAGCCCCGGTCACGGACGTGGCGGGCCACCTCGGCGTGCTCGGTCGCGGACTTGGCGGCCCCGGTGGACGCGTAGGCCGCGATCCGGTCGGTCATGCCGCCGAGCAGCGTGGCGACCGGCTGGCCGGTGACCTGTCCGATGACGTCCCACAGCGCGGCTTCCAACGGCCAGGGGCGCGGGCCGTGCAGGTCGATGGTCTCCAGCACCCGGACCTGGCGTTCGATCGCCAGCGGGTCGGTGCCGAGCAGGTGGTGCAGATGCGGTTCGATCCCCGCGAGCGTGTCGCCGCCGCCGACACCGGTGATCCCGGCATCGGTGCCGATGCGGACCACGGTCGCCGGGAATCGGGTCCGCGGGGTCGGGTCCCAGTTGGCGTGGAACGGCGGGTCGAGCGGCAGGCTGAGCTGCTCGATGCTGATGTCGGTGATCCGGATCGGGCCGGTGGTCGAAGCCGTCGGGCCCGCGGACACGGATGCGGTGGCGCTCATCGTTGCCGCCAGATGGTGGTGACCTCGGTGTACTGGTCGAAGGCGTGCAGCGACTTGTCCCGTCCGCCGAAGCCGGACAGCCCGTAGCCGCCGTGGGGCACGGTCACGTCACCGACGTCGAAGCAGTTGACGTAGACGATGCCCGCCCGGATCGACCGTGCGGCCCGCTCCCCCTTGGCGAAGTCGGACGTCCACACGGCACCGGCGAGGCCGTAGTCGGTGTCGGCGGCCAGCGCGGTGCCGGCGGCCTCGGTGCCGTCGAAACGCTGCACGACCAGCACCGGCCCGAACACCTCCTCGCGGGCGATGGCGGCGTCGGCGTCGACGTGGTCGACGATCGCCGGGGTCAGGTAGGCACCGCCGGCGACCGGCTCGACGACCTCGCCACCGTGCACGGTCGCACCCGACGCCCGGGCCGCATCCAGGTGGGCGACCACGGCGTCGAGCTGCTCGTGGCTGATCATCGCCCCGAGCGCGGTGTCCTCGTCCAGCGGATCACCCGGGACCATGCCGCGCGCGAACGCGGCGACCTTCGTGACCAGTTCGCCGGCGATCTGCTCGGCGACCACCAGTCGCGAACCGGCGTGGCAGGTCTGGCCCTGGTTGTAGAAGATCCCCCAGCCGATGCCCTGGGCGACCGCGTCGAGGTCGTCGACGTCGCCGAAGACCAGCTGCGGTGACTTGCCACCCAGCTCGAGCGAGACGTGTTTCAGATTCGAGTCCGCCGACGCGCGCAACACCTCGCGGCCGACCGGGGTCGAACCCGTGAACGTGAGCTTGTCGATGTCGGGGTGACGCGCGAGGAGGGCTCCGGTGTCGCCCTCACCGGTCACGACGTTGAGCACGCCGTCGGGCAGGCCCGCCCGCGCGCCGAGTTCGGCGAGCAACAGCGTGGCCATCGTGGACTGCTCGGCGGGCTTAACCACGACCGAGTTGCCGGTCGCCAGTGCCGGGCCGAGTTTCCACCCGGTGATGATCAGCGGGTAGTTCCACGGCACGATCGCGCCGACCACGCCGACGGGTTCACGGGTGATGGTCGCGAGCGCATCCGGCCCGGTCGCGGCGACCTCGTCGGTGCGTTTGTCGATCGCCTCGGCGTACCAACGGATCGTCGCGCCGACGCTGGTCGCGTCGACCGCGGTGGTGTCGCCGATGGGCTTGCCGGTGTCGAGCGTCTCGAGCAGCGCGAGGTCGTCGCGGTGCTCGTCGATCAACTCCGCGAAGCGCAGCAGGACCGCCTTGCGGGCCGCCGGGGCCTGACCGCGCCAACGGCCGTCGGCGAACGCCGCCCGGGCAGCGGCCACGGCCCGATCCACGGTCGCCTCGTCGCAGGCCGGGAAGCGGGCCACCTCCCCACCGTCACGTGGACCGGTGGAGGCGAAGGTGCGCGATGCGTCCACGTCGATGGCCGCGCCGTCGACGAACGGTCGCGTTGGACGGTGGATGGTCGACGCGCGGTGATGCCAGTCGGTGGTCAAGGATCCTCCGGGTGGATGTCGGGATGCGTCAGTCGAGTGCGACGGTGCAGCGACCGGGTCGAGCCGCCCTGGTCGGACGACCACGTTCGGTCCGTCCGACGGCCGGGTGCGCCACGGCCCGTGCGGATGGTGGCACGACCGGCACTGTGCGCGGAACCCGGACGGCGATATCGTGCGCCGGACCTGCCGGCGACGAAAGTCCACTCCTGGTGATGCACCCCGAGGGCCCCTCGACGTCGGGTGCGTCGACGTCACCACCGACCGGCGACGGGCACGCCGCGGCGTCGACCGCCGCGGCGTCGACCGCGGCGGCGCTCGAGACCGCCGACCGCGCGGCCCGGGCGGCGGGCGTGCGCTTCGACGAGGTCCACGATCCCGGGCTCGCGGCCGACGCGTCCACGCTGCTGGATGCGGTGTGGGCCCGGGAAACCGGCTCGGTGATGAGCCCGGAGGCGCTGATCGCCCTGGCCCACGCCGGCGGCCAGGTCACGGTCGCACGCGCCGACGACGGCACCGTCGTCGCCGCCACGGCCGCGTTCCTCGGCCGGGACGCGGACACCGGAGCCACGTTCCTGCACTCGCACGTGACCGGGGTGCTGCCCGCGCAGGTCGGGCGCGGCATCGGGACCGCGTGCAAGTGGCACCAGCGTGCCTGGTGCCTGTCCCGGGGGATCACCGAGGTGCGCTGGACCTTCGACCCCCTGGTGCGCCGCAACGCCGTGCTCAACCTCGTGCTTCTCGGGGCCCAGGTCGCCCGCTACGACCGCGACGTCTACGGACCCATGGCCGATGCCCGCAACGCGGGGCTCCCCACCGACCGGTTGACCGCGTCGTGGGTGCTCGACGCCCCCCGGGTCCGGGCCGCGGCCGACGGTCGGCCGGCATCACCCGACCTCGACGGCCTGCGCCGCGCCGGGGCCGAACCGGTGCTGAGCGTCGGTGCGGACGAGGAACCACGCCACCACGACGTCGAGGCAGCACGTCGCCTGATCCAGATCCCTGCCGACATCGAGTCGCTACGGGCCCGCGACCGGGATCTGGCCGTCGCCTGGGCGGCGGCGATCCGCGGCGCCCTCGGCGACGCCGTCGCCGCCGGCGCACGTGTCGGCGGTCTCACCCGTGACGGGTGGTATCTGGTGACCACGACGGGCGGTGTCGCGGAACTGGCCGACCGCCGCTGAGCACCCCGCCCACACGACCGGACACGACCCGCCCCGACCGGACCACCCGGTCCGCGTTCACTCCCACCCGGACACCACCACCATGACCGCTGCGATCGCTCCGCCCGCCATCCACCTCGACACGATCGATCTCGTGCGCGTCAGCCTGCCACTGGTCCGGCCCTTCACCACCTCCTTCGGTCGGCAGACCGCCCGGGAGGCCCTGCTCGTCCGGGTGTCCAGCGACGGGGTCCACGGCTGGGGTGAGGTCGTGACCGGGGCCGCCCCGCTGTACTCCGAGGAGTTCACCGACGCGGCCGAACTGGTCCTGCGCGACCATCTGGTGCCCACGCTGCTCGCCCCGCGGTCCGAGGTCGACGCCGCCGCGGTGGCCGGCCTGCTCGGCCACTTCCACGGCCAGCACATGGCCAAGGCCGGGCTCGAGCTCGCCGTGCTCGACGCCCAGCTGCGCCGCGCGGACACCTCGTTGGCCGACCATCTCGGCGCGGTCCGCGACCGGGTACCGACCGGGGTGTCGGTCGGCATCCCCGACGGCGGCATCGACGAGCTGGTCGAGCAGGTCGCGGCCTACCTCGACGAGGGCTACCTGCGGGTCAAGGCCAAGATCCAGCCCGGCTTCGACGTCGAGCCGATGCAGCGCCTGCGCCGCGAGTTCGGGCCGCGGCTGGCGCTCCAGGTCGACGCCAACGCGGCCTACGACCCCGACGACGCCGATCACGTCCGCGCGCTCGACGAGCTCGACGAGCTCGATCTCGTGATGATCGAGCAGCCGTTCGGGGTCGAACGCCTGCGTGCCCACGCCCGGCACTCGGCCCGCTGGCGCACCCCGATCTGTCTCGACGAGTCGATCCACGACGCACGCGCCGCCCGCGATGCGGTCGAGACGGGTGCCGCCGGGATCGTCAACATCAAGCTCGGTCGGGTCGGCGGCATCCACGAGGCCGTGCGGGTCCGCGACGTGTGCCGGACGCGGGGCATCCCGGTCTGGTGTGGCGGCATGCTGGAGACCGGCGTCGGCCGGGCGGCGAATGTCGCGTTGGCCGCGATCGAGGGGTTCGCCTTCCCCGGCGACCTGTCCGCCTCCGAGCGCTACTTCACCCGGGACCTGACCGATCCGTTCGTGCTCGACGACGGCCACATCGCGGTGCCGACGGGACCGGGCATCGGCCGTGCGCCCCACGACGATCTGATCGCCGCCGCCAAGGTCACCGCCGTGACCCTGCCGGGCTGAGCCGACGCCCCCTGCCGGCACCCGCTGCCGATGCCGACCGGAGACCGACCCGTGGACCTGCCCATCGTCGCACCGCTGGAGCCGATGCTGGCCACATTGGCGCGGGAACTGCCGACCGGCGAACTGATCTACGAACCGAAGTGGGACGGCTTCCGCTGCCTGCTGTTCCGGGACGGCGACGACCTGCTGCTGCAGAGTCGATCGAAGAAGCCACTCGAGCGCTACTTCCCGGAGCTCCCCGAGGCCTTGAAGGCCCTGCTCCCCGACCGGATCGTGCTCGACGGTGAACTGGTCGTCCCGGTGGATGACGGACTCGACTTCGACGCGCTGTCCAACCGGATCCATCCAGCCGCCTCACGCATCGAGCTGCTCGCCGAGCAGACGCCGGCCCGGTTCGTCGCCTTCGACCTGCTCGCGATCGACGACACCTCGCTGCTGGACACGCCGTTCGTGACCCGACGCGAACGGCTCACGCAGGTGCTGGCCGACACCGAGCCACCGCTGCATCTCACCCCGGCGACCCGGGATCCCGCCACCGCCGCCGACTGGTTCACCCGCTTCGAGGGGGCCGGACTGGACGGGGTGATGGCCAAGCCGGCGGACCAGCACTACGCGCCCGGCAGACGCACCCTGCTGAAGGTCAAGCAGCGCCGCACCGCGGACGTCGCGGTCGCGGGCTTCCGCTGGCACAAGGACGGCGAGGGGGTCGGCTCGCTGCTGCTCGGGCTCTACGACGACGACCGGCTGGTCAACGTCGGCGTCGCCTCGTCGTTCAGCGCCGCGCGCCGCCGCGAACTGATCGACGAACTGGCCACCCACCGCGTCGAACCGGGCGCGGCGATCGACCACCCCTGGCTCGACGACGAGGGTGAGGGCTCCGAGGCCACACCGCGGGGCAAGCACCGCTGGTCCGGCCAACGCGACACCAGCTGGGAGCCGCTGCAGCTCGGCCTGGTCGCCGAGGTCGCCTACGAGCAGCTCACCGGCGACCGGTTCCGACACTCGGCCCGCTTCGAACGGTGGCGGCCGGACCGCGAGGTGATGAGCTGCCGGTTCGATCAGCTCGAGGTCCCCCCGCCTGCCGAGCTCGCGACGGTGTTCGCCGCCCACGGCTGACGGCCGGGGCTCCCCCGCCGCGGGGCGCACACCCGGGAAGGCGCGCGGCGGCCCGGACGTTCTCCGCGTGCACGGCCCCCGCTACCGTCACCCCGCTCCCGGCCCAGGACACCTTCGTGTTGCCCACCGCGCTCGCCTCGCCGCTCGTCGCGCACCTGCCGCTGGCCCAGATCCCGCCCCCGCCGTTCCAGGGCATCCCGCTCGGGCCACTGGACCTGCGCATGTACGGGCTGGTCATCGCCGTCGGTGCCCTGCTCGGCCTGCGGCTGACCGTCCGCCGGTTCGAGCGGTTCGGCGGTGACGGCGACACGGCCGAGAAGGCCGGCCTGATCGCGCTCGGGTTCGGCTTTCTCGGGGCCCGCATCGGCTACGTCATCCCACGGTTCCTCGGCGACGGCGGTTTCGTCGAACGCCCGTTGGACGTCTTCGCGATCTGGCAGGGCGGGCTGGCGTTCTTCGGTGGGCTGATCGGTGGGACGCTCGCCGTGATCGTCTATCTGCGCATCAAGGACCAGCACGTGTGGACCTTCGCGGACGCGGTCGCGCCGGGACTGCCCCTGGCGCAGGCCTTCGGACGCTGGGGGAACTACTTCAACCAGGAACTGTTCGGTCGGCCCACGGACCTGCCGTTCGCGCTGCGGGTCGATCCGGTCCCGGCGTCGACCGCAGCACGGTTCCCGGGCGCGACGACCTTCCACCCGACCTTCCTGTACGAGTCGCTGTGGAACCT
>CAYTLZ010000140.1:0-9431 GCA_964438785.1 uncultured Actinomycetota bacterium | reverse complement strand
GGAACGGTTCGCGCCCACACGCCCGGAGCTCGTCGCCCACAGCGTCGCGGACGAGGGACGGACCCACAAGCTGCTGCTGCGGTTCCCCGACGGTGAGGCGATCGAGACCGTCCTGATGCTCTACCCGGACCGGGCCACGGTCTGCATCTCCACGCAGGCGGGCTGTGCGATGGGCTGTCCGTTCTGCGCCACGGGCCAGGCGGGGTTCCGTCGGCAGCTCGGTGCGGGCGAGGTGGTGCGTCAGGTCGTGGTCGCCGATGCGGCCCTGCGCTCCGGGGTCATCGACGGCGAGCACCTGCCCGACGACGCGCCCGACCACATCACCAACGTCGTCTACATGGGGATGGGCGAGCCACTCGCCAACCTGCCGGCCACGCTGGCCAGCGTCCGGTGGCTGCACGACCCGGAGGGCTTCAACCTCTCCGCGCGGGGCATCACGGTCTCGACCGTGGGGCTCGTGCCCGGCATCAACCAGCTCGCGGAGCTCGGGCTGCCGGTCACGCTGGCGGTGTCGCTGCACGCGTCGACCGACGCACTGCGTGACGACCTCGTGCCCATCAACCGCACCCATCCGCTGGCCGAGCTCGAACAGGCCATGGTCGCCTACCGCAACACCACCAACCGGCGCGTCAGCATCGAGTGGTGTCTGATCGGTGACGTCAACGACGACGCCCAGCAGGCCGACCGGCTCGCGGCGATCGCCAAGCGGATGCGCGCCCACATCAACGTCATCCCGATGAACCCGACCCCGGGCGTGCGCTGGAAGGAACCGACCGCGGAGAAGGTCACCACCTTCATCGAGCGGATCAAGACCCGCGGAGCCTCGGTCACCCTGCGCGACACCCGTGGACGTGACGCGGATGCCGCCTGTGGTCAGCTGCTCGCGAGCTACACGCTGGGTGCCGGCAACCGCCTGCCCGCGGCCGTCGGTGCGGCGGGTCGGGTCGATCGCCAGCGCCTGCCGTTGAACGAGGACGACGCGTGAGCGTTCCCACGCGGACGCGACGTCGCGTGGTCGTCCTGGGCTCCACCGGTTCGATCGGCGCGCAGGCGCTGCAGGTCATCGCGGCCCACCCGAACCGTTTCGAGGTGGTCGGTCTGGCCGCGGGGCGGGACATCGCCACACTGCGTCAGCAGGCCGTCGACCACGATGTCGCATGCGTCGCCGTCGGCGACACCGACGCTGCCGCGCAGCTCCGGGCCGAGGGTGGGTCGCTGCAGGTGCTCGCCGGTGCGGCTGGCGTCGCCGAGTTGGCCGCCATGGACGCCGAGGTGGTGCTCAACGGGATCACCGGCGCGATCGGCCTGGCCCCCACGCTGGCGGCACTGGGGCGGGGGACCCCGGTGGCGCTGGCCAACAAGGAGAGCCTGATCGTCGGCGGCGACCTCGTGGTCGCCGCGGCCGAGGCGGCCGGGTCACGTGAGACCCACCTCGTCCCCGTCGACTCGGAGCACTCCGCACTCGCGCAGTGCCTGCGGGGCGGCCGCCGCGACGAGGTCGCGCGCCTGGTGCTGACCGCCAGTGGCGGCCCCTTCCGTGGTGCCACCCGCGACGAGCTCGCGCGGGTCGGCCCGGCCGACGCCCTGGATCATCCGACGTGGTCCATGGGACCGGTCATCACGGTCAACTCGGCCACGCTGATGAACAAGGGTCTGGAGCTGATCGAGGCGCACGAGCTGTTCGCGACGCCCTGGGACGACCTCGACGTCGTCGTCCACCCACAGTCGATCGTGCACTCCATGGTCGAGTTCCACGACGGATCGACCATCGCCCAGCTGTCCCCGCCGGACATGCGCCTGCCGATCCAGCTCGCCCTGGCGTGGCCCGAACGGCTCGAGCATGCGTTCACGGCCTGTGACTGGACCAAGACGAGCGAGCTCACCTTCGAGCCGGTCGACCGTCTGACGTTCGATGCGCTCGACCTCGCCGAACAGGCCGGGCGTCGCCGGGGGTGCTTCCCGGCGGTGCTCAACGCCGCCAACGAGGTGGCGGTCGAGGCGTTCCTCGCCGAACGGATCGGGTTCCTCGACATTCCCGCCGCCGTGGCCGACACGCTCGAGGCGTTCGATGCGACGCAGCCGCGTGCGCCCCGCGACCTCGACGACGTCTTGACCGCCGACACGTGGGCACGGCACCGAACCAGCGAACAACTCACCCTGCGAGGTCGGTCTTGAGCGCTTCCCTGGCGATCGTGGCGTTCGTCGTCGCGCTCATCGTGTGTGTCCTGATCCACGAACTCGGTCACCTGCTCACCGCCAAGTTCTTCGGGATGCGGGCCGACCGCTACTTCGTCGGCTTCGGTCCGACCCTGTGGTCGACCCGGAAGGGTGAGACCGAATACGGCCTGAAGGCCTTCCCGCTCGGTGGGTTCGTGTCGATCCGTGGCATGACGCCCCTGGACGAACGCCGGCGCGGCATCGTCGACGATCTGTTCGATCCCCAGCGGCTCGCGCTCGACCGGGAGGCCATCGCTGCGAGCGGTGCATCGCGGCGCCGCGCGCAGGCCCGGGACGTCGAGGCGGTGGACGCGACCCGCACCGGCGGTGTGGACACCTCGCTGGCACCCAACGTGCCCGAGGCGACCTTCACGCGGCTCGAGACCATGCTGGAGGAACGAGGCACCCCGCCGGAACTCGTCGAGCGCATCGTCCGGCGGCTGCGGGCGGTGGTCGGCCCGGCGTCCACCGTCGCTGACGCCCGCTCCGCGCTGACCGAGGTCCTGACCACCGAACTCGATGACAGTCGACGGGTGGGCGACCTGCCCCACCGGCTGCGGCGTGGTGACGAGGGACGCTTCTACCACGATCGACCGATCTGGCAGCGTGCGATCGCGATCGGCACCGGCCCCATCACCCACCTCGGTATCGCCCTGGTGCTGCTGTTCGGCGTCTATGCGTTGGTCGGCCTGCCGACCGGTGAGGCCACCACGGAGGTCGCCGTGGTCGCGGAGGGTGCCGCCGCCGATGTCGCCGGTGTGGTGCCGGGTGACGTGATCCTGGCGGTCGACGACGTCGCCTCCGACGACTTCATGGTCCTGCGCGACGCACTCCAGCAGCGGCCGGGCCAGCCGACGACGCTGCTCATCGAGCGCGATGGCGAACCCATCGAGATCGACCTCGTCCTCGACGAGGCGGTCGACGAGACCTCCGGTGAGGTCGTGGGCCGCGCCGGGTTCATCCCGGCCGCCGCCCAGGAACGGCTGCCGGCCAGCCAGGCGCTGGTGCGTGCCACGTTCGGTGACGACGTCGCGCCCCTCGGCGGGGTGGTCCCGATCCTGGGTGCCTCGGTCGAGGGGCTGATCAACATCTTCAGTCCGCAGGGGCTGGCCTCCCTGGCCTCGACCACCATCGGGGCCCAGGACCGTGATCCCGAGGCCGGGGTGTCGCTGGTCGGTGCCGCGTCGCTGGCGGGTCAGGCCTCCGGCCAGGGCAGCGCCGGGATCGTCAGCTTCCTGCTTCTGCTGGCGTCGATCAACGTGTTCTTCTTCATCTTCAACATGGTGCCGCTGCCCCCGTTCGACGGCGGCCACCTCGCCGTGCTCGCGATCGAGAAGTCGGTCAACCTCTCCCGTCGATTGCGTGGTCGGACACCCGACTACACCGTGGATCCGCGCGCGATCACCGCGGTGGCGCTGCCGGTCATCGGGGTGTTGCTGTTCGTGCTGGTGGCCCTGCTCTGGCTCGACATCGTGGACCCGATCCAGTTCGGCTGATCCCCTGCGGTCGAGTGACTCGACCCGCGGGTGACGACCGCCCGCGGTGGTCGGACGCACCGACGTCGTCGGACCGGCCACGGGTAGCCTCGGCACCGAATGCTCAGTGGCCGTCAGCGCCCGTCGAGGACGCTGGTGGCCGTCGGGCGCATCGCCGCCCGAGGATCCGTCCGTCGTGACCCCCCAGTCTCGACACGACCCGCTGCGCTCCGATCAGCGAGGATGAACCGCCGTGACGACCTTTCCCGCGCATCTGCCGATGATGGACCAACCGCCGACCTCCGGGCCCGACAGCCCCGGTCCGGTCCGGCGTGCGAGCCGCAAGATCCGGCTCGGGCCGATCGAGGTCGGCGGTGACGCACCGATCAGCGTCCAGACGATGACGGTCACCCCGACCCACGAGGCCGACCTGACGCTCCAGGCGATCGCCGCGGCCCAGGCCGCGGGGGCCGATGTCGTACGGGTCGCGGTACCGCGGGCCGAGGACGCCGAGGCGCTCGCCTACATCGCCGAGCACGCCCGGATCCCGGTGATCGCCGACATCCACTTCCAGTGGAAGTACGCCGTCATGGCGATCGAGGCCGGTTGCGCGGGCGTGCGCATCAATCCGGGCAACATCAAGAAGCACGACAAGGTCGCGCTGTTGGGTCGGATGGCGAACGAGGCCGGTGTCGCGATCCGCATCGGGGTCAACGGCGGGTCCCTGGAGCAGGCCATCCTCGACGAGTTCGGCGGCCCGACGCCGGAAGCCATGGTCGAGTCCGCGCTGCGTGAGGTGCGCCTGCTCGAGGACGTCGACTTCCACGACACCAAGATCTCGGTCAAGCACTCGGACCCCTGGACCATGATCCAGACCTACCGGCTGCTCGCCGAGCGCACCGACTACCCGCTCCATCTCGGCGTCACCGAGGCCGGTCCGCTCAAGACCGGCTCGATCAAGTCGGCCGTGGGCATCGGCACGCTGCTCGCCGAGGGCATCGGGGACACGATCCGGGTGTCGCTGTCCGCCGATCCGGTCGAGGAGGTCAAGGCCGGGATCGCCATCCTGGAGTCGTTGCACCTGCGCGAGCGCGGGCTCGATGTCGTGTCGTGTCCGTCGTGCGGGCGCGCCCAGGTGGACGTGTGGACGCTGGCGGAGGACGTGCAGAAGGGACTCGAGGGCATCGAGGCCCCACTGCGGGTCGCGGTCATGGGCTGTGTCGTCAACGGACCGGGGGAGGCCCGCGAGGCCGACCTCGGTGTCGCGGCGGGCAACGGCAAGGGCGACATCATCAAGAAGGGCGAGAAGATCGCGACCGTGCGCGAGGAGGACATCGTCGAGGCCCTGGTCCACTACGCGACCGAGATGGCCGAGGAGATCCGGGCTGAGCGCGGCGAGGGCGCACCGGTCGTCGCCTGACGGGCCACCGTGGTGGGGCGGCCGTGGTGGGCGGTCGACGCCCCATGGGGACGCCCGCCTCCGTGGCGACCACGTGACCGTCGTGGTAAGGTCGACCCGTGGCGGGCCGTGTTGGCCCGCCGCGGCCTGTTGCAGGGGTTGTCGTCCGCACCCGGACGACCCACTCCCGCGCCGGGTCGGCGACGGGATCCGTCCCGATGCCGCCAGAGACCGCCGATTCGACCATCCTCGTCCCACCGGCCAGCCCGATGGGCCGATCACGACCACAGCGGACGTCCGACGCGGCGGCCGGCTCCCTCACCGGGGCCGGCCGTTTGAGTGCGGGCGTCGCGCGGACCACCGCCGTCGCCGTCCCGGGCAGACCAGCCAGCGGGCCACGACGACCGTCGAGTCGGGAGCCACCGACGCCCGATCCACCCACCGCCGAGCGCCAGGCGCGATCAGCCACCAGCAGGAGGTGTGCCATGACGACGAAGGAAACCGCCATCGCGGACCACGTCCGTGGCCTGGCCGATCCGCTGGCGACCGCGTTGGCCGTCGAGGTACTCGACGTGCGGGTGTCGGGGCCCTCTGGGCGTCGGCTGGTCCGGGTGACGATCGATCTGCTCGACCTCGACGCCGACGAGGGCGTCGACATCGACACGGTCGCGACGCTGACCCGGCAGTTGAACGAGGCGCTGGACGAGGTGGATCCGGTGCCGGGTCGCTACACGCTGGAGGTCACCTCGCCCGGGGCCGACCAGCCGCTGGTGCGTGCCCGTGACTTCGCCCGCAACCGCGGACGCGAGGTCAAGGTGGCCGTGTCCGACGCGTCCGCCGATGTCGCCGACGACCCCGTGGAACACACGGGTGTCGTCGTCGCCGTCACCGATACCGATCTCACCCTCGACATCGACGACACCGAGCTCGTGGTCCCCCTCGCGGACATCGAGCAGGCACGTGTCGTGTTGCCGTGGTGAGTCCAGGAGGCCCTCAACGATGAAGATCGACATCGATGCGCTCCGTCAGATCGAGCGCGAGAAGTCCATCGACTTCCTGACCGTCGTCGAGGCGTTCGAGACGGCGATGGCGTCGGCCTACAAGCGCTCGCCCAACGCCAGCGCCGATGAGGCCCGGGTCACCGTGGATCGCACCACCGGTGAGGTGACGCTGTTCGCCCAGGAGCTCGACGACGAGGGCAACATCGTCTCCGAGTGGCGCGAGGAGCCCAAGGACTTCGGGCGGATCGTGGCCCAGACCGCCAAGCAGGTGCTCCTGCAGCGCCTGCGCGAAGCCGAGCGTGAAGCCACCTACGGCGAATACGTCGGCCGTGAGGGCGACATCGTCACCGGCCAGATCTCCCAGCAGGGCAACGTCACACTGATCGAGCTCGGTCGGACCGAGGCGCTGCTGCCCTACGCCGAGCAGATCCCCAACGAGCGGCTCGACCACGGTGCGCACACCCGTGCGGTGGTGATCGAGGTCCGCAAGCAGCTGCGTGGTGCCCAGATCGTCGCCAGCCGGACCCACCCGGCACTCGTCGTCGGCCTGTTCGCGCTGGAGGTGCCCGAGATCGAGGAGGGCATCGTCGAGATCAAGGGCATCGCCCGCGAGGCCGGCCACCGCACCAAGGTCGCCGTGATGTCCAACGACGGGGACGTCGACCCGGTCGGCGCGTGTGTCGGCCCCGGCGGCCAGCGTGCCCGTGCGGTCCAGAAGGAGCTCCACTCCGACGAGTCCGAGCGCATCGACATCGTGCGCTGGGCGGATGAGCCCGAGCAGCTCGTCGCCAACGCGCTGTCGCCGGCACGGGTGACCAACGTCTACCTGTATCCCGACGACGGCACGGCCATGGTCGTCGTCCCCGACTACCAGCTGTCGCTGGCGATCGGACGTGAGGGCCAGAACGCCCGGCTCGCCGCCCGGCTCACGGGCTGGCGCATCGACATCAAGTCGGAGAGCCAGTTCGCCGAGGAGCAGCAGGCGTTCCAGGACGCGTTCGACGCCGGGCTGATCGACGAGTACGGCAACCCGCTCTCCGACGAGGGTGCCGCCGCGATCCAGAAGGCCTACGAGAGTGCCGAGGCGACCCGTCGTTCCGCCCTCGAGGACGAGGACGACGACGTGGCGGCCGCCGAGGCGGAGCCCTCCGCGACGGACCTGCCCATCGGGGCGGCCGCCGGTGCGGGGGGCCCACTGACCGCGGAGACCGCGGCCAGCGCGAAGCCCGCCGCGGATACGGCCGCGGCCACCGACGGTGCCGCGGCCACGGACGAGGATGCCGCCGCCACGGACGGGGCGAGCCCCGACGTGGACGGCGACGCCGATCCGGCCGCCCCCGACGACGAACCGACGACCGGGGCCGGTGAGCAGACCGGCGCGTGAGTCGTGGCGTCGGGACCGGTACCGCCCCGGCGGATCCGGTCCCGAGCAGCGCATGATCGGTGTCCGGTGCGCGCGCACCGATGGGCCCGGACAGCCGCTGAACCCCATCAGAGCAGCACCAGATCCACGACGACTCCCGTATGGGAGCGTGAAGGACGTACCCTTGTCGGACACCGCGCTCCACGCGCCGGTCAGGATGTGTGTCGCCTGTCGCACCGTTCGTCCTCAGGACGAACTGTTGCGCGTCGCTCGGACCCCCAGCGGGATCCGCGCCGACGGCGAGACCCGCCTGCCCGGCCGAGGGGCGTATGTCTGCCCCGATTCCGATTGCATCGCGACGGCCCGCCGTCGTGACGCGAGCCTCCTGAGGCGTGCCCTGCGTGGCGGCTCGGGAACGGAGATCGACGCGGCGCTGGACACCCTGTCCGGCAAGGTGCGTAGCGAGGTGCCTGGAGGCACCGTGAGGAGCGAGCACGCGTGAGCAACAAGGTCCGCGTCTACGAGCTGGCCAAGGAGACCGGCCTCCACAACAAGGAGGTCCTGCGTCGCCTGGCTGAGCTCGACATCGATGCCAAGAGCCACTCATCGTCCGTCTCGGACGGCGATGCGTTGCGCTTCCGTGACTCCCTCGGCAAGACCGAGGAGCAGCGCAAGGCCGACGAACAGGCCAAGCGCGACAAGGAGAACGCGGAGCTCGAGCGGTACCGCTCGATGCAGGCCGCCGCTCCGCCGGAGCGCAAGAAGGCCGCCAAGGTCCTGCCCCCGCACCTGCGCGCGCAGCAGGAGCAGGAGGCGGCCGCGGGCGACACCGGTGGTGACGGCACGTCCACGCCGGCTCCGGCCGAGTCGACCCCGAGCGCCCCGGCCGCCAGCGGCACGGGCTCGTCGACCCCGCCGGCCGAGGGCACCGCATCCGGTGGCACGCCGCAGGCCGGTGGCGAGTCCGCGCCGACGTCCGGTGACGGTGGGGCGACGCCACCGCCGGCCAAGCGCATGCCCGGTGCTCCGCCACCACGCCTGAAGCCGGGCGAGGCACCGCTGCGCCCGCCGGCGCAGCGCTCACCGCAGCCGCCGCCGACCGCGACGGGCGAGGCCCCACCCGAGGGGCGGAAGCCCGATGCCGTGCTGCCGCGCGAGGGTTCCGGCAAGCGGTCCATCCCGCCGCCACTGCGCAAGGCCCCGGCGCGCCCGACCCCGCAGCCGGGCGGTGCGGCACCCAATCGTGGTGCCGGCCCCGGCGCGCCCAGCGGCCCCGGTGGACGCAGCGGTGCACCTGCACGCGGCGGCCCCCCGGGGGCCGGTCGTGGTGGCCCCGGCGGCAACTCGCCCTACCGGCAGCCGACCAACCGTGGGCCCGGCGGCGGTCCCGGCGGCCCCGGCCGTCCCGGACCGGGCAGCGGCACCGGTGGTGCGAACTCGGGCAAGACCAAGCGCAAGAAGCGCAAGGACAAGCAGAGTCCCGCGGAGCAGGAGCTCTCGCGTGGGCCGATGCGCCGTGACGTGCCGATCGAGGAGCAGATCACGGTCGAGCGCATCGAGGTGCTCTCGGGCATCACGGTCGCGGAGCTCGCCGACAAGTTCGGTGTGCCCGGTGCCACGCTCGTCAAGAAGCTGTTCGAGATGGGCGAGATGGCGACGGTGCAGCAGACGCTGCCCGACGACACCGTGGAGATCATCGGGGCCGACCTCGGCGTCGAGATCTACTTCATGTCCGAGGAGGAGCTGGAGTTCGGCGTCGAGACGCCGGAGGATCCGGACAAGCTCGAGACCCGGCCGCCGGTCATCACCGTCATGGGTCACGTCGACCACGGCAAGACCCTGCTGCTCGACTCGATCCGTTCAACGGACGTCGTCTCCGGCGAGGCCGGCGGGATCACCCAGCACATCGGTGCGTACCAGATCACCAAGGACGGCCGGAAGATCACCTTCATCGACACCCCGGGTCACGAGGCGTT
>CAYTLZ010000139.1:0-9684 GCA_964438785.1 uncultured Actinomycetota bacterium | reverse complement strand
GGTGGTGTTGACGCTCTGCCCGCCCGGGCCGGAGGACCGGAACACGTCCACGCGCACGTCGTTCGGATCCACCTCGACGTCGACGTCCTCGGCCGCCGGCAGCACGGCCACCGATGCGGTCGAGGTGTGGATGCGGCCCTGCGACTCGGTCGCCGGGACGCGCTGGACCCGGTGCACACCCGATTCGTGCTTCAGATGGGCGAACGCACCCCGGCCGACGATCTCGACCACCGCCTCCTTGATGCCACCGACCCCCTGCGCCGCCTCCGACAGCACGGACGCCTGCCACCCCTGTCGCTGGGCGTAACGCAGGTACATCTGCTCGAGCTCACCGGCGAACAGGCCCGCCTCGTCGCCCCCGGCGGCCGAGCGCACCTCGAGGATGACGTCCTTGTCGTCGTTGGGGTCGCTCGGCACCAGCGCGAGTTTCAGCTGGTCCTCGAGTTCACGGCGACGCGCCTCGAGCTCGACCGCCTCGGCCTCCATCGAGGCACGCTCGTCGCCGGTGGCCTCGGCGGCCATCTCGCGTGCCACCTCGAGGTCGTCGACCACGTCGCGCCACGTGCGGTAGGCCGCCACCACCTCGGCGAGCTCCGCGTGCTGTTTGGCCAGCGCGGAGTACCGCTCACCGTCCGAGGCGATCGCCGAGTCGGCGAGCTGCGCCTCGATGTCGTGGGTGCGGTCCTCGAGCTGGGCGAGTTTGTCGAACACCGGGGTCAGGGCCTCGCGTTGGGGTCGGACACGGTGGCCTGCGCGGCACCGGGATCCAACGCGGTCCGGTCGGTGCTGTCGGCAGGGTCGTCGGCGTCGCGAGCAGCGGTGTCCGCGGCACCGTCGACCGTGTCGGGGGCGTCCGGCGCAGGCTCGACGCTGACCTCGGCGGACTCGAGCACGACCTCCAGGCTGTCGTGGGCGAGCCGGATCGGGGTGTCGAGCGTGGTCGGCACACGCCCCTCGCGGTGCTCGGCGGGGACCACCGCCTCGAACGCGCGGATGGCCACCTCGATCTGGTCGCGATCGGGCTGCTTGGTCGTGATCAGCTGCAGCCACAGACCGGGCTTGGTGACCGCCCGCACGAACGGGTTGTCGCCCCGCGCGGCACCGAGCTTGAGCTGCTCGTAGGCCAGACCCGCGACGACCGGCAGCAGCACGACCCGCAGGATCACGTGGTAGATCACCGCGCCCCACCACGCGATGCCCTCCGGCGGTGGGACGAGCAGACCACCGACCGTGTAGACCACGACCGCGATCAGCATCACCAGGATCAGGAAGTTGGTCCCACAGCGCACGTGCAACGTCGAGTACTTGTCGACGTTCTCGGGCTCGAGCACCTCACCGTGTTCCCAGGCCGCGATGGTCTTGTGTTCGGCCCCGTGGTACTCGAACACCCGACGGATGTCGGACACCAGCGAGATGGACCACAGGTAGCCGAGGAAGATGACGATCCGGATGACGGACTCGATGATGTGGAACCAGATGCCGTCGCCCATCACGTTGCCGATGAGCGCGTCGATGCCCTTGGTCCCGGCCGAGGGCAGGAAGATGAAGATTCCGATGAACAGCAGCGCGGCCGTCACCATGGCCCCGCCCATCGCCACGCCGGAGAGTTCCTCCTCGGACTCGTCCTCCGGGAACGAGCGCTCCGCGGAGATCCCCAGCGCCTTCATCCCGATGGCGAGCGAGTCGACCAGCGCGTAGCAGCCCCGGATCATGGGCCACTTCAGCCACGGCTTGTCCTGCGGGGCGGAGGAGGTGTGGTGGCACTCGAGCCAGATGTCGCCGCTCGGGCGCTTGACCGCGACCGCCCAGCGGTCGCGCCCGCGCATCATCACACCCTCGATGACCGCCTGGCCGCCGTAGTAGTGCGGGGCCATCTCCATCGGGTCGAGGTCGGGTGCCTGATCGTCCGCGGACGGGTCGGGATCGCGGTGCTGCGGCATGTGCGGTCTCCGTTCGCGATCGGGCTCCACATCGGCCCCACACGTGCGCAGGAGACGGCGGTGGACGAGGTGACGGGAAGGTCGCGACTGTATCGCGACGTGCCTCGCACGAGTCCGCCACACGCCGCGCGCCCCCGAGGTGCACGTGTCCGGTGCACCCATGCCCCGGGTGTCCGCGTCATGAGCTGCGATCGGGTCGCCGTACCCTCGACGAGGCCCGGTCGCGGGCGTCGACGGACCCTGGAGGCCGGTGTGAGCCAGGCAGCGCGCGCGATCGCCGCCGTGCTGCTGGGCACGGTGGCGTTCGCACTGCTGAGCCCGATGCCCGCGTCGGCGCACGCCTACGTCGTCGAGACCACGCCCGGCAACGGAGCCGTGCTCGACGCGGCACCCGCCGAGGTCCGCATCGTGTTCAACGAGCCGGTCCAGGCCACGGTCGGTGGGCTGCGGGTGTTCGACGGCGACGCCGGTCGGGTGGACGACGGTGCGCTTCTCGACACGCCGGCCGACGAGGTCGCCGTCGCACTGGGCGGGCTCGACGACGGTGGCTACGTGGTCGCCTACCAGGTGACCTCGGCCGATGGGCATCCGGTGCGTGGGCTGCTGTCGTTCACGGTGGGCGACGGCGAACTCGACGCGGAGGTCATGGCCGAGATCGCCGCCGACGCCCAGTCCCCGTTGGCGACCGTCATCGGGCGGGCACTGCGGACGGTCGGGTACGTGGCCGGGCTGCTGGCCGTCGGTTCGCTGGTGTTCGGCACGCTCGTCGCCCGGGCCGAACGCGACCGGTCGCTGGCCCGCTCGGTGGGCCTGGTGGCCGGGCTGGTCGCGGCCGCTGCGGCTGCGGCGACGATCCCGGTCCAGGCCGTCGTGCTCGCCGGCGCATCCGCGGCGGCGGCCGACCCGGGGTTCCTGGTCGAGGTCGTGGCGTCCCCGTTCGGGCTGGCCGCTGTGCTGCGGGTGGTCGCCCTGCTCGCACTGGTGGCATTCCTGGCCGTCAGCACGCCGGTGCTCGCGCTGGCACCGGGCGCGGCGGTGATCGGCTCGTACCTGCTCGATGGGCACCAGCGCACGGTCGAACCCGCCTGGCTGCTGGCCGGTGCCGATGCGGTGCACCTCGGTGCCGGCGCGGTGTGGTTCGCCGGTGTGGTCCTGCTCGCCCTGGGTCTGCGACGGCAGCGTGACGAGCACCCGGAGCGCGCCGCGCACCTGGTGTCCCGGTTCTCGGCCGTCGCACTCGTCTGTGTCGCCCTGGTCACGGCCGCCGGTGTCGCCATGGCCGTCCCGCTGCTCGGCTCACCGCGCGCGCTCACCTCGACGTCGTACGGCTGGCTGCTGGTGGCCAAGTCGGGCGTGGTCGCGCTCGTCGTCGCCGTGGCCGTGGTCAACCGATGGGTGCTGGTCCCCCGGGTCGTCGCCGCGCCGACCGGCGATGCGTCGACGGCCTGGCGACGCCTCTCGAGCGCCCTGCGCGTCGAGGCCGTGCTGCTCGTCGGGGTGCTCGCCGTGACCGGCGTGCTGGTGGTCACCCAGCCACCATCGCAGGCTGCCGGCCTCGGTGGCTGGTACGAGGTGACCGGCGAACTCGGCGACGACCACGAGGTGCTGCTCGTGAGTGACCCGAACCGGGCCGGGACCAACTCGCTGCACCTGTTCGTGTTCGGTGTGGACGACCCCGGCCAGCCGAGCGATGACGTCGACGACCTCGCCCTGGAACTCACCCACACCGCCGAGCAGCTCGGCCCCCTGCGGATCGAGCCGAGCTTCGTCGGACCCGGGCACTGGCTCGTGATCACCGACGACCTCGTCCTCCCCGGCGAGTGGCAGGTCCGGGTCACCGCGGGCTTCGACCGTTTCACCGAGGAGTCGGCCCAGCTCATGCTCCCCGTCGCGCCCTGAGCCGACGGCTCGGTGGCCCCGAGCCCTGGCCCGTGACCCTGAGCATGGGCCGCGCCCCTGGCCCGTGACCATGAGCGTGAGGGGCCAGTCCAGTACGACGTGTCCTCGGCCGTCCTGCCTGGCCGCGGCGTCCGACCGCTGAGCGCGCCGGGCACGCTCGGGCCGATCGCGACCACGGAGTCAGCATCGCCACCACCGTCATCGACAGCCTGCTGGCCGTGCTGGCCGACGCCGGTGTCCGCCAGCTGTTCGGTGTGCCGGGTGATGCCGTCAACGCCGTGGTGGATGGCATCCGTCGCCATCCCGAGCTGACGTTCGTCCAGGTCCGCCACGAGGAGGCCGGCGCGTTCGCCGCGAGCGCCCAGGCGAAGCTCACCGGCGAGCTGACCGCGGTCGTGGGGACCTCGGGTCCCGGCGCGGTGCACCTGCTCAACGGGCTGGCCGATGCCAGCCGGGATCATGCTCCGGTGCTCGCCGTGACGGGCCAGGCGGACACGTCGCTGCTCGGCACCGCGGCGCACCAGGAACTCGACCAGCACGAGCTGTTCGCGGCGGTCAGTTCGTTCTCCCAGACGATCGTGCACCCCGACCAGTTGCCGAGCGTGGCGATCGAGGCCTGCCGTGCCGCGATCGCCGGCCCCGGTGTGGCCCACCTCGCCCTGCCGGCGAACCTCGCGGAGCAGACGGTCGGCCAGCCGACGTACGGCGCGGTCCGGGAGCGTCCGGCTCGGCTCGTGCCACACCCCGAGGACCTCGCCGCGGCCGTCACACTGCTGCGTGATGCCGAGCGCCCGCTCATCCTGGCCGGCATCGGTGCCGCGGACGCGGTCCCGCAACTGCTCGAGATCGCCGAGCAGCTCGGCGCACCGATCATCAAGACGCTGCGGGGGAAGGCGCTCATCGCCGACGACCACCCACTGACGGTGGGCGGGCTGGGGCTGTTGGGCACCCGGGCGGCGGTCAACGCCGCCGAGGGCTGCGACGCACTGCTGATGGTCGGCACCGACTTCCCCTATCTGGGCTTCTACCCCGCCCACGACGTGCCGGCCGTGCAGATCGACACCGAACCGCGTCGGATCGGGCGCCGGTTCCCCGTGCAGGTCGGACTGGTCGGCCACGCCGACGAGACGCTGACGGCACTCACCGCCCAGCTGTCCCACCGTGGGGACCGCCGCTTCCTCGAAGGCGCGCAGCAGGACATGACGCACTGGCGTCGATGGATGCGCCGGCTCGAGACCAGCGACGCCGTGCCGCTCCGTCCCGAGCGGGTCGCGGCCGTCGTCGGCGCGCAACTGGCGTATCCCGAGCGCCAGGTCGTGGCCCTGGTCGGTGACGGTTCCTTCACGATGCTCCCGAGCGATCTGATCACCGCCGTGGAACTCGACCTGCCCATCACGGTCGTGATCTTCGACAACCGCAAGCTGGGCCTGATCACCGTCGAACAGGAGGCCAAGGGCTTCGCCGACCAACAGACCGCCCTACCGCCGTGTGATCTGGCCGCCGTGGCGGAGGCCTTCGGCGCACGCGGCTACCGGGTCGCCGACCCCGCCGAACTCGACACCACCCTCGCCCGGGCACTCGTGGAGCCGCATCCGACCGTGGTCGACGTCCTGGTGGACCCCGACGAGCTGATCGTGCCACCTCGCATCGAGATGGCGCAGGCACTCGGCTTCGCCGAGGCGAAGCTCAAGGAGTTCTTCGGCGTCGGCCAGCAGGACGGCGGCACCGACGTGATCACCGGCGTCCTGCGCTGACGCCCGATCGCCCTGACCACCCCACCTCCGCGACCACACGCGGGACCGAGCCGACGAACGGGAACCCGATGACCACGCTGTCCGATGCCGCCCCCGCGCGCTACGACGATCTCACGGCCGTGTACATCAACTGCACGCTGACGCCGTCCCCACGGACGTCGCACACGCAGACGTTGATGGACCGGTCGATCGCGATCCTCGAGCAGGTCGGCGTCGAGGTCGACGTCATCCGTGCCGTCGACCACCACCTGGCCCCGGGCGTGCAGCTCGACATGACCGCGGACGGGTTGTTCGACCGGGACGACTGGCCGCAGCTGTTCGAGCAGGTGCTCGCGGCCGACATCCTCGTGCTGGGCACGCCTATCTGGCTCGGCAGCCCCTCGTCGGTCTGCATCCAGGTCATCGAACGGCTCTACGCCTACTCGGCCGAGCTCAACGACGGGGGCCAGTACGACTACTACGGGCGGGTCGGCGGCGCGGTGATCACCGGCAACGAGGACGGGATCAAGCACTGCGCGATGACCATGCTCTACGCCCTGCAGCACCTCGGCTACACCATCCCGCCGCAGGCCGACACCGGCTGGATCGGGCCGGTCGGACCCGGTCCCAGCTACGGCGACGAGCAGGGGGACGGTGAGGTGCCGGTCGGTCTCGACACCGACTTCACCAACCAGAACACGGCGTTCATGACGTGGAACCTGCTCCACCTCGCCCGGATGCTGAAGGACCACGGCGGCATCCCGGCCTTCGGCAACCAGCCCCCACGCTGGGCGGACGGCGAGCGGTTCGGCTATCCGCCGCCGTCCTGACCAACGGCCGTCACCTCGCCGGCGCGGTGGTCACCACCGATGGGCCCCACGTCGGGCTGCCCTGCTGCCCTACCTTGTCGGGTCGTGGCACGGATCCGGTGACGGAAGATCCACCGCGGCCCCTCGACAGGAAGACCACATGATGCCCGGCATGAACCAGCCCGACGGGATGATGACGTGGTGGATGGGCGGATGGGGCGGCCTCGTCTCGATCCTGCTCATCACCGCACTGATCGCCCTGATCGTCTGGGCACTCACCCGGGACGGGCGGCGCTCAGCGCCGACGACCGACGGTGCCGCCGACGACGCCCTCGCCGTGCTGGAGAAGCGCTTCGCCCGTGGCGAGATCGATCAGGACGAGTTCACGCGTCGACGGGCGGCACTGCGCGACGAGAGCGTCTGAGGGCCAGATCGCCGTGCCGGGTCCGCCACAGGACCATCGGCGTGGACGTCGGCCGACACCCTCGATCTCAACATCACTGCCTCGGCCGTGCGCCCCCGCCCAGTTCAGCGGCGGCGGCCGTGTCCAGGAGCAGCCGTGCATTCCCGGCTGCGACCCGGCCGGCAGGGATCGTGTCGTCGCCGGCGACGAGGCGCCGGACCATCGGGGCCTTCGCCGCGCCCTGCACGAACCAGACGAGTCCGCGCGCACCCGACAGCACGGGCAGGGTCAGCGTCATCCGACGGCGACCCTCGTAGGCGTCGGTCACGACCACCGGTTCGTGGTTCGGCTCGAGCGCCGCGGATCCCGGCGTCAGCGACGCCGTGTGCCCATCGGTGCCGAGCCCGAGATGGACCACGTCCAGCTGCGGCGGATCGCCGGCGACCTCGCGCAGGGTTCCCGCGTACCTGCGTGCCGCGGTGTCCAGGTCCGGGCTCGTGACGGGCATCGGATGGATCCGTGCGGCTGACAGCGGGACCTCGTCGAGCAGGTGCTGCTGCAGGGTCGTGAGGTTGCGGTCGGGATGCCCGTCGGGCGCGATTCGTTCGTCGACCTGCAGGACGTCGACCACGTCCCAGGGCACATCGGCCCGGGCGAGCGCCGCCAGCAGTGCACCGGCGGACGAGCCCCCGCTGAAGGCGATGCTCGCCCGACCCCGGGCGGCCGTCGCGGCACGGAGACTGGCGGCGAGGATCGCCGCGGCGTGGGCGGCGAGCTGCTGCTCGGCGAGGACCTCGATCCTCATGTCGCGCCAATGGTCGTCGGCTCAGCCATCGGTGGTCACCCCGGGGTCGACCTCGGGGCAGTGCCAGCCGCCGTCGTGGGCGATCAGCTCGTCGGCCTCGGCGGGTCCCCACGATCCGGAGGGGTAGACGATCACCGGTTCGTGGTCATCGAGCACGGGTGCGACCACCCGCCATGCCTCCTCGACCCCATCGGCGCGGGCGAAGAGCCGTTGGTCACCGTCGAGCGCACTGTCGAGCAGGCGGGCGTAGGCATCCTCCATGGCCCCGTCGGTGCGTTCGTCGTAGTCGTAGACCAGATCGACCGGGCGGCTGTGCAGCTCGTCGCCCGGACGCTTGATCTGGACCGACATCGACACCCGCTCACCGGGCTTGAGCCGGAACAGCAGGTGGTTGGGATGGGGCAGATCGGCCTCCGAGCGGGCGAAGAACAACCGCGGGGGCTGCTTGAACTCGACCAGTACCTCGGTGGCGGTCGTCGCCAGGCGTTTGCCGGCCCGGATGTAGAACGGCACCCCCGCCCAACGCCACGAGTCGACCTCGGCGCGCAGCGCGATGAAGGTCTCCACATCCGAGTCCGGGTCGACCCCTTCCTCGTCGCGGTAGTCGTCGTACTGGCCGCGGACGACCGCCTCCGAGGTCAGCGGTCGGATCGCGGAGAGCACCTTGACCTTCTCGTTGCGCAGCGCCTTCGCGCTGGCATCGACCGGTGCGTCCATCGCCACGAGCGCCAGCACCTGCAGCAGGTGGTTCTGCACGACGTCACGCAGCGTCCCGACCTCCTCGTAGAACCCGCCCCGGCCCTCCACACCGAAGTCCTCGGACATGGTGATCTGGACGCTGTCGACGTAGTGGCGGTTCCAGGCCGGCTCGAGCATCAGGTTCGCGAAGCGAAACACCAGCAGGTCGAGCACCTGCTCCTTGCCCAGGAAGTGGTCGATCCGGAAGACCGCATCCTCGGGGAAGTACCCGAGCACGGAGCGGTTGAGCTCCCGCGCGGACTCGAGGTCACGACCGAAGGGCTTCTCGATCACCAACCGTCCCTGTTCGTGCAGGCTCTGGCCCGCCAGACCCGCGATCACGGTGTCGAACACGCTCGGCGGGATGGCGAGGTAGAACAGGGGGCGCTCGCAGGCTCCGAGCACCTCGGCGATCCGCTCGTAGGTGGTGTCGTCGGCATAGCCCCCGGCGACGTAGTGCAGCGCCCCGATCAGGCGGTCGAACGCGACCTCGTCGACCCCGTTCCCGAACTCCTCGATGGCGTCGCGGGCCCGCTGACCGAGCTCCTCGAGCGACCAGTCGGATCGTGCGACACCGACGACCCGTTGGGGCAGCGCGTCGGCGACCGCGAGGCGGTGCAACGCGGGGAACAGCTTCTTGCGCGCGAGGTCGCCCGTCACGCCGAACACGACGATCGCGTCACTGCGTTCGGTCATGACGGGCGCACCTCGTGGCCGCCGAACTGGTTGCGCAACGTCGCGATCGCCCGCATCGCCGGCGAGTCCTCCTGGCGCGAGCCGAAGCGGGCGTACAGCGCCGCGCTGATCGCCGGGACCGGCACGGCGTTGTTGATGGCCTCCTCGACCGTCCAGCGGCCCTCACCGGAGTCCTCCGCGTAGCCCTCGACCGAGGCCAGCCCGGGGTCGCGTGCCAGCCCGTCCGCGAGCAGGTCGAGCAGCCACGACCGGACCACGCTGCCGTGGCGCCAGACCTCCAGCGCAGCCGGCACGTCGATGTCCAGATCGACGCTGCTCAGCAGCTCGAACCCCTCCGCGTAGGCCTGCATGAGCGCGTACTCGACCCCGTTGTGCACCATCTTCACGTAGTGGCCGGCTCCGACCGGCCCGACGTGCGCGAAGCCCGCCTCGGTGACCAGCGCGTCGAAGATCGGCCGCAGGTGGTCGATGTCCTGGTCACGTCCTCCGGCCATGATGCAGTAGCCCTCGTCGAGCCCCCACACCCCACCAGACACGCCCGCGTCGACGAACCCGACGCCCTGCTGGCCGAGCTGCTCGGCGTGGCGCTGCGAATCACGGAAGTGCGAGTTGCCGCCGTCGACGACCTCGACGACGTCCGCGAGCAGCTCGCCGAGCTCGA
>CAYTLZ010000138.1:0-9851 GCA_964438785.1 uncultured Actinomycetota bacterium | reverse complement strand
GCTACCGTCAACGGCAGCCGCATAACCCCGTGTCCGGCCAACGGGGGGAAGTCCATCTCGGCCGCGTGCGTGCGCGCTCAAGGGCATCGAGGTGGCCGTGCGGTGCGGATGGCGCACGGCAACGACCCGACGATGACATCGCGGCGACGCGGCATCGACCGGGCGGTGGCTGGTCGCGGGCTGGTCGCGGGTTGGTCGCGGGCTGGAGCCGGTCGGGTGGTCAGCCGTGCGGTGGTGGCTGGACCTCAGCGGGGGTGTCGGCCACGCCGACCGCTTGGTTGCCGGGTTGATCGCGCGCCGGCTCGACGGCCCGCTCGCGGAAGCCCTGCAGCTCGTCGAGGTGGGTGGCGGGCCACAACGGGGTGCCGGAGCGGTAGGCGGCCCGGCCGATGACGTGGCCTGCGATGGGTGCTGCCGTGAACTGCAGCAGCACCGCGATGGTCATCTTGACGGCAGCTTCCGGGGTGGCGAAGGCGAACGCCACGCCCGCGAACAGGCAGGCCACGCCGAGCCCCGCGGCCTTCGTGGTCGCGTTCGCCCGGGTCAGGGTGTCGGGGAAGCGCAGCAGGCCGACCCCGGAGAGCAGGATCAGCAGCACGCCGATGGTGATCAGGACGTCGCCGGCGATGTTCATGAGCCCTGCCGTCCGACCAGCGCGGCCAGCGCGACCGTGGCGAGGAAGCCGAGCATGGTGGTGATGAGCACCAGATCGAGGAACTGGGTCGCTCCCGACCGCAGGGCCAGCAGCGCGGTGGCCCCGACGATCGAGTAGAAGCCCATGTCCGCAGCCAGGGCGCGGTCGGCGATGGTCGGCCCGACATAGGCGCGGATGACCGCGCAGATGAAGGCGACGGCGAGCACCCCGAGGGCGAGGTCGAGCGCGGTCATCGGTGCACCTCCGGGGTGGTCGTGACGGGGTTGTGACGTGGTGGTGGTGTCGCGCGCATCGCCCGCAGCAGCAGGTACTCCATCCGGTGGATGCTGGCGACGAATTCGGCCCGGTCGGTGACGTACAGCGAATGCACGAACAGGGCCCCGTCGGTGGTGTCGACCTCGAGTGACAACGTCCCCGGGGTCATCGTGACCGCGTTGGCGAGCAGCATCGTCTCCCAGTCGGTGCGGCACGCGATCGGCACCCGCACGATCGCCGGCGAGAGCCGCAGTCCGGGGGTGACGATCTCCCAGGCGACCCGGAAGTTGGCGATCACCAGCTCCCGGGTGAAGAACACCAGAAAGTGCAGGGCGTGGTAGATGCGGGCGGGAAGGGTGAGGAGCTGATTCATGCGTTGCGCACCGCCTCGAGGTAGGGCGTCGGGTCGATCAGGTTGCGCGCCGCGGGCTCGACGAGCTCGATGAGTTCCTGGGCACCGATGCCCGCGATGATCGTGAGCAGCCCGACGAGCACGGCCGGGCCGATCATCCCGGCGAGCGCACGGCGACTCAGGGGCCGGCCTTCGCGGTGGTGGGCGTCCGCGGCGACGCCGACGTTGACCGTGGCCGCCCGGGCCGCACCGGGCGGGTCGTCGTCGCCGGCACCGCCCGCGGGGACGGGCAGTCCCAGCGCGCCGTGCTCGACCTCCTCGGTGACCACCACGGCGGGTTCGCCCCAGAACACCCCCGTCCAGATCTTCATCATCGACAGCAGGGTGAACAGGCTCACGGCGACGGCGATGCCGCCGGCGAGCAGCTGCTGGTCCTCGAACGCGGCCCGGATGAGCAGGACCTTGCCGACGAAGCCGCTCGACGGCGGGAGCCCGGCCAGCGCGAGCGCGGGCAGCAGGAACCCGATGGCGACACTCGGATGGGTGCGCAGCATCCCGCCGAGCCGGTCGAGGCGGCCGGTGCCGGTCAACGTCTCGATCGTGCCGGCGGCGAGGAAGAGCGCGCCCTTCACCAGGATGTACTGCAGCAGGTAGACGATGCCGGCGGTGACGCCGGCAACGGTCCAGATGCCGAGCGGCAGCAGCAGGTAGCCGACCTGGCTGACCATGTGGAAGGCGAGGATCCCGCGCACGTCGCTGCGCCCGATGGCCCCGAGCACGCCGATGACCATGGTGATCAGCGCGAGTGCGAGCAGCAGTTCGCGGACCTGCGGGGCGTCACCGATGACCACGCTCGACAGCCGCAGCAGCACGTACACACCGGCCTTGGTGAGCAGCCCGGAGAACAGGGCGGTGACGGCTGGTCCTGCCTCGACGTAGGTGCGTGGCAGCCAGGTGTGCATCGGCACCAGGCTGGCCTTGACGCTGATCGCGACGATGATGATGGCCAGCCCGACGGCGGTGGCCGGTTCGCGGTCGACGGCGTCGGCGAGATCGATGAACGCGACGGTGCCGGCGGTGCCGTAGACGAGGGCGATCCCGCCGACGAACGCGGTCGAGGCCAGCAGGTTCACGGCCACGTAGATCGTGCCGGCCCGGACCTGGGACCGCGAGCCGCGCAGGGTCAGCAGGACGTACGAGCCGATCAGCATCACCTCGAACGCGACGAACAGGTTGAACAGATCGGCGGTGAGCACGGCCCCGAAGACGCCCGCCAGGGTGACGGCCGCGACGGGGTGGAACAGCGGATGGCGGTCCTCGCCCCGGGCGGCGGCGAACAGCAGCGCGAACGACGCCATCAGGACCATCGCGACGAGCAGCAGCGCCGCCAACCCGTCGGCGGCGAACGGGATGCCGAGCCCGGCGGGCCAGTCACCGATCCGGGTGGCGACCACCACGCCGTCGGCGGTGGCGCGCACCAGCGCGACGGCGTCGACCAGCATCACCAGCATCAGCACACCCATCAGGGTGCGCTGCGCCGTGGTCGAGCGGCGCAGCAGCAGGCCGAGCCCGGCTGCGATCAGCGGGGCTGCGAACGGCGCGGCCAACAGGGTGCTCATCGGCGCTGCCCCGGCTCGCGACCGGGGTCCTTGCCCGGGTCGGTGTCGGCGTCGGCACCCGCCGCGATGGCCGGATGCCGGTCGAGCACGACGGGTACCCCGTCGAGCTCACCGACGAGGTGGTCGTGCAGATCGGGGTCCTCGACGTCGTCGTGACCGAGCACGTCCCGACCGCGGAAGGCCAGGGTCAGCAGGAAGGCGGTGATCCCGAACGAGATCACGATGGCGGTCAGCGCGAAGGCCTGGGGGAGTGGGTCGGCGGGTGTTCCCGGCGCACCGATGAACGGCACCCCGCGGCGATTCACCCCGCCGGAGGCGACCAGCAGGGTCGTCGCGGCGTGCCCGAGCAGCGTGAAGCCCAGTGCGATACGGACGATGCCACGCATCAGGATCAGATAGGTCCCGCCGGCGGTGAGCAGCGCGACGATGATGGCGGCGGTCATCGGTGCCTCCTGTCGTGGTCGCCGGGTACCTCGACGTCCGGACGCTCGCGTGCAGCGCTCGGGTCGTGGCGCTCGCGGGTGGCGGGCGGGTCGTGGCGCTCGCGGGTGGCGGGCGGGTCGTGGCGCTGGCGGGTGGCGGGCGGGTCGTGGCGCTGGCGCCCGGCGCGTTGGCCGGTCCGCGTGGTGGTCAGTCGGCGCGCGCCGACGGTGAGCAGCCCGCCGAAGGGCTGATGGGTCGGCAGCTCGTCGGGGTCGTCGACGGTGCCCGACGCCGGTTCGGCGTCGGCGCTCGGCCGCATCCGTTCGGGATCCGGCGGCTGCTCGGGGATGCCCTGACCGAGGTGGCGCAGGACGGCGACGACCACGGCCACGACCACGATGTAGACACCGACGTCGAAGACCAGCGATGCGGCGACCTCGAGCCCCCCGGGCAGGGTGACCTTGGCACCGGCGAGGAAGGCTCCCCGGGTGAGCCCCGACAGCCCGTAGCCGATCGCGACGGCCAGGCCGACGCCGGCCAGCGGCAGCGTGCGCAGCAGTCGGCTGCGCCAGATGCGTTCGTGGCCGCGGCTGAAGTACAGCAGCACCACGGCCGCACCGGCGGTCAGCCCGCCGATGAACCCGCCGCCCACGGCGTCGTGCCCGCGGACCAGCAACCACAGCGACGCGAGGATCATGATGGGTGCGAGCAGCGTGTTGGCGCTGCGCAGGATCGGGGAGTCGATGACGCCGATCCCGCCCCAGCGTTCGTCGGGATCGATGCTCGGGCCCTGCTGGCGGCCGGGTCGCGGGACCGGATCGAACTCGCTGTAGCGGACCAGCCCGACGATGGCGGCCGCGGCCGTGGCGATGACCGTGATCTCGCCGAGCGTGTCCAGGGCGCGGAAGTCCACCAGGATCGTGTTGACCACGTTGATCCCGCCGGTCAGGCCCTCACCCTCGGCGAGCAGTCGTCCACCGATCTCGGACAGCTCGCGTCGGCCGGTCAGCAGGTAGGTCGCCGCGCCGGCGGCGATGCCCACCCCGATCGCGATGACCGCGGAGGCACCCTTGCGTCGGCGGTCGCCGCGCAGGAACGTCGGGGGCAGCCGTCGGAACACGACCACCACGACCGCGACCGTCAGCGTCTCGACGAGCAACTGGGTGAGCGCGAGGTCCGGCGCGCCGATCAGCACGAACCAGCCGGCCACGGTGAACCCGGCGAGCCCGAGGGTGGCGACCGCGGCGAAGCGGCTCCGGGCCTGCACCACGCCGACGATGCAGGCGGCGAGCAGCACGATGATGATCCAGTCGCCCGGCTGCGAGGCGGCGGCCGGCCCGGCCGGCAGGGTGACCAGCGACGCCGTCGCCAACCCGGTGGCCACCAGGATCGCCACGACGGGCAGCAGATACACGGCGGGGGCGTGCGGCGTGGCCTGCCGTCCGACCTGCCGTCCGACCAGGATCGCCCCGTCGTAGATGCGGTCGAACAGCCCGGCCCCGCTGAACATCGTGGTGCGGTCCTGGAAGCGCTCGACCCGGGCCCGCGCGACGATCAGCGCACCCCCGGCCCCGACGACGATTCCCGACATCGCCAGCGGCACCGTCAGCCCGTGCCACAACGCGAGGTGCAGGTCCGGGCTGGTGCCGGTGGTCGCGACCGCGACGGCGTTGACCAGCGGATCGAGGCGTGGCACCACCAGCCCGAGCACCAGCCCGAGCCCGGCGGTGAGCGCCGCCGGCAGGGCGAAGGACGTGGCGGCCCCGTGGGCCGGGACCACCCCGGTCGGACCGGTGAAGGTCCGCAGGAAGTAGCGCGCGCTGTAGACCACGGTGCCGATGCTGGCGACCACGGCCAGCACGCCGGCCACGGGACCGAGCCAGGCCGGGTCACCGAGCCCGATGAAGCCGGCGAACGCCTCCTCCTTGGACACGAACCCGACGAGCGGGGGCAGACCGGCCATGGAGATCGCCGCCAACCCACCGGCCGCCGCGGTCAACGGCAGATGGCGGCGCAGCCCGCCGAGCTCGCGGATGTCGCGGGTGTGACAGGCGTGGTCGACGATCCCGACCGTCATGAACAGCGTCGCCTTGTACAGCGCGTGCGCCAGGGTGTGCAGCGCGGCGGCGGCCAGCGCCAGCGGGGTGCCGATGCCGATCAGGGCGGTGAGCAGGCCCAGCTGACTGATCGTCGAGTACGCCAGCAGCGCCTTGAGGTCGGTGCGGTTGCTCGCCACCACCGCCCCGAACACCGCGGTGGTCAGACCCAGCAGCACCAGCGGGACCTGCCAGCGCACGTCACCGCCGAACAGCGGGGTGAACCGGAACAGCAGGTAGATGCCGGCCTTGACCATCGTGGCGGCGTGCAGATAGGTCGACACCGGGGTCGGGGCCACCATCGCGCCGGGCAGCCAGAAGTGGAACGGCAGTTGCGCGGACTTGGTGGCCACCGCGAGCAGCAGGAGCATGATGACCGCCGGGGCGGTCGCGGCCCCGGTCACCACCTCGCCACTGGCGAGGATCGCGGTCAGCGCGAACGTCCCGGCCTCGTTGGCGAGCAGCAGCACCGCGGCGAGCAGCGCCAGACCGCCGAGCGCGGTCGTCAGCAGGGCCCGGAGCGCCCCGGGCTTGCCCTCGCCGAGCCCGCCGATCAGGAAGAAGCTCGTGATGCTGGTCAGTTCCCAGAACACGAACAGCACGAGCACGTCGTCGGCGAGCACCAGGCCGAGCATCGCCGCGGCGAACACGGTCAGCAGCGCGGTGACGCGCCCGACCCGGGTGTCGCCGACGTCGAAGTAGCGGGCGGCGTAGGCCTGCACCGCCGCGCCGATGCCGAGCACGATCAGGGCGAACAACCAGCCGAGCGCGTCGAGGCGCAGCCGCAGCGCCACGTCGATGGCCGGCAGCCATTCGATGATCTCGGTCCGGGCGTCGCCGGCCAGCACCGTGGGGCCGAGCGTCGCGAACCACGTGCCCAGTCCGGCGAACACCGCCGCGGCGAGGTAGCCGACGTTGCGACCGAGGATGCGGGTGGCGGCGGGAATGAGGGCAGCGAGCGTGACGAGCAGGACGATGGCGAGCAGCATCAGGAACGTCGGCTCCGGATCGAGCACCCCGAACCCGTGAGTTGGTGTGCGATCTGGCCCCGTCGGTCCGAATCCGCCTGGCTCCGGCGGTGCAGCGACGGGGACGAGCGTGGAAGGCCTCCGCGACCCGTTGTTCGCCGCCGTGGGGGTGCGCGGACCGACTCCGACGATGACGATTCCGGGCCCACGTGCTGCCGCCGGTGCCGGTGCGGGTCCGCCCTCGCGGCGACGTCCGACGAGGGTGTGGACCGGGGCTGCATCCGGCCGGGCCCATCGGGCCGAATGATCCTTCGACCGGTGGTCGGCGATGCTCACGCGCCGGGCACGGGGCACGATTCTCATCCAGACCGACGGGCCCGCCGCACCACGCGTCGACGGTCCACGACGAGCCCCACGATCAAGGACGCGACATGACCGCCATCATCGATCGAGGTGCCGGCGCGACCGACACCGAGGACGTCGTCGAGCTCATCCTGGCCGATCACCGGCTGTTCGAGGAGCTGCTCCGCGACCTGCGCAACCGGGAGAACGACCGCACCGACGATCTGGCCGCCCTGGCCGACCTGCTGGTCGCCCATGCCGAGGCGGAGGAGGACGAGGTCTATCCCAAGCTGCAGCGGCGTGCCCCGGAGGAGGCCGAGGAGATCGCGCACGGCGCCGAGGAGCACGCCGACGGGCACCTCGCCCTGCTCGAACTGCTGCAGGTGGACGCCGACGATGCCGAGGCCTTCGAGGAGGCGCTGGAGGAGTTGTCCGAGACGCTCACCCACCACCTCGACGAGGAGGAGCGCGACGTGCTCAACGTCGCGCGTGAGGAGGTCCCGATCGGCACACGTCAGGAGCTCGGTCGCGCGTTCCGTCGTCGCCGTGGCGAGCTGCTGATGGACCGCCCCGGTGAGCTCGGCAAGGTCAAGGTGCTGGTCGACCAGGCCCGCGCCGAGGGGCTGCTCGACGACTGACCGGCACGAGGAGATTGCCCCGCACGCACCGGTCGGAGGTCGAGGATGTCCACACCGCAGCCGGACGCCGGTGGCTCACCGACCGCCGGTGGCTCACCGACCGCCGGTGCGTTGCGCGGCCGCCGGATCCTGGTGACCGGTGCCTCCTCGGGCATCGGTGCCGCCACGGCCCGTGTCGTCGTCGCGGCCGGTGGCTCGGTCGCGCTGCTCGCGCGGCGGGCATCGGTCCTCGACGACCTCGCCGGCGAACTCGAGCAGCTGCCGGACGCGCACTCTGAACCCGGCGAGCCGCCGGAGTCCGGCGGGCCGCCGGAGTCCGGCGGGCCGCTGGAACCCGACGAGCCGCAGGAGCCCGACGAGCCGCCGGAGCCCGGCGAGCCCGCCGGGCCCGACCACCCCGCTGGACGGGCGGCGTCAGGATCGGTGCAGTCCGCCATGCCGCGGGTCGTGGTCGTCCCGGCGGACGTCGTCGATGCCGGGGCGTGCCGCGCGGCCGTCGGGCGGGCGGCCGACGAACTCGGTGGGCTCGACGGGCTGGTCAACGCGGCCGGGGTGCTGCGCCCCGGGTCCACCCTGGACGGCGACCCGGACGATTGGCAGCTGACCTTCGATGTCAACGTCCGCGGTGTGCTGCACGTCACCGCGGCGGCTGCCGACCATCTGCGGACCGCCGCGGCGAACGGGACGGGCGCGGACGTGGTCAACGTCTCGTCGATGTCGGGACGGCGGCTCGGTTCGACCCCGATGGCGGTCTACGCGGCCTCGAAAGCTGCGGTGCACATGGTCTCGGAGGGCATGCGTCGCGAGTTCGCCCCGGCCGGTGTCCGCCTGGCCGTCGTCAGCCCCGGCATCGTCGCGACCGACCTCTTCAGCGACGACGAGATGTCGCGGCAGCTGGCCGGCACGGCCGCCGAGGTCGGACTCGACGCGGTGGATGTCGCGCGGGCGATCGTCGAGTTGCTCGCGGCCCCGCCCCACGTGGTCCACCACGAGATCGCCCTGCGCCACATCGGGCAGTGAGCCCGGGTCAGTCCAGCCCCGGTTGCCGCCGGACGGTCGCCGCGGCGATCACCACGCCGACGAGCGCGAACGCGACCGGCAGCCCGGCGGCCTCGGTGAGCAACCCGATCATGGTCGGGCCGATCACGAAGGCGAGGTAGCCGACCGTCGCGACCGCGGCGACACCGGCGCCGGGTGACTCGGCGACCCGCCCGGCGGCCGCGAACGCCAGCGGCACGGTGCCCCCGACCCCGAGCCCGACGAACACGAACCCGATCAACGCGGCGGTGATGTTCGGCACCAGCGCGATGAGCAGGAACCCGGCACCGGCGAGCCCGCCGCCGATGCGCAGCACGGTCCCGGCCCCGAGCCGCCGGACGGCGAGGTCCCCGAGCAGCCGCACGGCGGTCATCGAGGCGGTGAACGCCACGAACCCCCACCCGATCCGCTCGACCGGGACGCCGACGACGTCCTGGAGGTGGATACCGCTCCAGTCGTTGGCGGTGGCCTCCCCGAGCGCGCCGGCGAGCGCCACGAGCCCGAGCGGCAGCAGCGCGCCACGCGGCCACGCGAACCCGGCGGCGGTGTCCGCGCCGACGCGGTCCTCGACCCGCAGGCTCGGCGCGAGCGCCAGCAGGGCGAGCAGCACGACCACCGCGATGGCACCGAGGTGGGCCACGACCGGCACGCGCAGCGCGATCGCCGCAGCCCCGATCAGCGCGGCGAGCAGCGCGCCCAGGCTCCAGGCACCGTGCATGCCGAGCAGCACCGAACGCTCGAGGGCCCGCTCGACACCGACGCCCTGCGCGTTCATGCCGACGTCCATGCTCGAGGAGCCGAAGCCCGTGACCAGCAGCGCGAACGCGAGCGTGACGGGTCCGTCGGCCAGGCCGATCACCGGCAGCGCGACGAGCATGATCAACGCACCCGCCAGCGTCACGGCGCGGCTGCCCGCCCGGGGGATCAGCCGACCGGCGGTGACCAGCCCCAGCACGACCCCGACCGCCAGCAGCGACAGCAGCGTGCCGAGCACGGCCTCGCGCAGGCCCAACTCCGTGCGGATCGACGGGATCCGGGTGACGAAGCTCGGCACCGCGATCCCGTTGACCAGGAACGTCGCGGTGACCGCGATGCGCGCACGGCGCGGCGCGATGGCGAGCGGTTCGGGCACGGGCATCCCTCGATCACGACGACGCCCGGACCACCACGGACCGGACGTCGGTGCGAACCGGTGATGCTACCGACGGTGGGGGAGCCGGTTCAGTCGTTGCCGGACAGGTAGCGGTCCTTGATCGAGTCGACGATCGACGCATCCGCCAGCGTGGTCGTGTCACCCAGCGCCTTGTCCTCGGCGATGTCCTTGAGCAGCCGGCGCATGATCTTGCCCGAGCGGGTCTTGGGCAGATCGGCGGTGAACAGCAACGACGCGGGCTTGGCGATCGGGGAGATCATCGTCGCGACGTGGTTGCGCAGTTCGGTGGCGAGCGCCTCGTCGGCCTCGATG
>CAYTLZ010000137.1:0-9886 GCA_964438785.1 uncultured Actinomycetota bacterium | reverse complement strand
CCGCGCGACACCTCAGAAGCGACGACAGATCTGCGACCTCGCCTGACGCCTCGATGACAACCTGACCAGACTGATTCTCCATACGCACTGACCGTGCATGGACCCGCCTACTGCGCAACGAGGTCGGTGCATGTGACGGATGCGAGCCGAGCCCGTCTTGCCCCGACCGTCGCGGCCACGACAGCAGCAGCCGCTCTGTTCACCCCGAGCATGTGTTCTCCGCGCTCAGCCCATCGTGGTGTCAGGCGCCACGTAGGGGTCGCTCTCTCAATGGTTGCTCGCGACGGTCTACAGAGCGCCACACTTTCTACAGAGCGCCACGGTCGGGCTGAGAAGCGCAGGGAGCTCGGTGAGTGCGGGGTCGCGTTTCAGGTGGTTGCGCCCGCGTCGAGCAGGAGCGAGAAGATGACGTTGTCGCTGAGCGTGGTTGGGTCGGCGCCGACTCCGGCGGGGGCGGCGGCGTTGGCGAGTACTCCGATGGTCATCGGCGGCTTCTGTCTGCTGCACACCTGCCCCATCTGCCTTCACGACGCACACGCTTGGCTGGCGCTGGACACCCGTTCGCAGACGCCCTGACCTCGCCGGTGACCAACCAGAGCGCTTCACTGGAGACCCTGCGGTGAATCCAGCGACGAACGCGGACGCGCCATGACCCTGCGCAGCGAGCCTGCCCTGAACGTCACCCGGTAGGCAGGATGTCCTCGTTCGTCGAGCTCGGTCACGGCAAACGCGTTCTGCGTCCGACGCGCGGTCATCGCTGCGCTAGCGAGGGGGTGTCCGGTGTGGGGCTTGCTAGGTCGGCGTCGGCAACGTTGCGGTGAAACGCGGGCGAAGAGGTCCGCTGCAGCGACCGTCCGGCCGTCCGGAAGCGCGGGCAATCAGCCCGCGGTTTCGGAGCGCCGGGCGCACGGATGGCACCACGTAGCAGCTGAATCCTGCCGGCAGCGCACCGTCCGGGGACAGAGCCGACCCTCGGGGCCGGGAGGCAGCGAACTGGAGAGGCGTCGGTTCCTGCAGCCGGAGGACGCGGCGCTTGACGAGTTCGGACGGCTCTCGGCTGGTGTGCCGACGAGATCCACGGCAGACACGGAGATGCGGGAGCTGCTGCAGCAGCTCGGAACCAACTTGAACGCAGTCCCGCGCGCCCCGACTGTGTTATCAGAACGCGTCCCAGCCCATCCAGCGTCACCTGTTCGACGGCCAACGGACCGCATGGCGGACCAGATCGTCGGCCAGCAGATCGAACCGGTCCTCTTCGGTGACCCGCAACCCGTGCTGGCGCAGCTGCACGCCGAGCTGCAGGTCCCACGGGGTGGCGGCACCCGTCTGGAACGGTTCGCCGGACACCGCTCCTGCGGCGATCGCATCGGTGTAGTCGGTGGCGGTCAGCCGCCACGGCACCGCGCCGGGCACCCGCTTCAGCAGCGACCCAGCCCGAGCCAGCCCGCCCGGTTCCATGTCGGCGGAGACCGCGACTTGCCAGCCGGCCGTGGCACACGCCACCAGCAGGCGGGTTACCGCGTCGGAACCTGTCGACCACACGACCGGCGCGCAGACCGGCTGACGCCATGCCCAGGACAGCAGCGCTTCGTTCTCGACCGCGAACACGACGCCGTTTGGAGGGGCGAGACCGACCGCAGACGGATCCTCGGTCAGCCGGACCCGCGGCACGATCACCGGCATCCGGTCGGCGAACCCGACGGCCAGCACCGACCCAGCCGGACCGTCACCACCTGGTGGCAGTCCGACGCTCACCGCGACCGACCCGACCGCGTCGATCGCGAGGCCCGCGTCCGCCCACACCTGCATCCGGTCCGCGTCCGGGTCCGACAGCCGGGCCGCGACCGAGGCGAACACCAGCCGGCCGACCGGACCGGAATCCGGGTCGAGCCCGTGGGTCGCGCCGGTCACCTCCCGAGCGAACCGGGACAACGGCCAGCCGGCCGCCTCGCCGGACTCCAGCAGCTGCACCGCACGCTCAACCGTTCTGGCCGCTTCGGCGTACGCCTCGTCGAACCGGGCTTGCCACGAGGCGAGCGTCCCTCCGGTGTCCGCAGCCGTGCGAGCCACCGTGATCAGTTCCGGGTCGCCCTGATCGTTGATGCGGTAGCTGTCCAGAACCTGTTCGCCTGCAGGGGTGCGTACCCACCGCGACCAGCGCCGCACGCTCAGCCCGTCAGCGGCCATCTCCAGCTTGCAGCGCAGCTCCACCAGCCCGGCACGGGCCAGCAGCGTGGCGGTGTCGTCGTCCGCCTGCCCGGACGGGGACCGCTTCCGGGACGACGTACTGAGCAGCGTGCGCAGCGTCGTGTGCCCGAGCGTGGCTGCGGCCACCTCGGCCGGGTCGGTGGCAACGGCCGGGGTGTCAGGATCCGCGACCAGCGCGACGTCCTGGACGTGCTGCAGCCCGCGCCGGTTGCGGCGGACCCGCTGCTGCTCGCCGTCTTCCACCACCGTCTCGACCGCCCGGGCCTGCAGACCGGGCGGCACGCCGTCGCTGACCGCGATCGCCGCACCGACCTGACGGGACACGCTCATCGCGTGTCCGGCGGACGGTCGAACAGGGTTTGCGGGGTGTCGGGGACCATCGGGGAGGTCCCGTCCCAGGCAGGTTCGGTGCCGCTGCCAAGGGGGGTCCACTCGCCGCGGGGCCGCGACTGCACGAGCTGCTCGCCAGTCTCGGTGAGCGCGCCGTCCGGCCCCTTGGCCATCACGGCGGTCGGGTCGTTGAGCAGCTGGGACGTCGCGCGGTACCGGAAGAAGAGCACCGACTCCGCATGGTCAACTACCTGGTCGATGTGGGTGTCCTGGATTGTGGCCAGCACCGTGAGCCCTTCGGCCCGGGCGGTCTCCGCCAACGTGGCGATCACGTCGGCGAAGTTGCGGGCTCCGAGCCCGGCCGCCAGTTCGTCGAGCAGCAGCACCCGTGCAGGCGGGCCGTCGGAGCTGAACGCGGCGAGGATCAGCTGGATCGCCTTGAGCTTCTCCTGCGCGGTATTCGGGCTGCCCTGCCGGTACGGGGTCGGCGGGTCGCCCGGCGCGCGGGACCAGGCCGGGGTGACCCGCCACCGCAGCTCCTGATCCGGACTCTCCGGATCGATCCGGTCGATCCGGAGCTCGCCTTGCTCATCGTTGCCGGATGCAGCGACCCGGCCGGAGAACGCCCGGCTGACCCGTTCGAGACGGGACTGGACCAGGTCGCTGACCGCTGCGGTTCCGGTCTCGGCCGCCGCCTGCTGGGACCGGAACCCGTCCCGGGCCGACTCGACCTCCCGACGATGCTGTTCCAGCTCGTCCTGTAGCCGGCGGGCCCGGGCCTCGTCCTGCTCCACCATCGGTTCGAGCCAGTCGACGACGGTGCGGACCAGCTCGTCGAACGACAGGTTGATCCGCGCCGCCGGAGACTGCTCGTCCTCGTCGTCCTGGTCCTGGCGGGCGAGCAGTTCCAGACGGCGCTGGTAACGCTGCGCGATGTCCGCAGGCACCGTCGACGGTGCCACGACCCGCTTTCGGCCATCCTCCAAGGTCGTGGTGACATCCAGCTCCTGCAACGCCAGGTCCAGCTCGTCGATCGACCGGTGGCGCCAGGTGTTGGTCGCCCGGCTCTCGTCCGGTCCGAGCAGCTGGCGTGCCGGCGCGAGGTAGGCCTCGACCGCCTGCGCGATCTGCGTGACCGCGTCATGGTCCGGTTCGGCCGGGTCGATCCGGTCAGGGAGCGGCACGTCAGCCAGCACACGGAACGCGGTGAGCCGGCGGTCGATGTCGATCGCCCGGGCGCGGGTCAGCAAGGCAGCTGCCGGCCGCGCGACCTGCTGGTCGAACGTCTCCTGGTGCGTTTCGAGCCGCCTTTTGGCGTCCTCGAGCTGCTGCGCCTGATGCTGCACCGCCGCGCGGGCATCTCCGGCCGCTTGGGTGGCCCGGTCCCAGCCTGGTTGCAGCGCCTCACGCTCTCGGCGCCGCAGACCCAGTTGTTCGCGCGCCCGGCTGAGGTCCCGGGCGATCTTCTCGCGGGTCGCGGCAGCGTCAGCTGCCCGCAGCTCCTGCTCCAGCTCGCCCGCGAGCTCCTGAAGAGCCTTCAGCGTCTGTTCGGCCTGCGTGAGCTGTTCCGCCGTCGTGTCACGCGCTGTCGTCGCTGCCGCGATACGGGCCTCACGGCCGATCTGCGGCGTGTCGAACCCGCCGACGACGTGGTGCGGGATGCTGGCCGCCACGACGTGCTGACCGACGGTGCGCGCCCCTCGACCCAACGACAGCAGCGCTGCTTCCGCCGCCGCAGGCGCGGACACGACCCCCTCGGGTAGCTGGCCTGCCGGTGGATCGGCGATCACGACCGTGCCGGGGTACGCCGCCAACGCGGCGAGCGCGGCGTCCAGTTGCTCGGGCGGGACGACCAACGCGTCTTGCCACACCGTCAGCAACGGGTCCCACAACGTCCGGTGGGTGTCTGCCACCTCGACGCTGTCGCCCAGCGCGACCGTGTCGATGCCGACGTCGCGTGCGAGGGCGACCAGTTGCGAGCCGGTCGTGGTCAACGTGTCCAGGTGGCGTTGGGCGTCCTCCGCGACCTTGCGGACCGCGCCCAGCCGCTCGCGAGCCGCATCCCTTCGTTCGACCGCTGTGTCATGCTCGGCGGCGACCGCGGCACGGGCACGACCGGTCGCCTGGGACGCGAGCTCCACGAGCTGCTCGTCGTCGTGCCGGCCCTCGAGCCGCTGCACGGCTCCTTCAGCGGCACGCTCCCTCTCCTGCGCGTCCTCCCACCCGGGACGCAACTGGTCGAGCGTCGCGCCCGCCGCGGCGACGTCCCGCTGTAACGCGTCGAGGTCCCCGAGCCGGCTGACCTCGGCGCGTAAACCGTCGAGCTCGCCGCGCAGCGTGGCAGCCTGCTCGCTGTGCTCCAATGCCCCGCGCTGCTCGGCCAGCTCCACCAAAGTCCTGGCTGCGTCCGCGGTGGCTGCTGCCAGCCAGGCGGAGCGTGCAGCCTCGGCCCGTGACGCCGCTTGCAGTGCTGAGGCACGCCGCCCGATCCGGTCCAGCTCCTCGGCGTATCGGGTGCTGGTCTGTTCGAGTTCCTTCTCTGCGCGCACCACATCGCCGCGACGTCCCGCTGCGCTCGCACGCCCGAGTCGTTCGTTGCGGATCTGCTCGTCGAGCCCGGTCAGCTGCAGCAGGTCGGTCGCGATCCGTTCCGGGTCGACCTTGGACAGCTCCGAGGTGAACAGCGTCACCGCCGGGGACTCCAGACTGCCCCGCCGGTTGACGTACCCCGCGGAGCGGGGCTGGCCGCCCAGCACCTCCCGCAGGTACCGCTCCGCGGAGTAGGTTGGCTGACGCCGCGACTCTTCCCACAACGCCGCCGCGTCCGCGAGCCGGTCCTCGTGGGTCGCCCCGACTGCGAACACCTGCCCGTCGATGACCCGGAACCGCAACCGTTCGTCGCTGTTGCGCTCGATCTGGGCGATCACCGTCAGCGGTCCAGTCGCTGGTGCTTTGCCGTCCCGGAACACCCCGATCAGGTACGCCCGGGATGCCCGGTAGTTGCGGAACATCCCGTCCGGCGAGAGGATCAGCCCTTCCGCGAAGCCGCCGGTCCGTCCGCTGCGAGGGCCCCACGCGTGCGACATGCACAGCAGGTCCACCGCCGCCTCCCATGTCGTCTTGGACGACTGGTTCGAATCGACCGGGCCGCGGCCGGTGACCGCGACCAGCCCGCCGTGCTCCGGCAGCGGCAGCACCTCGGACTGCAACCGGCCGACGTCCAGCAGCTGCACCGCGATCAGCCGGCGGGTGCCGAGCATCCCCGCGCCGTGCGCAGCTAGTTCAGTTGGCGTGTCGGTCTCGTCGAGTTCGAACAGGCTCATGGGCCCTCCTCAGCTAGCTGCTCATCGCGCACGTCGTTCGTGGCGAGACGGTCGAGCACGCGCGCGACCAACGGGTCGCCGCCGGCGACCAGGGCGACCAGGTCCCGTTCGATCCGTTGACGGGACCGGGTGGTGAGACGTTCCAGCGCCGGACCGGGTCTGACCCCGGCCGGGGCGGCATCCACCAGACCCCGCACGCTCAGGTTCCGCAGGGCAGCGGTGACATGCTGGTCGGCGACCTTCGACCTCTTGATCTGCGCGATCGGGACCCGGTCGGCCTCCACCCAACTCTCCGGCGGGTGTCCTGCCGCCGCAGGCCGGACCACACACCGCAGCAGCACCAGCGCCAGCACGGCACGTTCTCGGGCGTCGAGGAGCCCGATACCGGCGGTCGCGAGCGTGTCCGCGATCCGGTCGGACGGCGCGGTCGTGACCCACAACAGCGCCTCGCCGCGGTCGAGTTCCACCAGTACCCGTCCCCGGCGCGCCAGGATCGCGTCCAGCTCGGTACGCAGCCGCGGTTCGGGTGGCAACCTCGACGCGGGCAGCGCATGTTCGGAGCCGTCCAGCAGCCCGGCGAGCGCGACCAGCTCGTCTCGTTCCGTGTCGGAGACGCTCACGACGCCACCGTTCCGCTGTGGAGTCGGTCCAGCAGTGTCGGCAGCTCGTCGCGGGTCCAGTCGTCGCGCCAACTGGCGAGCACCGGTCCTGGTCTGACCTGCGTTCCGTCGGCGTCGAACGTGGCGAACCCCAGCTCCGTGAGCGTGCGCAACGCACCGAGCAGGTGCCGGCGTGCCGGCTCGGACCCGGGCCGGGCCAGCGTGACGACGTCGTCGGTCGCGGCGGGCCGGCCCGGATACGGCCACGGACTTTCCGGGTCCCGGGTCCCGGCGAGCAGCGCGAGCATCGCCTTGCGCAGCTTTGGGGTCTCGAACGCCGGCGAAAGATGGGTGCCCTCCGGGTCGGCGGTAACCGCATCGGTCAGGCTCAGCACGCACTGGCCGTGCGCATCAGCGGCGCTGACCTGCACGCCGTCGTCGCGCAGCCCGGCGACCGCCGGCTGGGCCTGCTTCGGCAGCTTTGCCCCGGCACGGGCTGCGGCGGCCAGGACTGCGGTGTCCCGCTGTGCGATCGCGGTGTCGAGCAGTTGCTCAGCGGTGGGCATCGTCGTTCCGATCTGCCGGCAGGTCGGCCGGCGTGATGTCGGGCTGGGTCCGGTCAAGGCGGCGTAGCCGTAGCGGCGCGACGACGGCGACCCCGGCGTCAGGATCGACGTGCAGCTCCGTGGAGAGCGCCGCTGCGACCGGGACCGACGGGTCGTCGGTCAACGCGAGCGCGTCCACGAGCCGTTGGACCGGAGCGGGCCAGACGCCTTCGACGTTCACCACTTCGTCGGCGTCCGCGAGCGCGCCGATGACCCACCGGCGTCGGGCCTCGGTACGGCGGGCCGCCAGCTGCTGATGGCGTTCGATCGTGGCCAGCGGGTCGGCAGCCCCCTCACGCGGCGGGATCGGCGGTGTCGGTCGTACCGGCGGTGGGTCGCCGATCTCGTCGGCGGCGGCGACCAGACCGGACCGGGTGAAGCGTCCTGCGGGTGCGTCCACGACCACGTCACGTGCGACCTGCGCGAGCCGATCGGTCGACGCGGTCCGTGCGGCGGCATCCACCCGGTCCGGGTCCAACAAGGCGAACAGGCCGGACGCGCCGGTCTGCGCGACCTGTTCGGTCAGCCGCTCGACCAGCCGGTCGGTCGCCTGCGCGAACCGGTGGGCCGCATCCACCGGCTCGACCAACCGGTGGGTGACGTCGTCGAACCTGTCGCGGGCGATCGCGACCATGTCAGCGACCCGACGCACCTGCGTCTGGGCGCGTGGCGAGGGCGCGGCATCGAGAACATCGGTCGCGGTCCCGAGGTCCACCGCACGGTTGATCTCGGCGGTCACGCCGTTGAGGGTGCGGGTCAGCCGGTCCGCGATGCCGAGCAGCTCGTCTGCGTCCAGATCGTCCGCTTCCAGCCGGTCCAGTGCGAGCACGATCAGGTCGGCGAGCCGGTCGGAGGCGGACTCGTCCGCGAGGTCCGCGACCAGCTGCACGGAGATAAGCGCGATCGGACTGGGGGTGTAGCGGGTGGTGCCGGCCTTCAGCCGGTGCTGGATGATCGCGCCGTAGTGCACCAACAGGTCGAACCGGGCATCGAAGCTCGGGTCGGTGTCCGACATGCTGTCCGCCGCGACTTCGTTGCGGGTCTTGGGCCGTATCTCGCTGTCCCACGCGTCGATGATCCGGGTGAACGCCGCGAGATCGTCGATCTGGTCGGTCAGCCCGTCGCGGGCAGCTGCCGCACCGGCGAACATCGCCTGCACCCGACGCAGATGCGCGGGCAGATGCGCGTTGGGCTGGGTCGATTCGGACATGCGGGCTCCCCGGTCAGCAGACCAAGGATGCCTGACCGGTGCGACATGGCATCCAGCAATCCGCCTTCTTGACCCGAAGCTGCTCGAGCTGGGGCGTCTATGTCGAGCGTGACGGCACGACCGCCGGTGGGCGTAGTCGAGCCACGGTGATCCGGAACGGAGCCCGCTACCTCCAAGGACACTATCCATCTGAGATAGCTCACATGTAAGATGGAAACCGTCCGAGGGGGTGTCATGGGTGCGGAGGATCAGCTCGCCGAGCTCGGTCCGGTGTTTCGTTGGGCTCAGGCGCACGACGCCGGGGTCAGCCAGTCGCGGCTCTACCGGTGGCTCGAATCGGGTCTGATCGAGCGTGTCGGTCACGGTCTGTACCTACAGGCCGACGCTCCGGCCGTCGATCTCGACCTCATCGAGGTCGCGCTCGCCGCTCCGGAGGCGACGCTCTGCTTGGCCACCGCGCTCGCACAGCACGGGCTCATCGACGAGATCCCCTCGGCGATCCACCTCGCCCTTCCGAAGAATCTCAACCGCCCGAAGCTGGCGGCGCCGGTGCGCTGGCACCACTTCGACCCGGTCACGTTCGAGGTCGGACGTGGTGAGTTCGAGGTCGCGCCGGGGTTCAGCATCTGGCTCTACGACGCACCTCGAAGCATCGTCGACGCGTACCGGCTCCGACACTTGGAGGGCAACGAGATGGCGAGGGAGGCGCTGCGTACGTGGATCCAGCGGTCCGGAAGCCAACCCTCGACGTTGCTCCAGACCGCCGAACGGTTCCCGAAGGCGCTTGCGGCGCTGCGCAACGACCTCGAGGTTCTGCTGTGACCGACACCTCGCACGACCGCTACCGGGACCTCCAGCGGCTCGCGCGCGCCGGTGGCCGCCCGGCGGACGAGCTGATGACGCTCTACGCCCTCGAAGGCTTCCTCGCGCGGCTGGTAACGACCAGGTACCGCGACACGTTCGTGCTCAAGGGCGGGATGCTGCTCGCCGCGCTCGACACACGGCGCCCCACGCGTGACATCGACGTGCAGGCGCTCGACTTCGACAACGACGTCGACCACGTCCTCGAGGTCGTCGGTGACGTGCTCGCCGTCGACCTCGACGACGGGCTCGCCTTCGACCTCGGGTCGGTGACGGTCGAGCAGATCCGTGATGACGGCGACTACCACGGTGTGCGCGTCGCGATCGCGGCCGCGCTGGCGACGGCACGGCTCAAGCTCAAGCTCGACATCAGCATCGGCGACCCGATCACCCCACGGCCCGAAGACGTCGACCTCCCACGGCTGCTGGACGGTCCTTCCATCAGGATGCCCGGCTTACCGCTTCCGATGGTGCTCGCCGAGAAGACGGTCACGGCGCTCGAGCGGGGCACGGCCAACACCAGGTGGCGGGACTTCGCCGACGTGCTGCTGCTCAGCCGCGTGCACGACGTGGACGGCGACGAGACCGCTCGTGCCGTCGCCGCAGTCTCACAGCACCGGGGTGCCGAGCTCCGTCCGCTCGCAGAAGTCCTCGACGGGTTCGCGGAGCAGGCGCAGGATCGCTGGTGGCGCTGGGTTCGCAAGTTCCGGCTGGACGACCGGCTGCCGGAACCGTTCGCTGAGGTGCTCG
>CAYTLZ010000136.1:0-9887 GCA_964438785.1 uncultured Actinomycetota bacterium | reverse complement strand
CTGGAGGGCGCGGCTGGCTGGAGGGCGCGGCTGGCTGGAGGGCGCGGCTGGCTGGCGGGGTACGCGGCAACGGGTACGCGGTGTCAGGCGCGCCGGGCGATGTCGGCCAGCAGCGCCGCCAGGGCGTCGGGCCGGGACCACCTCGGCCAGTGGCTGATCGGTAGGTCCACGTAGGTCAGGTCGTTGAGGTCGGCCAGGCCGGCGAGGAAGGGCTGGCCCTGCGCCACTGCGGCGCGGTAGGTCTGCGAGGAGAACCCGGTGCGCACCACCGTCGTGGGACATCGAGGCGGGCGGTGCCGCGCAGCGACGGGCCCTGCCGCACGGTCGCCGCCGGCTGGGGCACGGCCTGCGCGCGGAAGCGGACCAGGTGCGCGGGCGTCAGCCCCTCGAGGTTCTTCTCGGCTGCCAGCTCGTCGGCCGGAGGCAGCGGGAGTTCCGCGCCCTCGAGGTCGGGGTCGAGGGGACCCGTCGCTGCGCCCGTGTCGACGTAGACCATCGCTGTGATCGCGTCGTGGACGCGATCGACGACCTCGTGGGCTGGCCCGCCCGCTCCGGAGTCCACCACGAGCACCACCGGCCGGCCTGCCTGCTCGACGGTGGTGATGATGGCCTGGACGTGGTCCGCCAACCGGACCACGGAACGGTCCGCGTCGCTGGACTCCAGGCCGGGGAGCGTGAGGGCCGTGGCCTCGTGGGCCTGGGCACGCAGCCGTCGGCGGTTGCCGCGCATTCACATGGGTGTTGGCGGCCGTAGCGTGGTCGGCGTACCGCCACGTGGCTGTTGGGGCGCTGCAGGGAGCGGGCTGCAGAACCCGTGCAGATCGTGCAGCGACACGACCTGCAACACGTCGAGATGCCGCACGATCCAGCTCCAGGAGGGCGGTCACAGCCCGCGGGTGGGTTGCCACGAACGCGCACAGCGGAGGGACCGACCGCACGGCTGCCCGGGGGTGTGACGAGGACGCTCCGCGGGTCGGCTGTGGCTACGAGCGCCTGCGGGCGTGCGTTCGTGTCGCCGAGTGCCCACCGTCGTGACGGACCGCACGACGGGCGTCGACGGTCCCGTCCGCAGCGGCGTCGGCGGAGGGACCCCACCCTGTCGAGTAGTGTTCCGGTGATCTGTGGCGGGGTTCGGGTCGCCCAGCAGCCGGCGACCGGATCGGGAGGCAGTGAGACGATGGCCGTGAACAGCGCTCGGCCCCGACGTCCCACGCAGGCCGATATCGCTCGGCAGGCCGGAGTCTCCCAGGCCACGGTCTCCCTGGTCATCAACCACGTCCCCGGCCAGCCCCACGCCATCGGGGAGGCAGCCAGGGCACGGGTGTGGGCAGCGGTGGAGGAGCTCGGCTACGTCGCGAACCCCGCGGCCAGGCGGTTGGCGGGCGGGAACAACCACCTGCTCGGTGTCTACACCTTCGAGCCCGTCTTCCCTGCTGATCACCGTGACTTCTACTACCCCTTTCTGCTCGGCATCGAGGATGCTGCACAGACCCACGGCTTCGATCTGCTGCTGTTCACCAGCGCAGGTGCCGACGGTGCTCGTGCCATCTACCGCTCCGGTGTCAACCGCCTCCAGGCTGCGGATGGGTGTGTGCTGCTCGGGCGGGGCGGCGACCTGGCCGAACTGCGCCGTCTCAGCCGTGATCGGCTGCCTGTCGTCTTCGTCGGTCGTCGCGACCTCGGTCACGACTTCAGCCCCGTCGCCTACGTGGGAGCGGACTATGCCGGTGCGACGCAGGAGGTCACCGAGCACCTCCTCGGGCTCGGTCACGAACGCATCGCCTACCTCGGTTGGAAGGACGCGGCCGAGCCCACTGTGGACCGTCTTGCCGGCTACCAGAGGGCGATGGCTGCGGCCGGCATGTTCCATGCGGAGGAACTGATCCGTCGGGTCGCGGATGAGGAGGTAGACGAGCTGCTCCTGCACGACCTACGACAGCTCGGTGCGACGGCCCTGATCGCCCAGGACGAGATCCTGGCCGACCGGGCGCGACGGCAGCTTCTCGAGGCCGGTGTTGGGGTCCCCGACGCCATGTCGATCGCCCTGCTCGGTGAACCACCCCGGGGCGAGCCGACGGGCGTGAACTGGACGACCTTCGCCATCCCGCGACGCGCCATGGGTGCCACGGCCCTGACCACCCTGATGGAGCTGGTCGAGACCGGAGACGACCGGCGCCCCCAGCAGCTACTGCCCTGCACCTTCCATGCGGGGGCAACGACGGGACCGCCGGCCTAGCACCAGGGTCTGTCGCTGCCTGTCGCTGCGGGGCTTGCGCGCTGCCGCTGCCGATGATGGCAGCAAGGCGGCGTCGTTGTGCATCGGGTCTTGACTTCGTTAATGCGCATGAATAGCCTGATATCGCAAGGCTCAACGCAGAGGCGTCGATGATGTCGGGCGCGGGAACCTGGGTTCTGCGCCGTCCGAGAGCGGAGGTTCTCGTGCAGGAGGTCTCGACCGAAGTACTGGTCGTCGGGGGTGGACTGGGGGGTGTCGCCGCCGCCCTTGCAGCGGCGCGCAACGGCCGCCGCGTGCTGTTGACGGAGGAGACGCGGTGGCTCGGGGGCCAGTTGACCTCGCAGGCCGTGCCTTCGGACGAGCACCCGTGGATCGAACAGTTCGGGTGCACGGAGTCCTACCGCCAACTCCGGGAGGCCATCCGCGAGTACTACCGGCGGTGGTACCCGCTGCGTTCCGAGGCCCGTGATCTGCGGGTCCTCAATCCCGGTGCGGCGACGGTCAGCAAGCTGTGCGCCGAGCCTCGAGCCGGCCTCGCGGCTATCGACGGGATGCTCGCTCCCTACCTGGCGTCCGGACGGCTGGACGTGCGCTACCAGGTGCGGCCGGTGTCCGCGGAGACCGAGGGGGACCGGGTCACCTCGGTGACCCTCGAGCATGTGGGCAGCGGCGAGCGGGTCGTGGCGACCGCCCCCTACGTGATCGATGCGACCGAACTCGGTGATCTCCTGCCGCTCACCGGCACGGAGCACGTGACGGGCTTCGAGTCCCAGGCGGAGACCGGTGAGCCCTCCGCCCCCGCCGAGGCCCAGCCCCTCAACATGCAAGCGGTGTCCTGGTGCTTCATCGTCGAGCACCGGGATGGTGAGGACCACACGATCGACCGACCCGAGGACTACGACCGCTGGCGCACCTACCGGCCCGACTACTGGCCCGGACCTATGCTCGGGCTCACGGCGCCCCATCCACACACCCTCGAACCCCACCACCACACCTTCGAGCCGAACCCGGAGGAGGATCCGCTCGCCATCGTGGCCGATCAGCGTGCCAATCCCGGCTCCACAGAGCTGTGGCGCTTCCGTCGGCTCCTCGCGCGGCGGATGTTCCGCCCAGGGGCTTTCGAGAGCGACATCGTCCTGGTGAACTGGCCCATGATCGACTACGTCGACGGTCCGATCATCGGCGTCAGCGAGCAAGAGGCCACGCAGCACCTTGCGGGTGCGCGTCGCCAGAGTCTGAGCATGTTGTACTGGCTGCAGACCGAGGCGCCGCGACGCGACGGGGGGACCGGCTGGCCGGGGCTGCGCCTGCGGCCCGACGTGGCCGGAACCGACGACGGGTTCGCGATGGCGCCCTACATCCGGGAGAGCCGTCGGATCCGCGCCCGCCGCACGATCGTCGAGCAGGACCTGTCACTGGCCATCCGCGGCGACGCTGGTGCCGTGGAGTACCCCGACTCGGTCGGGGTCGGGATGTACCGCATCGATCTGCACCCTTCCACCGGTGGTGACAACTACATCGATGTCGCGTCCAGTCCCTACCAGATCCCTCTCGGGGCGCTGCTCCCGGTGCGCACCCGCAACCTCCTGGCTGGTGGCAAGAACATCGGCACTACCCACATCACCAACGGCTGCTACCGGCTGCACCCCACGGAGTGGAACATCGGAGAGGTGGCCGGCCTGCTCGCCGACCACTGCCTGCGCAGTGAGGTGTGTCCGGGACAGGTGCACGGCGACGCTGAGGAACTGGCGCGGTTCCAGGCACGGTGTGATGCCGAGGGCATCGAGCGGTCCTGGCCCGATGTCAGTGCGTACTGACCACACGCTCGCACCCGAACGAGGAGTCTGCTGACATGGCCATCCCCTTCATCCGACCGATGTCGCTGTTCGTCAGCCTCGCCCGCAACGACGTGGAGCTGGCGCGCGCAGCCGTAGACGGCGGTGCGGATGCCCTCAAGGTGCACGTCAACGTCGGCCATCGTGCCTCCGGCAACGCCTTCGGCTCCGTGGCGGAGGAAGCTCCGGCGATCACCGCCATCCAGGAGCTCGGGGTTCCTGTTGGGCTGGTCGTGGGAGGCGAGGATCGGGTGACCCTCGACGAGGTGCGTGCCGCACGGGAGCTCGGGGTGGACTTCTTCGATGTTTACGCGCACCACGCACCAGCGTGGTACGTGGACGAAGCGCCGGCCGACGGGGCGATGGTGGCACTCGGTCACGGTGAGCCCTGGGAGCGAGCGTCGGTGCTGGAGCAACTCGGTTTCGCTGCCTTGGAGGCCTCGCTCGCGCCCGGAGAGGCGTACGGCAGCCCGCTACGGGCGGACCGGCTCGCTGACCTCGCGTGCCTGGCGGCACGGACCAGCCTGCCGGTGGTGATGCCCTCGCAGCACCGCCTGGCACCAGAGGACATCCCGGCGTTGCGGCGGGCGGGCGCCGATGCGGTGCTGATCGGTGTGGTGGTGACAGGAGACGAGCCTGATCACGTCAGGACGGCGACGGCGTCGTTCCGGGACGCGATCGATGCGCTTCCGGCGGAGTGATCGACACCTCGGTAGGGGCGCGCAAGCTGGATAAGGATGACAAGACCAGCTGTGCTGGTCGCGGGAGAGAGGAACAATGATGAGGACACCACGGATCCCCTTGAGAGCGGGACCGCTGCGGCTGATCAGTGCTCTGGTCATCGCCGCGCTAGTGGTCACTGCGTGCGCCCCCGGTGACACCGGCGTCGGTGAGGATGAGGACATCGATGAGCCGGCTGAAGATGTCGATATCGATGACCCGGCTGAGGAGGAGGCGACCGGCGCGAGTGAGCTGCGGGTGACGGTGTGGACCGGCAACGACGCCCACCTCGCCCTGTTCGATGAGATCGCCGACAGCTTCGTCGCTCAGCATGACACCATCGAGTCCATCAGCTTCGACGTGCTGCCCTTCGAGGACTACAACGACGCACTGACCGTGCAGCTGGCCGGCGGGAACCCACCGGATTTGGGGTGGATCATGGAACGCAACGGTCCGGAGTTCGTCCAGTCGGGTGTGCTCCACGACGTCGGCTCGTCGCTGCGTGGGACCGAGGGCTACGACTTCGACGACATCGAGGAGTCGGCGCTGGAACTGTGGGTGGATGGTGACTCGGTCTACGGCTACCCCTTCTCGACCTCACCCTTCGCGTTGTTCTACAACGCGGACATGTACGAGCAGGCGGGGCTGCAGACGCCCGACGAGCTCCTCGAGCAAGGCGAGTGGACCTGGGATGCCTTGCGCAGCGCGGCCACCACGATCGTCGACGAGGACATCGCAAACCACGGTTTCGTCGTGCGGGACTTCGAGTTCAGCTTGTGGGACAACCTGGCCACGGTCTGGCGCGGCTGGGGAGCCAGCGCATGGAGCGAGGACGGTACGACCTCGACCTTCGCCGATCCGGAGATGGTGGAGGCGATGAGCTGGTTCCACTCAATGGTCTTCGAGGACCAGGCGCACCCCGGGCCGGGCCAGAGCGCCGACTTCTTCGCTGGGGATGCTGCGCTCACCATCACCCAGATCAGCCGGGCCTCGCTGCTGGAGGAGGACGGCTTCGCCTGGGGCCTGGTGCCGCTGCCTGAGGGCCCGGCTGGAGCGCAGCAGGTGGTCGGTCAGGCTGCGGTCGGCGTCTTCACCAACTCCGAAGCCCGTCCGGAGGCGACGGAGTTCCTCGCCTACTGGACCAACGAGGAGAACAGTCGTGCGATGGCTCAGTTCTTCCCGCCGCCCCGTGCATCCCTGCTGACCGCGGAGGTGCTCGCGGAGACCAACCCGCTGCTCACCGGGGAGCAGCTGGAGCGTGTGGTGATCGAGGGCATCGCCACTGGAGGTCCGATCCCCTCGCATCCGAACTTCGCCCAGTTGCGTGACACGATCCGTTCCGAGCTCGACGCGCTGTGGGAAGCCGACGCCGACGTGCAGTCCGTTCTCGAGCAGGTCCGTGACGCCAGCGAGCCCCTGCTGCAGTGATTTCACACTTGTGGTGGGGCGGCCCTCCCCCCGGGGCGCCCCACCACATCCAACAACGACGCGCGCACGATGCGGGCCCGACGCGTCCTGAGCAGAGGACGGCCACACGATGAGCTCGACCGTGGAAGCCCCCCCTGGAGGGCCACTCCGGCGCCGTGAGCGGCGGAACGCCTACTGGCTGAAGGACCGGCTCAGCGGCTACGTCTTCATCGCGCCGCAGTTCATCGGGTTCCTGATCTTCCTGGGCATCCCCATCGTCCTGGTGTTCTGGTACAGCCTCTTCGACTGGAACATCCTCCGCGGGACTGCCCCCTTCGTCGGTTTCGACAACTACACGCGCATGGCCCAGGACCCTCTCGCCTGGCAGGTGCTCCGCAACACCTTTGCGTTCTCCCTCGGTCTCGTGCCCCTCAACCTCGGTCTGGCCCTGCTGCTCGCGGTGCTCGTCGACCAGAAGCTGCCGGGGACCACCGTGTTCCGCACGCTGTTCTTCGCCCCTGTGGTCGTCTCGCTCGTGGCCTGGGCCGTGGTCTGGGAGTTCCTCCTCCAAGCCGACGGCGGGATCAACTCCTTCCTCTCCCTGATCGGTGCTGACGGCCCCAACTGGCTGCGTTCGACCACGTGGGCGATGCCGTCCTTGGTCGTGGTGCAGGTGTTCAAGAACGTCGGCCTGAACATGATCCTCTTCCTCGCCGCGCTGCAGGGTGTGCCCAGTGAGATCCAGGAGGCCGCCCGGGTTGACGGTGCCGGTCCATTCCAGATCTTCCGGCGGATCACGCTCCCGATGATCGCGCCCATGGTGATGCTGGTGTCGATCATCACCGTGATCGGCTCCTTCCAGGTCTTTGCCACGATCGCGGTGATGACCGGCGGTGGGCCGGGGAACTCGACGAACGTGCTGGTCTACTACGTCTACCAGCAGGCTTTCCGCCGCTTCGAGGCGGGTTACGCCAGCACAGGCGCCGTGCTGCTGTTCGTGATCGTGATGATCCTCACGGTCATCCAGTGGAAGCTCCGGAAGCGGTGGGTGTTCCATGAGCAGAGCTGAGCCTTCGATGGTCGCTGCCAGCGAGGCCCGCCGCCGGTTGAACTGGGCCCGTGCCGCCCTCTATCTCGTCATCGTGCTGCTGCTCGTCCCCTTCGTGTTCCCGCTGTGGTGGATGGTGACGAGTTCACTCAAGACCGCAGCCGAGGTGTTCGCGTTCCCGCCGGTCCTGTGGCCCACGGACCCGCAGTGGAGCAACTTCGCGCGGGTCTTCGAGTTGCAGCCCTTCGCGTTGCAGTACTTCAACAGCGTCTACATCGCGGTCCTGGTCACCGCGGGAGTGCTCCTCATCTCCTCGATGGCTGGCTACGCCTTCGCACGGGTGCGGTTCCCTGGCGCGAGCGTGCTGTTCCTCGTGCTGCTCGGCGGGCTGCTGGTACCCCGTGAGGTGATCATCATCCCGCTGTTCCAGATGATGAACCAGGCCGGGTGGATCGACACCCACGTGCCCCTGGTCCTGATCCCGATGTTCGGGGCACAGAGCGTGTTCGGCACCTTCCTGATGCGGCAGTTCTTCCTCGGGCTGCCGAAGGAACTGGAGGAGGCCGGGCGGGTCGACGGCCTCGGGCGTTTCGGCATCTTCTTCCGCATCGCTATGCCCCTGGCCACGCCCGCGCTGGCCGCCCTGACCATCATCACCTTCCTGCAGACCTGGGACATGTTCCTCGAGCCGTTGGTGTTCCTCTCCACGCCGGAGCGGTTCACCCTGCCGTTGGCCCTGACCCAGTTCGCGGACGCGTACGGTGGACCCATCTGGAACGTCCAGCTGGCGGCGACCACCCTGATGACCTTCCCCGTCCTCCTGGTGTTCGTTCTGGCCCAACGGCAGTTCATCCAGGGCATCGCCCAGACGGGACTCAAGGGCTGAGCGCAGTAGCTGGGGCGTTGTGACCACTGCGAGTCGCACGCCGGCTGTCGTGTGCCTCAGCCCCGCGAGTGTTGCGAGTGCTGCGAGAGCTGATGATGACCGAGCAGCATCGTTGCGGAGGACAGCAGTGCGATGACGCTGGTAGCGAGCCAGGCGGTGGTGTCCGTGGCTGCTGTGGACAGTGCGCCGAAGCCCAGGGGGCCGACGACGCCACCGATCGCAGCTGGGGACATCATGCCGGTGATCCGTCCCGGTGCGTGCGGGTAGGCACGCATGAGCGCGTACCAGAACACCCCGGGGAACCCCCAGCTGCCGCCCAGCGCGATGACGACACCAACCGTTGGACCCCAGGGCTGATCGAGGGTGAACATGGCGATGCCGACGGCGCCCGCGGCCAGCAGTCCAGCTCCAAGCGCCAGGGGCCGTACGGCCGTGCGGTCGCAGACCACGCCAGCGACCAGTCGGGTGGCGATCGCCGTGAGGCTGGCTGCGGCGAACAGCAGCCCGGCCCGCGCAGGGCTCGTCCCGGCGCGCACGGCGGTGTCGACGTAGAAGGCGAGCACGATCGAGCTCGCAGCGAAGGCAAGGGCGAAGCTGGCGGCGAGCAGAAGCAGAGCGGGCCTGCCCTCCAGGGGCTCGGGACGCCCGCGACGACGCTGCGCCGGACGGGCTGAGAGGGGTGAGGTGTTGCGGGGGACGGCAGCCGCAACCAGCAGGGCGAGTCCTCCAGCAAGGGCGTACGCCCAGCGCCAACCCACGGTGAGCGCGAGTGCAGGTACGGCCAGCCCGGCCAGCATCGATGCGAGCGGTGGAGCGGACTGCTTGAGGCCCAACGCGGTGCCCAGGCGTCGGCGGTCGATCTGCAGCGACAGGAGCCGATTCGCGGCCGGGTCGCCCAGGGCGGCGGCAAGGCCTGCCAGCACCAGCCCCAGGGCCAAGCTGAACCAGGTCGTCGCCATCGCGGCGATCCCGAGCGCGGCGACCGCGGTCCCGACGTTGGCCGCCCGAAGCGCGGTAGCAGCGCCGAGATGGTCGGCGGCGCGACCCAGGTGGATCGCGCTGAACGCGACCGCCGCGAAGAACGTGGCGACCGCAGCCCCTATACCCACCGGACCGAAGCCCAGTGAAGCGGACACCTGGACCGCGAGCGCCGCTGTGACGAAGACCGGCAGGGCTCCGGCCACGGCCGCGGCCGTGCCGAGGACCAGGACGAACCGCGAGCTACCGGGCTCCCGAGCCTTCAGCACGCACCGATGTCCTCCGGGCGGGGCAGCTGCACGTCGTCGAGATTGCGCGCGTTGTTCGGTCGGCCGTTGCTGCCGAGTTCAAGCGGCCGCCCACCCCCGACACTACCTCGCGGGCCTGCTGCTCGGGTTCGCCCCCGGGATCCGGTCGTCGGCGTGCAGGTGCGACTCCGTCCTCGTCCTCTCGCTCGTCACAGCGCGTCCAGGACCGCGCAGGTCAACTCGTGCCGGTTGTTGGATAGGCGGAACAGCTGCGCACCGGGCAGTGCGGCGAACCGTGCGGCCACCTCGTGATCGGTCGGCCCCTGGAACTTGACGGTGCAGACGAGGTTGCGGACGTGGCCGCTGGACAGCCACCGCGACACCAGCTCCAGCAGCCGCTCCGGATAGGCGATGACCTCGCTGCACCAGTACATGTGCCCGCGCTCCACGGGGTCGAGACTGAAGGCGGACCGTTGCTCGAAGGTCACGTTCGGACGCTGTTGCAGGGCGCGGTCGATCGGTGCCCGGT
>CAYTLZ010000135.1:0-9983 GCA_964438785.1 uncultured Actinomycetota bacterium | reverse complement strand
GCCCCCGGCGGTGCAACGCCTTGGTGGCGTTGTAGTCCTTGCCGAGCACCTCGGCGGCCTCGTGCAGCGTCAGGTCCGCGACGTAGCGCAGCAACAGCACGTCGCGTTGATCGGGCGTGCACGCGGTGAGCAGGTGCTCGAGTTCCGCCGGACCGAGGTTGGCGACCGCCTGATCCTCGAAGGTGGTCGACGGGGCCTCGCGCTCGATCACGCCGGCCTCGGTCGCATCCGCGGGCCGTGCCTGCGTGCGGCGGCGATCGTCGATCAGCCGGTGGTGCGCGATGGTGAAGACCCAGCTGCGGAACGCCGGCTCGTCGCCGGAGAAGCGGTGCAGGTCACGAACGACCTGTAGCAGCGTCTCCGAGGCCACGTCTTCCGGATTGGGGCTGCGCTGACCGGTGAGGTAGCCGACCAGCACGGGGTGCACGCTGAGGTAGATGCGCGTCCAGGCGGACTCGTCACCACGACGCGCAGCGGCGAGCAGCCGCTCGAACCCCTCACCGAACACCAGCAGTCCTTCGTCGACAACGATCGAACCGGGATCGGTTCCGGCATCTGGGCGCGGACAGCGATCGACCTCGGACGGACGCGCGCCATCGTGTGCGAGAGCGCATCCCCGAGCAAAGGACGGGAGCACATGGGAAGCGGTCCGGGTCACGTCCCGTCCGCTCGCATTCGCGAACGCTAGCCGGTCACCGGTCAGGAGCAAGTCCCGGTCGGCCACCGTCCGCTGCACGCGACCCCGGCTGTGTCGACCACTCGGGCCGCGACTGGAGCTCGCCGGTCGAAACGGGCGGGGGACGCCCGTGGGTCGGGTGGCCACGTTGGTGCCGGTCGCATCCTGACGTCGGAAGCGCGATTGCCGCCGGAGCCTGGACGGCTGCGCTCGGACCGCACCGCCAACGGCCGACAGGGACCGTGACAGTCCATCCGAGCGAGCACCGCGCAAAGTGGTCGCCCGATCGGTTCACTACCCACCGCCCAAGGGGGGCGTGGGAGCGAGCGAGCCGTCAAGGCCACGATCGACGTGTCGATGGTCGGAGAACGGGCAACAACGACGTGAGGCATGAGAACATGGTCGGACCGACCCGGGTTGGCCGCGCGCCACGGACGCTGCGCGTGCTGCTGCTGACCGCGGCGCTGATTCTCGGTGTGGTGGTGCCGGGTGGGGCGGCGGCTGCCGATGCAGGGTCTGGTGGGGCGGACGCCGGACTGGCCGCTGCCCACGCCGGATCGGGCGGCGAGCTCGTCGGCGTGCTCATCGCATTGGAACCGGATGCGCCCGCCGGCCTCGCCCGGGCGCTCGGGCAGCTCGGCGGCGAGGTGACCGACGACCTCGATGCCCTCGACTTCGTCAACGCGCGTATCCCGGCCGGCCAGCTGGCGGCAGTGCGGGCGATGCCCGGCGTCACCGAGGTGTCCGAGCACGTCGAGGTCGATCTGCTGCTCGACACGACGACACGACTGGTGGGTGCGGTCGCCGCCGACGACACGGAGGCGGACGCCAGCTTCGCCGGGACCCCGCTCACCGGGGCGGGCACCACGATCGCGGTCATCGACGACGGGGTGCTTGCCGGACACGAGTTCTTCAGCGACGGGTCCAGCGGCTCCCGGGTGGTGGCCGAGGGCTGTTTCGCGACCGCCGACTGTCCGGCCGCCACCGGCGAGGGTGCGGCTGCGCCGCAAGGCGACCACGGCACGCACGTGGCCGGGGTCGCCGCCGGCTTCGCGCCGGCCGGGGCCGGACCGGCCCGCGGGGTCGCGCCCGACGCCGGGATCATCGCCGTGCAAGTGTTCGACGCGGCCAAGACGTCCAATTCCTCGGCGATCACGGCGGCGATGAACTGGATCGTCGAGGAGGTCAGCAAGCCGGTCCCCGAGCCGGCGTTCGCGCAGCTGTCGGTCGTCAACCTGAGCCTCGGGACGGGACCGTCGAGTGACTGTCCCGCTGGTGGTGCGTGGGAGGCGTTCGACCAGGCGGCCCGCGACCTCGCGGCGAAGGGCGTGCTGACGGTGGCGGCCGCCGGCAACAACAGCTCCCGCACCGCGATGTCGTACCCGGCGTGTCTCGACAGCGTGGTCGGGGTCGGTGCGACCGAGTTGGACCCGACCGACGCGATCGCGAACTTCAGCAATCTCAGCAACTCGACCGCGATCGTGGCCCCGGGCCGCAGCGTGTACTCCGCCGGCGCACGCAGCAACACCGACTACTGGCGGGCGTCGGGCACGTCGATGGCCGCACCGCACGTCGCCGGCGCAGTGGCCCTGCTCGCCGAGGCCGCACCGCACAGCTCCGCTGCCGATCGGCTCGAGGCGTTGCGTGCCGCTGCGCCGGGCACCCTGATCGACGACCAACGCACCGGGGACCCGGCGGGCACGGTGAAGGATCTGCCGCCACTGAACGTCCGCTGGGCGCTGGGCGAGCTGCCCGCAGCCGATGCTGCGCCGGCGACACCCACCGGCGTGCAGGTCACGATCCCCTCCACCGAGGGCAACCCGAGGCTCGGGGAGCTACAGGTCGACTGGACCCCGGTGCCCGAGGGCGCGGCCGCGGGCGTGACCCACCACGCGGTCGCCCACCCGGGTGGCCGGTTCTGCACGGACACGGCGAACCTGGGCACCTGCACCATCACGGGCCTGGCCGACGAGACCGCCTACACGGTGCGGGTCACCGCCACCGACGGCGACGGGCGCACCTCGGCGGCCTCGCTGCGCACCGATCCCGTCACCACGACCGAAGGACTGCCCGGTGAGGTCCGGGATTTCACCGGCACCGTCGACAGCACCGACGTCGATCTCACCTGGACGGCGCCTGCCGTCGGCTCGGTCACCAGCTACACGGTGTCGCTCACGTCCTCCGACGGCGGCACGGTCCCCTCGTCACTGCCCGCCGCGTGCGCCGAAACCACCCCAGGTTGCACGATCACCGGCCTGACGCAGGGGATCAGCTAACTAGCCACGGTCCGCGCGAACAACGACTTCGGCCACGGACCGGACACCACCTTCGCCTTCACCCCCGGGCGACCGAGCGAGCCGCGCGACGTGCTCGCCACCCGCGGCGACGGTGCCGTCACCGTGACCTGGACGGCCCCGGAGGACGACGGCGGCACGGCGATCAACGGCTACGTCGTCACGACCCGGGAACCCGACGACACGCTCACCGACCAGTCCCCCGTCGATGCCGCCACGCGTTCGTCCACGGTCACGGGGCTGACCAACGGTGTCCGCTACCGCTTCAGCGTGACCGCCACCAACCCCAACGGTCCCGGCGCGAGCTCCGCGGAGAGCGCAGAGGTCACCCCCGCCGGCCCGCCCTCGGCCCCCGGCGACGTCTCGATCACGGTCCCGGCGACGAGCGGTGCGCTGGACGTGTCGTGGACGGCTTCCGACCCCAACGGCGCCGAGGTGAAGGGCTACCTCGCCGTCGCCGACCCGGGCGGCCAGCACCGCAGCTGTGCGCCGACGACCGCGACCGCGACGAGCTGCCAGATCACCGGCCTGACCAACGGCACCCAGGTCGCCGTGACGGTCACCGCCACCAACGAGGTGGACTCGACGCCCGCCGCCCCGGTGTCGGGAACCCCCCGCGACCCGAACCAGACCACCTCTGGCGGCGGAGGCGGTGGCGGAGGCGGCAGTCTGCCTCTCGAGGAGACGGACGACACGGACGACGACACGGACAACGACGAGGCAGCAGACGGCCCCGTGACCGTCGGCGGCTCCACCCCCGCACCGACCACCGGTACCAGCCAGCTGCTCGTCGGCGGCGAGCCCGCCACGGCCACCACGACCTCGACGTCACGGTCGCTGGTGCTCGACGCTGCGGGGATCCGCTCCGAGCTCGGTGCGCGGGGCGGCGACGGCGTGTCGTCGCCGGTCCGCGCCGGGACGGTCACGCTGCCCCCGGGCGGGCACTTGGACGTTGCGACCGCGGGCTTGAGCCCGGGCACGCAACTCGTCGGGTGGTTGTTCTCCGAACCGGTGCGGCTCGGCGCGTTGCCGGTCGGTGCAAACGGCAGCTCGACCGGGGCGTTCGCCGTGCCGGACGCGCTGGCTGCGGGTGCGCACACCCTGCAGCTGGTCGCCACCCGGGCTGATGGTGAGCAGGTGGCGTGGTCGGTCGGCATCCGCCTGGAGCCGATCGCCAGCCGCTTCCCGGACGTCAATGTCGGCGTGACCCACTGGTTCGCGATCGAGTCGATCGCCGAGCAGGGTGTGACGCTCGGCGACGCGGCCGGCAACTACCGGCCGGCGGCGTCGGTGACCCGCGGGCAGATGGCCCGATTCCTGGCACGGCAGCTGGCGCTTCCCGCCGGCGGGTCGAGCGGGCTGTCCGACATCGACGGCATCGAACATCAGCAGGCGATCGAGGCGATCGTCGCTGCCGGCATCGCGGGCGGCTTCCCCGACGGCACGTTCCGACCCAACGACCCGGTCACCCGTGGGCAGCTGGCGACGTTCCTGGCGGCTGCCGCCGAGCTCGACGAGGTGGCCGATGGCCCGTCGACCGACGTGGCCGGCACCACCCACGAGCGCCGCATCCACGCGGTGGTCGCCGCCGGCATCGCCTCCGGGTTCGCCGACGGCACCTACCGGCCTGGTGTGGCCGTGACCCGGGCGCAGATGGCGACGCTGCTGGTCGGCCTCGACGAGGAACTGGCCAGCCGCTGACACAGCCGACCGCACCGGTGCCGGTCCGGGTGCCGGGGCCGAGGTACGGGACCGGGGCCGAGGTACGGGACCGGGGCCCGGTTCGGGTGCCGACGCGGGGTTCGACGCTGGGCCCGACGCCGACGTGCTACCTCGATGTTGTGGATGACCGCGAGGTAGTAGTCCGGGCTTCTGGAATGCTGCGAGCTCAGAAGCGTCGACTCATCCGGAGGTCCGGCCCCTGCGCAACACCATGCAGAAGGTGCCCAGTGAGCGCCGACGACGGCTCGATGCCCGGCTCGAGCGCCTGCGTCCCTGGGTCGGACGCCGCCCGCGGGACGGTTGGATCCGCACCATCCGGACGGCGCTCGGCATGAGCGGCGCGGAGCTCGGGAACCGCATCGGCGTGTCGCAGTCGCGCGTCTCGCAGATCGAGCGCGGCGAGCTCGACGGGACCCTCAGCCTGGCCGGCCTGGAGCGGGCGGCGCATGGGCTCGACTGCGACCTCGTCTACGCGCTCGTCCCCCGCACCGGGTTGCAGCGGGCCGTGCGCGTCCAAGCGCTGGCGAAGGCCGCGCAGGCCGTGGAGGCGGCGGGCGTCGACGGCCAACTCCCCCTGGAGCCGGAACCGGCCGACCCGAGCGGCCCGGCCGACCCGGATGGCCCGGATCCCGTCGAGGTGCTGGCGGACGCGCTCATCGATCGACGCGGCTTGTGGTCCGACGATCCTGATGTGCGACCACGTCCCCGTCACGCGACGCACGCGGACGACGCAGACGACGCGGACGACGATGCCGGACCCGCGTGAACGGCCACGTCAGCGACCCGCCCGCCACCTCGCCGCGGCCTGCGTGGCGTCCACGAGGCATCGCATGCAGCGACGTTGCCGGCCGGTCGCAACGCTACCGTTCGGCAGCTCTCTGCCCTACCGTTTGGCAGCTCTCTGCCCTACCGTTTGGCAGGTACGCCGGGAGCGTCAGCCGACCGTCAGCGCCACGTCCTCGCGGGCCAGCGAATCGAGCATCCGGGCTAGCGTGCTAGCCATCTGGTCCCGGCGGGTCGCCGACACGACGTCGTAGAACACCCGGTCGCGGCCACGGACCAGACCGAGGTCGCGCGCGATGCTGATGGTGTCGCGGTGGACCGAATCAGCCGCGTCGGGGAACCACGCGCGGGTCGGGGTCCGGTCGCGGTCCTCCAGCACGGCATGCGTGCGCACCAGCAGCGAGGCGAGCTGGCCACGGGTGACCTCGTCAGCCGGACGGACCCGGTCGTCGCCGTCACCGGTGATGATGCCGAGCACCGCCAGGGCGTTGATGTTCTCCTCGTGCACGCTGCCGTCATCATCGGTGAACGCGTCGGGCGCGTCGGAGGGGAGCTGCCCGGCGGCATCCACGATGCCGGCGAGGAAGCTGGCCATCTGCCCGCGGGTGACCGTGGCCCCCGGCCGGTAGGTGCCGTCGGTGAAGCCGCCGGTCACCGCGGCGTCCGCGATGCAGTCGATGGACCGGGCGTGGGTGCTGGTGGGGTTCACGTCGCTGAAGCCGGCGAGCGGCAGATCGGCCCGCCCGCAGACCGGTTGGGCCAGTCCGGCCAGAAACGCCCCGACGTCGAGGCTGCCGCCCGAGGTGGTCGTGGTCGCCAGTGATGACCGGGCGGTGGTGGTGCGCAGCAGTGTGTCGATGAGCTCGCCCGTCGACCGGGTCGGCTCGACCGACAACCCGAGGGCGAGCGCGCCCGCGACGAACGGGGCGGCGAACGACGTGCCCTGCGCACCGCCGTCGGCCAGGGTGCGGAAGCGGTCGTCGACGGTGGTCGTGACGATGCCGACCCCCGGCGCGCCGAGGTCGATCGTGTTGGCCCCGACGTTCGCGAAGGACGGCAGCCCTCCACGCGGTCCGATCGCGGTGACGGCGACCAGGTTGGGCAGCAGGTAGCTGGCCGGGACCGCCGTGCCGACCACGGCCAGGTTCAAACCGCGGTTCCCCGAGGCGGCGACGACGGGGATTCCGGCGTCGGCCACCGCGCGCTCCAGCACCGACGACACCGCCGGCGACTCCCACGACGCGTTGATGACGTCAGCACCGTTGTCGACCGCATAGTTGATGGCGGCCACGATGGTGTGCAGGTCGCTGGAACCAGCCCCGTCGTCGGTGACCTGCTGGAAGGCGCGCACCGGCATGACGCTGACCTGCGGGGCGATGCCCGCGATGCCGGTCGCGTTGCGGCTGCGGGCGGCGAGCACCCCGGCGACCTGGGTGCCGTGGGATTCGCGCACGACCCCGCTCGGCTCGGCGACGACGATCGGTCGGCCGGTGACGAAGTCGAAGCCGTTGACGTCGTCGACGAACCCGTTGCCGTCGCTGTCGCGACCGTCGGCGACCTCACCCGGGTTGGTCCAGATCGCGTCGGTCAGGTCCCGGTGGGTGACGTCGATGCCGGAGTCGATGACGGCGACCGTCACCGACGGATTGCCCTCGGTGATGGCCCAGGCCTCGCGCGCGCGGACGTCCACCCCGGCGGTGGACCGGGACCCGTCGCTCAGCAGCAGCTGGCCGACGTTCTCCAGGCCCCACTGCTCCGGATAGAGCGGATCGTCGGGCCGCTCGGCGCGGGTGGGCGGTTCGATGCGGGCCTGCCCCGTGTCGTCCGGATCGCCGTCCTGGCCGTCGCCGTGGCTCTGCGCGAGGTGAATGACCCGGTCCGGTTCGGCCGCCGCGACGTCGTCGCGGGCGCTCAGCTGTCGGGCGATGGCCGCGAGCTCGTCCGGGCGGGCGTCGTCGATGGTGACCGTGTCGAGTCGACCGACACGGCTGCCCCGCTCACCGATGTCGTCGAGCACCGCGGCGCGGGTGGCCTCGTCGGCATGGTCCTCCCACAGCACCACCAGGCGGCTGTCGCGGGCCGCGTCGGAGACGGCGGCGGTCCGCATGGTGGGCTGCTCGACCGGGGCCGACGGCGTGGCACCCGGCTCGTCGGCGACGACCGCACCGGCGGGCACCAGGGTCAGGGTGAGGGCGAGGACGGCCGCGCCGAGCGTCGTGGTGCGCCACCTCGATGTTGTCACTGCCTGATGCGGCAGGCGGGCCCCGGCCGCGGGCCCGGCCGTGCGGTCGGTCACCCGTTCACCGCCCGCTCCATGAACGAGGCGAGCTGGCCCCGGTTGACCGGGTTCTGCGGGCAGAAGGTCGTCGCCGTGCAGCCCCGGGTGATGCCCGACGCGGCGACCGCCTCGATCGCCCGTGCATGCACCGAGGCGCTGCGCACGTCCGTGAAGGTGTCGATGTCGTCGGTCTCCAGCGCCAGGGCCCGGCTGAGGAACGCCGCCATCTCCGCGCGGGTCACCGGGTCACCCGGACGATAGGTGCCGTCGTCGTAGCCGGTGGTGATGCCGGCGGCGCGGATCGCCTCGATCGCCGCGTGGTGGGTCGAGCCGACCGGGACGTCGGGGAAGCTCGCCGTATCCGTCGGCGCGGAGGGCAACGCGAAGGTGTTGTTCAAGAACGTCGCCATCTGCGCGCGGGTGACGGGCTGGCCGGGCTCGAAGCGCGTCTCGCTCACACCCTGCACGATCCCGGCGGCGGCGGCCCAGCTGATCGCGTACTCGTGGGTGGACGCGTCGTCGTCGGTGAACGGGCCGAAGCCGAACCGGGTGATCTGCGAGCTCGAGATGCGGCCGTTGGCGGCCTCGCCGCCGGAGGTCAACGGCAGCGAGCGGCGCATCGCCCCGCCGGCGATGCCCTTGGCGTACTGCGACTCGAGCCGGGTGTTGAAGCTGATGCGCTCGTCGCTGTTGGTCGCGCCGGTGACCCGCAGTTCGCGCGGGGTGCCGCCGTCGGTGCGGTTGACGACCTCGATGCGCTCGACCCGCACGATCGGGTCCGGCTGCCCGGCGGACAGGAACGTGGCCATGACCCGGTTGTCGGCCCCGGCGACCCAGTTGCGGCGGCTGTTGGGGATCGTGACGCCGTTGACCTCGGCCATCAACGACCACGGGTCGTCCTGGCTGCGCAGGTAGTCGATGCGCGTGGTGCCGTACGCCCACGAGTCCTCGACGTTCTCCGTGCGGCCGCCGTGCGAGGAGGAGTAGAAGGTCTCTGCGAGTCGGCCGTCGAAGGTGAGCACCCGATTGGCGGTGGCGGTGACGGCATCGGCCCACCGTTGGCCCTGATCGGCCAGCACCTTGGACTCGCCGATGAAGACCTGATCGGCCGGGGTGGACAGCTTGTCGCAGAAGCACCCGCCGCCACGTGAGCCGCGCAGCGCGAAGGTGCGCCCGGCGACGGCCTGGGCCTGCAGGCTGGCGGACGGCCAGGAGTTGGGGACCTCGGCCAGCCCGCGCAGGTACTGCTCGATGGTCTGCACGTCCTGGACGACGGCGAGCCGGTGGGTGTCCGGTGCGTCCGGGGTGCCGGTCAGGTGGTAGTCGCGCCAGCCGTAGCGGTAGACCCGCTCGAGCGAGGTGGCACTCTGTGCCTCGATGCGGTTGCTGCCGTGGTTGGCGCGGGCGACGGGCAGCTGGTTGGCGGCGAGCGTCCCGGTGGTCGGGGTGCGGTAGGCGGCGAACGGCTGCCAGCTGCCGCCGGTGTTGCGTTCGATGAGGATGCCGCCGCGTGGGGCGGGGATGCGGGTGGTCGTGCCGTCGGTGGTCGGGTCGCTGTCGCCCGACGGGCCGGAGCCGTCGCCGACGACCTCGTCGTCGGTGTCGATGGTGACAAGCTCGCCGGCGCGGGTGGTCTGCGTGCCGGTCGTGGTGATCACGCCCTGCGCCGGCAGCGGCAGCACCCGGTACTGCGCGCCGGCCGGCTGGGTGCGCCAGTCGAGGCAGTTGGCGTGCGGGACGCGGCCGTTGCCCGCCGGTGTCGACGACGGGGTGCAGATCCGCCAGCCGACGTCGGCGTCCATCGCGCGGATGTTGCTCGCACGCTGGTTGATCTGCATGCCGGCGCGGATGCGGTTGTCGGTCGCGCGGGTGTCGGTGGTGACCTGCGTGCCCGGGTAGTAGTGGGTCAGGATCTCCGTTGCCGTACGGCCCTCGAGTGCCTGCGCGAACGCGCCGTACTGGCTGAGCCCCACCCCGTGGCCCCAACCGCGACCGCGGATCAGCACCTCCGGGGTGATCTTGCCGGTGGTGCGCACGCTGGTGCGGAACGGAAAGCCGTCGTGGTCCTCGGCGGTGGTGAAGGCGTCGGGGGTGAGCTCGCCGGTCGAGTCGTCGGTGTCGGCCGCCGGTGGGGCCGGGGTGCCGAGGTCCGGCGCGGTGGGAGCCGGGACGGGCTCGCCGGGGACCGCGCCGTCAACCAGGCCGCGGTCACCGTGGACGCTGGCGACGT
>CAYTLZ010000134.1:0-10037 GCA_964438785.1 uncultured Actinomycetota bacterium | reverse complement strand
CAGCAACGACGAGCTGATCGAGACGGCCGAGGAGTGGTACGCCCGCCTCGCCGACCAGCAGGCCTGAGAGGAACGGTCATGAACCACCGTCACACCCTGTCCGTGCTCGTCGAGAACAAGCCCGGCGTGCTCACCCGCATCGCCGGGATGTTCGCCCGGCGTGGCTACAACATCCACTCCCTGGCCGTGGGCCCCACCGAGGACGAGCGGGTCTCCCGCCTCACCCTGGTGGTCGGTACCGAGGCCGTGCAGCTCGAGCAGATCATCAAGCAGCTCAACAAGCTGGTGAACGTGCTCAAGATCGTGGAGCTGGAGGAGGACCAGGCGATCGAGCGGGAGATGCAGCTGGTCAAGGTGAACGCCGACCCGGTCACCCGCTCGCAGATCATCGAGATCGCCGAGGTGTTCCGCGCCAAGATCGTCGACGTGGACCACGACGCCATCATCATCGAGGCGTCCGGCAACCCCGGCAAGCTGCAGGCGATGGTCGACCTGCTCGAGCCCTACGGCATCCGCGAGCTGGTGCGCTCCGGCACGATCGCGCTGTCGCGGGGGACCCGGTCGATCACCGACGGCTCGAAGCTGCGGATGCAGCGGGTCGTCTAGCCGCACGGCGTCACCTCCCGGCGGCCGCGCGACACCGTGTCCGCCGGGTGCGACGATCCCGTCCACGCGGGGCGCGGCCACCGAAGTTCGTCCACACCCGGTTGCCGAGGCCGGGGATCCGATCCGGCATCGGACACCTCGACCCGGCCCGTCAGGTGTCCGTCGAGCCGAGGGCCCACCATGTCGAGCGTGCATGTCCGCCGAAGCCCGTCGGCGCGTGCGGCGGCCCCGCTCGCGCGACCGTCGGCGGCTGCCGCACCGACACCGCGCCGCCCGCGACACCCCGAGCGGGTCGCCGCTGGCGTGTCGACCGTGGCTCTGGCCGGGGTCGCGGGTCTGGCGCTGGTGCCCGGTGTGCTGGACGGCCCGACGGCGTGGGTCGTGCTCGCCGTCGGCCTGCTGGTCGGGCTCCCGCACGGCGCGGTCGATCACCTGGTGCCGGAGTGGACCCTCGGGCGGCGGCTGCCACGGCGCGTCTTCGCCGCGATCCTGGTGGCCTACGTCCTGTTCGCCGCGGCGGCTTTCGGGCTGCTGCAACTCGTGCCGGTGCTCGCCGCCGGGGTGTTCCTGGTCGTCTCGATCGCCCACTTCGGTGCCGGTGACGTCGAATTCCGTGGTCTGGGTGACGTACTGCCCCGGTGGGCGCGGCCGGTGGCCGTCATCGCCTACGGGGCCCCACCGATCGTGTTCCCGATCGCGCTGCACGCCGACGCGGCCGCACCGGTCCTCGCGGGCCTGGCTCCACGACTGGCGGTGCTCACCACCACCGACGTCCGGCTGGCGGCGCTGGCGGTGACCCTCGTGGCCGTGGTGGTGACCGCCGGGCTGGCCCGCCGCGCCGGGCGTGGTCGCGTCGTGCTCGATCTACTGGTATTGACGGTCACGTTCGCGCTCGCACCGCCGCTCGTGGCCTTCGCGGCCTACTTCGGGGCGTGGCACGCCACCCGGCACATCGCCCGGCTGCTGCTCCTCGATCCCGCCAACCACGACGACGTGGCCGCCGGGCGGATCGCGCGACCGCTCGGCCGGTTCGCGTGGGCGTCGGCCGGTCCGACCCTGGTGAGCCTGCTGGTACTCGGTGCCCTGTGGTGGGGGGCCGGCGGGGCCCAGGGCCTGGTCGCCGCCCACCTCGGGTTGCTGGTGGCACTCACGATGCCGCACGTGGCGTTGGTGTCGTGGCTGGATCGTCGCCATCGGGCGGTGGCCGTATGAGCCGCCGGGTCGTGATCGTGGGTGCCGGGCTCGGCGGCCTGTCGGCCGCCTGCCACCTGGCCGGCCAGGGCGTGGCGGTCACCCTGCTGGAACGCGACGAGCGTCCGGGTGGCCGTGCCGGTGTGCTCGACGTCGACGGCTACCGGTTCGACACCGGTCCGGCGGTGCTGACGATGCTGCCGGTCATGGAGGCCACCTTCGCCGCCGCGGGCACCCGACTGGCCGACCACGTGGATCTCGTCCAGCTCGATCCGGCCTACCGGGCCCGCTTCGCCGACGGTTCCCAGTTGCACGTCCGCGCCGGACGCGAGGCGATGCGCGACGAGATCCGCGACTTCGCCGGTGCCGGGGCCGTGCAGGGCTTCGACGACTTCGTGGCGTGGCTCGAACGACTCTTCGAGCTGGAGTTCGCGGACTTCATCGATCGCGACTTCACGTCCCTGGCCAGTCTGCTGCGTCAACCCGCGGCGCTCGCCCGGCTCGCCGGTGCCGGCGGCTTCGGCCGACTGCAGCCCGCCGTCGACCGGTACTTCGACGACCCGCGCCTGCAGCGCCTGTTCGCCTTCCAGGCCATGTACGCCGGGATGTCGCCACTGAAGGCGCTGGCGATGTACTCGGTCATCACCTACCTCGACACGGTGCAGGGCGTGTTCTTCCCCCGCGGCGGGATCCACGAACTCGCCGCCGGACTCGCCCGCGCCGCCCAGGACGCCGGTGCGGAGCTGCGCACGGGCGTCGAGGTGGAGCACATCGAGCCCGCGGGCAGCGGCACGCCGGCGCGGGTGCACACCGACGCGGGGACCTTCGAGGCCGACGTCGTCATCGCCAACCCCGATCTGCCGAGCGTCTACGAGCAGCTTCTCGACGTGGCCACGCCCCGGCGGGTGCGTTCCGGGCACTACTCGCCGTCGTGCATGCTGTGGCTGATCGGCGGCCGGCGGCCCACCGGCGAGGACCCCGCCCACCACACCATCCACTTCGGTGACGCCTGGGCCGACACCTTCACCGAACTGATCGACCGTGGACGGCCCCAGTCGGACCCGTCACGCTTCGTCACCACGCCGAGTGTCACCGATCCCCGGCTCGCCCCCGGCGGGCGCGACGTGCTGCACGTGCTCGAGCCCGTCCCCAACCTGCGCGCCGGGCTCGACTGGTCGACCCTCGAGCCGGAGCTGACCGGGCGGATGCTGGCATGGGTGTCGGCGGTCGGCCACCTCGACGGGGAACCCGAGGTGCTGCACACCACCTCGCCGGTGACCTGGGAACGGGCCGGGCTCGCGGCCGGCACCCCCTTCTCGTTGGACCACCGGTTCACGCAGACCGGACCGCTGCGTCCGGCGCTGACCGACCGGCGCCTGCCCGGTGTGGTCTTCGTCGGCAGCGGGACCCGACCGGGCGTGGGCGTGCCGATGGTGCTCATCTCCGGGCGGCTGGCGGCGGAACACACCCTCGGACAGCTCGGACCACGGCGGCGGGAGATGACCCATGTCGGCTGAAGCGGAACTCGCCCCGGTCGGGTCGATGACCACGACCCTGCAGGCCAGCTACGACCGCTGCCACGCCCTGCACCGTGAACACGGCACGACCTACTACTGGGCCACGCGCGCGTTGCCCCGGGTCGATCAGCCGCACGTGCATGCGCTCTACGGGCTGTGCCGGTACGCCGACGAGATCGTGGACGCACCCGATGCCGGTGACGTGCAGCAGCGGGCCGAGGTGCTCGACGCCCTGCGTGACGAGTTCGTCGCCGGCGTCGACGCGGGGCGCAGCGATCACCCGATCCTGGCGGCGACGATCCACACGCTGCGGGTCAAGGGCATCGACCCGGAGCTGCTCATGCGGTTCTTCCGGTCGATGCGGATGGACCTGTCGGTCACCCGGTATCCGACCGCCGCCGACCTCGCGCGCTACACCGACGGTTCGGCCGCGGTCATCGGCGAGCTCATGCTGCCGATCCTGCAGCCGCCGGACGCCGACGCGGCGCGACCCGGAGCCCGGGCGCTCGGTATCGCCTTCCAGTTGACCAACTTCCTGCGCGACGTCGACGAGGACCTGGACCGGGGCCGGATCTACCTCCCGCTCGACGAGCTCGAGCGGTTCGGTGCCGACCCGCGTCGACGGGTGGCGGATGACGCCTGGAAGGCGTTCAGCCGCCATCAGATCGCCACCATCCGCCGCCTCTACCTCGAGGCCGACGCCGGGATCGCCTTGCTGCCGCCGCGGTCCGCACGGGTCATGCGTGCCGCCCGGGTGCTCTACAGCCGCATCCTGGACCGCATCGAGCAGGCCGACCATGACGTGTTCCGTGCCCGGGCGCGGGTCGCGACCCCGTTGAAACTCGCCGTCGTCGCCTTCGAGATGGTGCGCCCGGCACCCGCCGGGACCGGCGTCGTGGTGCCCCGTCCGGTCGACGGAGCCTGAGCATGGGTGCCTGGTCCTACCTCGCCGTGCTGATCGCCTGTCTGGTGATCACGCTGCCGTTGGAACTGGTGCTGGGCGCGCGCGTCTACCGTCGACCACGCCGGCTCGTGGTCACCCTGCTGATCGCCATGACCCCGTTCGTGCTCTGGGATCTCGTCGGCATCGCCCGGGGCCACTGGGACTTCGCGCCCGACCTGACGCTCGGCATCGTGCTGTTCGCGGGCATGCCGCTCGAGGAATTGCTGTTCTTCGTGGTCATCCCCATCTGTGCGCTGCTGACCCATCAGGCCGTCCTGCGGCTCGGGGCGCGGCTGCGCCCCGAGGGCCGGCTCGCCCGTGAGCTGGCGGCGACCGGGGACCTCGAGCCCGATGCGACGACGCAGGGACGGGCGGGCCCGTGATGGGCGAGTACACGCTGCTCACCCTCGTGGCCATCGTCGTGGTCGTCGTGCTCGATCTCGTGGTCGTCCGCACCCGCGTGCTCGCCACCCTGGCCTTCTGGCTGTCGCTGGCGATCATGTTCGCCTTCCAGATCCCCGTCGACGGGTGGCTGACGCGGCTCGACGCCCCGATCGTGCGCTACGGCGAGGAGCACTTCAGCGGCATCCGGGTCTTCTTCGACTCGCCGATCGAGGACTTCGGCTTCGGTTTCGCCATGATCGTCGCGACACTCATGACGTGGTCGGCGCTCGGACGGCGTCGGCGGTCCCGGCACGCCGGTGGCGAGGTGCCGATGTCCGGCTCCGCGCCGACGCCGCAGCCGGGTGGCGGGCGCACGGGGTAGCGTTCACGACGGTGGGGTCGACCGGGTACGCAGGGTGCGTGCGGTCGGGGTCCGTCGACCGTCGTCGTGGAGGAGTCATTCGTGGAAGCCGTCGCCGTCGCCAGCCCACCGGAGCGTCTGCTGCTCGGACCGGGTCCTTCGCCGGTCCATCCGGACGTGCTCGCGGCCCAGGCCCGTTCGATGATCGGTCACCTCGACCCGTGGTTCCTGGGGGTCGCCGACGAGATGGCCGCGATGCTCCGGCACGTGTTCCGCACCGACAACCCGCTCACCTATGCGGTGTCGGGGACCGGCAGTGCGGGCATGGAGACCGCGGTCGTCAACACCGTGGAGCCCGGTGACACGGTCATCGTCGGCATCAACGGGGTCTTCGGTGGCCGCATCGCGGACACGGCCCGACGCGCCGGTGCCGATGTGGTCGCGCTCGAGGAGCCCTGGGGGCGCGTGATCCCCGCCGAGCGCGTCGCGTCCGCGTTGAAGGCCCACCCGAACGCCAAGATGGTCGCCATCGTCCACGCGGAGACCTCCACCGGGGTCCACCAGCCGCTCGAGGACATCGGCCACCTCGTCGCCGCGACGGACGCGCTGTTCCTGGTCGACACGGTCACCGGCCTCGGCGGTGTGCCACTCGAGGTCGACGCCTGGCACGTCGACGTCGTCTACTCCGGGACCCAGAAGTGTCTGTCGGTCCCGCCGGGTCTGGCTCCGATCTCGTTCAGTGCGAAGGCCGAGGCCGCCATCGAGGCCCGGTCCACCACCGTGCGCTCCTGGTACCTCGACGTCGACGCCGTGCGCCGCTACTGGGGCGCCGAACGCGCCTACCACCACACCGCCCCGATCAGCGCCATCGTCGGGCTGCACGAGGGGTTGCGCAAGGTGCTCGAGGAGGGACTCGAGTCGCGTTGGGCCCGTCATGCGGAGGTGGGTGGCCTGTTCCAGGAGCACATCCAGGACCGTGACGCCACCCTGCTCGCCCAGGAGGGCCACCGGCTGCCGCAGCTGACGTCGTTCGCCTGGCCCGACGCCGTCGACGAGGGCAAGCTGCGCACCCGCCTGCTCGATGACCACGGCATCGAGGTTGGCGGCGGGCTCGGTGACTTCAAGGGTCGTGCGTGGCGTGTCGGCCTGATGGGCGAGGGTGCCACGCACGCCAACGTCGACCGGCTGTTGGACGCCATCGACGAACTGCTCGAGAGCTGAACGTCGGGCGGTACGGACGGTTGGGCGGCGGACTGCAGGGCGGCCGACGGCGGAGTGGCGGACGGTGAGGTGGCGGGGCGTGACAGAGTCGTCGGCGACACCGCGCCCCCCGTGGGGTTTCCGGCTCATCGCCCGGATCGCGATCCTGCTGGTCCGCGCCGCCCGGTGGCGGATCACGACCACCGGGTTGCGCCACGTCCCGCGCACCGGCGGCGCGGTGGTGACCTGGAACCACACCGGTCACGCCGACTTCGTCACGACCATCTGGCCGATCTACCGGTCGCTCGGCCGTACGGCCCGCATCCTCGCCAAACGCGAACTGTGGCGGTCGGTGACGACCCGGTGGATCGTGCGCGCGGTCGACGCCGTCCCCGTCGACCGGTCGCGCGACGCCGATCGCAGCGGCCCGTTCGCCGCCGCGGTCGAGGCGCTCGATGCCGGTGACCTGGTCGTGGTCGCACCGGAGGGCACGATCTCCCCGTCGTTCGAGCTGCTGCCGTTCCGTTCGGGGGCCGTGCGCATGGCCCAACAGGCCGGGGTGCCGATCGTGCCCAGCGTCAGCTGGGGCAGCCATCGGATGGTGACCTACGGGCACGGTTTCTCGTTGCGGCGCGCCTTCGGACTGCCCGTGTCCGTGCGGTTCGGGCCGCCGATCCACGTCGGTCCCGACGACGACGTCGCCGCGGCCACGGCCCGGGTGCGTGCGGCCATGCAGGAGCTGCTCCACGAGGTGCAGGCCGACTACCCGGACGGTGCCCCGGCCGGTGCGTGGTGGGTGCCCGCCCGGCTCGGTGGTGGAGCCCCGCCACCGCAGCATCCGCTCGCCGCACCCGGCGGCTGCGCGGCGTCCGACCACGCCGCGGCATCCGACCACGTCGCGGCGTCCGACCGCCCAACGGACGCCGACCACGCCGTCGCACCCGACCGTCACGGTGGTGTCGACGAACCGACCACGTCCCCGCGCGGTCGGTCCGACCACGACCATCGATCCCGCGGGCGCTGATGCGCCCGCCCGAGCCGCAAGGTCCCGGCCGTGCCCCGTCCCGTCAATCGTTGCAACCCCGCGGCCAGCGTCGTCTACCGCTTCGCAGCCGGCATCGCCTTCCTGCTGATGCGTCTGCAGCGCTGGCGATTCGACGTGCGCGACGCCCATCACCTGCCGGAGGTGGGCGGGGCCGTCATCGCGGCCAACCACACCTCGTTCGTCGACTTCTTCACGACCGGCCGCCATGCCTACCTCGAGCAGGGCCGACCGGTGCGGATCCTGGCCAAGGAGTCGCTGTTCCGGGTCCCGGTCTTCGGGTGGTTCATGCGTCGGGCCGAGCACATCCCGGTCCACCGGGGGGCCGGCGGCCGGGCCCTGGCGAGCGCGGTCGAGGCGTTGCAGCGCGGTGAGCTCGTCCTGGTGCTCCCGGAACAGACGATCTCGCCGGCATTCGAGCTGCTGCCGTTCAAGCGCGGCGCGGCGCGCATGGCCGCAGCGGCCGGGGTGCCCCTGATCCCGGCGGTCTCGTGGGGCACCCACCGGTGCGCGACCGTCGGCCGCCGTCCCCGGTTCCGGTGGCGGCTGCCCGTGACGATCCACTACGGCGAGCCCATGTATCCGCAGCCCGACGACGATCTCGGCGAGGTCCTGGTGGAGCTCCGCCTGCGCATCGAACGTCTGCTGCACCATGTGCAGTCCACCTACCCGGACGGTGCCCCGAGGGATGCCTGGTGGGTTCCCGCCCGGCTCGGCGGCGGTGCCCCGCCTCCCGACGAGGTGCGCGCGTTCCTCGAGTCGTTGCGGCAGGGCTGGGGCCGCCGGCCGGCTGGCCGGGACGAGCGCGCCTGATCGCGGCCGCCGCTGGGTAGGGTCACGACCAGCGCATCCGGGGGAAAACCAGGTGACCGAGCAGCACGCACGGGACAGCAGCGACGCGGTCACCGGGTCGGTGCCGGACGGGGAGGGGGCTGCCGCCGGGCGCATCCCACGCTCGGCGTGGACGGTCGCCGGCATGGTGGTCGTCGTCGCGATCGCCCTGTTGGCCACGGCCTACGTTCCGCGGACGGTGGCTGCCGGCGGTGCTGGCGAGCAGACCTGGCGGGTGACCGTCACCCCGGGGCTCGTGAGCCCCACGATCCGGCTGACCGCCGATGACGGCTCCGAGCAGCGCGCCGCGGGCTTCGCACGGGCCGCGAGGCTGGATGCGACCCAGGTGTGGGCGGCACCGCCCGCGGCGACGGGGCTGGGCGTCACCGTCGTGGTGGGGCCGACACCCGCCGGAACCGACTCGGTCCGGGTGACCTCGGACGTACGCGGCGTCGGCGAGGCCTCCGTGCACCGTGTCGCCTGGCGGCGCGTCCACGTCGCCGTGATCGACGCGGACGCGTTCGTCGAGGAGCTGGTGGCCATCAGCGACGACGGCCGGGTGCTGGATGCCGTCGATGACCTGGGACCACCGGTCGCGGCCGGATGAGGGTCAGTCCGCGCGTGCCTCGATCGCGGCGGTGACCGCGAGCACCTGCCGGGCCTGATCGACGTGCAACTGCTCGATCATCCGTCCGTTGACGGTGACCACGCCCTGCGCGCCGGTTCCGCCCTTGTGCTGGGCGGCCTCGAAGGCCTCGATCACGGCACGGGCATCGGCGACCTCGTCCGTCGACGGCGCGAAGATCCGGTTGCACGGCTCCAGCTGTTTCGGGTGGATCAGGGTCTTGCCGTCGAAGCCGAATGCGCGGCCCTGGCGGCACTCCTGCTCGAAGCCGTCGGCGTCGTCGAGGTCGTTGAACACCGCGTCGAGCACGACCTTGCCGGCCGCTTTCGCGGCCAGCACGCACCACGACAGGCTCGTCAACAGCGGAGCGCGCCCCGGGACGTGGGTGGCTCCCAGTTCCTTGGCGAGGTCGTTGGTGCCCATCACGAACCCGGTGAGCCGCTCGGAGGCCGCCGTGATCGCCTCGGCGCGCAGGATGGCCTGCGGGGTCTCCAGCATGGCCCAGATCGTGGTCGTGTCGGGTGCTCCGGCGCGCTGGAGCGCCGTCTCGATCGCGGTGACGTCCGCGACCGACGACACCTTGGGCACGAGTACGACGTCGGGCCCGGCCTCGGCGGCCGCCGCGACGTCGTCGGCGAACCAGGCCGTGTCGAGGCCGTTGACGCGGATCGCGACCTCCCGGGGGCCGTAGCGGCCCTCGGCGACGGCCGCGCACACGGCGGCCCGGGCGTCGGGCTTGGCGTCGGGGGCCACGGCGTCCTCGAGGTCGAGGATCAGGCAGTCGGCCGGCAGCGAGGCGGCCTTCTCGAGCGCCCGTTCGTTGGCACCCGGCATGTACAGCACGCTGCGGCGCGGGCGGAGGTCGTCGGGGGTACTCACACGGAGGTCGTCGGGGGTGCTCACAGTGCGTAGGCCTCCGCGAGGTCGGCGTCGCGCTCGGCGAGCGCGCGGGCGAGTTCCAGCACGACCTGGCACTGCTTGTAGGTCGCGTCGTCCTGCATCTTCCCGTCGATCATGACCGCACCGGAGCCGTCCCCCATCTCCTCGACGACCCGTTTCGCCCAGGCCACCTCGGCGGGCTCGGGGGAGAAGACCCGCTTGGCGATGTCGATCTGGACCGGGTGCAGCGTCCAGGTGCCGACACAGCCGAGCAGGTAGGCGTTGCGGAACTGGTCCTCACAGGCGACGGTGTCCTTGATGTCACCGAACGGCCCGTAGTAGGGGGCGATGCCGGCCGTGACACACGCGTCGACCATGCGCGCGACGGTGTAGTGCCACAGATCCTGCTGGGCGGTTGCGCGACCGGCTGCCTCGATGTCCCCGTCGGCACCGGGGTC
>CAYTLZ010000133.1:0-10049 GCA_964438785.1 uncultured Actinomycetota bacterium | reverse complement strand
TGCGGGCGTCCGACGACGCCACGTCCGGCTCGGTCATGAAGAACGAGCTGCGGATCTCCGCCTCGAGCAGCGGACGCAACCACTCGTCCTGCTGGTCCGGCGTGCCGAACATGTGCAGCACTTCCATGTTGCCGGTGTCCGGGGCGGAGCAGTTGATCGCCTCGGGCGCGATGAGGACCGAACGGCCCGTGATCTCCGCGAGATGGGCGTAGTCGAGGTTGCTCAGACCGGCCCCGTGCTCCGCGTCGGGCAGGAACAGGTTCCACAGGCCCTGGCTGCGCGCCTCGGCCTTGAGTTCCTCGAGGATCGCGGGGCGGTGGTGCCGGTCGCCCGAGGCGGCCACCTGCTCGTGGTAGGTGCCCTCGTTGGGGATCACCCGTTCGTGCACGAAGGTCCACAGCCGGTCGTGCAGTTCCTGCGCTTGCTCGCTCATCCCGAGGTTCACGTCCATGCTCCCACATCGCCGGTGGCCCGCACCGTAGGGGGTGGCAGCCCGACCGACCCAACCGGCCCACCCGTCGCCCGGCGTGATGGCTGGCCGGCGACGATCCGAGGGGGTGTCGGCGACGATCCGAGGCGGCCGGGCCGCGCTCAGGACGTGTGCCCGGCCCCGCCACGCGACTCCTGGTAGCCGGCCACGGCCGCCAGCGCGACCTCCTCGCCCCGACGACGCGCATCGAGCGCAACGCGGACCATGCCGTCACGGGCCTGGCGGGCGGCATGCCGGCGCGCCTCGCGACGCCGGCCGGGACCGTGCTCCGGATCGAGCAGGTACATCGCACCGGCCCCCATGGCGGCACCGGTGGACCAGGTCAGCAGGGTTCGAACGCGCACGTCTGGTCAGCTCCTCACCGCTCGGGCGCCACGAGTTGTAGCCAACGTCCTCCCCGACGTCGAGTCGGCGCAGCCACGGCGCCACGCGCCCGGCGACGGTGCGGGGCACCACCTCCGGGTCGGTAGGATGGACGTATCGTCCGGCAGACCGACCGGCCGGGTGTCGGTGTCGTTCCTGGAGCGCTCGTGGCCACGTCGAACGAACCGGGTGGAGCCACACCGGGCATGCGCGGGGGACGGCTGCCGACGACCGGTTCCGGGACGAACCTGGAGGCGTTCGGGGCCGCCGAGTGGGGACTGCTCGCCGCGGTCGCGATCATCTGGGGGACGTCGTTCGCCCTGATGGAGATCGGACTGCGCAGCTTCGAACCGGGTCTGGTCACCCTCGCCCGGGTCGGGCTGGGGGCGGCGGCACTGGCGCTGGTGCCCCGGGCCCGACGGACGACCATCGACCGCGAGGACCTCCCGCGGGTGGCGCTGCTCGGCGTCGTGTGGATGGGCATCCCACTGCTGTTGTTCCCGGTGGCACAGCAGTGGGTCGACTCGTCGGTCGCCGGGATGGTCAACGGGGCCATGCCACTGACGACCGCCGCCTGGTCGGTCGTCCTGCTCCGTCGACTGCCCGGCCGCACCCAGCTCATCGGCCTCGGCATCGGGTTCGTCGGCATCGTGGCGATCGCGTTGCCGGAGATCCCGATCGGTGACATCGCCGCCTCGGGGACGGCGCTGACGGCGCTCGGCACCGGCCTCGTCTTCAGCGCCATCGTGCTCTACGGGCTGGCCGCCAACATCGCCGTACCGCTGCAGCAACGCTACGGCGCGCTCGCCGTGCTGCTGCGCGCGCAGCTGGCCGCTCTGGTGATCATCGTCCCCTTCGGTGTGGCCGCGATCCCGGGCTCCACCTTCGCGTGGGGACCGGCGCTGGCGATGATCCCGTTGGGGGTGCTCGGAACCGGTCTGGCATTCGTGCTCATGGCGACCCTGGTCGGTCGGGTCGGCGGGCCGCGCGGGTCGGTGGCCATCTACGTCGTACCGGTGGTCGCGATCCTGGCGGGACTCGCGCTCGGTGAGGTCGTCGCGCCCATCGCGCTGATCGGTACCGGACTGGTCCTGATCGGCGCCTGGGTGACCTCCCGGCGCGAGGGCAACCCCGCGCCGCACGTCCCGGAGCCACCCCGGCGGTGAGCCGTGCCGTCGACCGGTGACCGGTGACCGGTGACGATCAGTCGTGCGGGTCGGTGCCGGACGCCAGCGCCCGTTCGACGCGATCCACCTTCGCCGCGAGCGCCCCCTCGTGGCCGGGGCGATGATCGAACTTGGCCACGACCGACACGCGCGGCGCGTGCTGCTCCGCATAGGCGATGCACTGCTGGATCAGGTCGAAGACCTCCGCCGGGGAGCCCTCCACGGTCGTGAACATCGCCGAGGTGTCGTTCGGCAGACCGCTGTCACGGATGATGCGCACGCAGCCGGCGACGATGTCACCGACGGAGTCCGATCCGCCCAACGGCGTGATCGAGAACGATCCCAGCATCTGCCACTCCTCGACGACGGATCCATCCACGCGGCCCGTGACCGGGCACATGGCACGGGGTACCACAGCGGGGCCCCGATGCGCGCGATCGGCACCCCAGCACGCCGCTGGCACCGTCCCGACCCCGGCGTGCGCCCCTCTACCCTCGTGGTCCGCGAAGGATCGATCCGATGACCCTGTTCCACCGCTACCTCGGCACCGTCATCATCGTGCTGTTCCTGGTGATCATGGTGTGGGCGGTGGTGCTGCGGGCCCTGCGTCGGGACGAGACCCCGGATGCGCTGATGGCCACCCAGCACTGGACGGAGAATCTGCTCGGTGTCCAGGTGGTCACCGGCCTCATCCTGCTGCTCATCGGGCGTCGGGTCACCGGCATGCCCCTGGCCTGGCTGCACTACCTCTACGGCTCGTTGTTCCCGTTGATCGCCGTGATCGCCGGTCGCATCGCCGGTCTGCGGCGGGAGCAGCGCGCCTACGTCGGACTCGGGTGGGGCGCGCTGGTCGCGCTGGCGCTGATCCTGCGCGCGGTGCAGACCGCCTGTGGTGAGGCGCTGGAGGATCTCACCCGCTGCCTGGGAGTCTGACCGCTCGCGCGTGGTCGCATCCGCACGGCGCGCGAGCTGCGAACGCCGGCGGGAAGATGCGCCGGCCGTCGTCCGTTGCACCCCTCGGCCGACCGGCACCGGTCGGCCCCCCGATGAGGAGCTCCACCGTGACCCGCCGATTCCAGCTGACCTTCGACTACCTGTGCCCGTTCGCCCGCAACGCCAACGAACACGTGGTCACCGGCCTGCGGGCGGACGCCGACTGGGACGTGGACTTCGTGCCGTTCAGCCTGGCGCAGGGCCACGTCGAGGCCGGCGACACCCCGATCTGGGATCGCGAGAGCCCACTGGATGCGTCCGGGATCCTGGCACTGGCCGCAGGCGTCGTCGTCCGCGACGAGTTCCCGACCCACTTCCTCGACGTCCACGAGGCGCTGTTCGCCGCCCGGCACGACGCAGGACAGGACATCAAGCGACGCGACGTCGTCGGCGCGGTCCTGCGTGACGCGGGTGTCGACGCCGACGCCGTGTTGGCCCGGGTGGACGACGGCGCGGCCCTGAAGACCGTCCGTGAGCAGCACGAGGCCGCGGTGGCGCGCGAGGTGTGGGGTGTCCCGACGTTCATGACCGCGCAGCGCTCGGTGTTCGTGCGGGTGCTCGACCGCCCCGACGGCGACGGTGCTGGCGCGACGCGGCGTATCGAGCAGATCGTCGACCTGGTCGACGGGGCGGCCATGCTGCACGAGTTCAAGCAGGTCGATCTGCCGGTGTGAGACCCGCCGGTGCGCGACCTGCCGCGACGGCGGTCACGCGATGCCGAGCACGTCCTTGGCCCGGGCGACGTCATCACACACCACGACGAGTTTGCTGCCGGCCGCGATGTAGGCCTGCTCGATGTTGACCTCGGCGTCGGCGAGTCGTCGGGTCGCCCCACCGAGCTCACCGGGGGTGTCGGGCAGCGGCACGACCACGACCTCGCGGGCGGCCGCCACCTCGAGGCCGGCCTCCTGGAGCACCTGCAGCGCCTCGTCGGCCCGGTCGACGAGCACGTGGACGATGCCACGGCCCTTGCCGGTGAAGGCACTGATCGCCTCGATGTTGATGCCGGCCGCGCCGAGCAGTTCACCGATGCGGGCCAGTTCACCCGGGTTGTCCTCGGGGATGATGACGAGGTCCTTGCGCATGGGTCACTCCTCGGCAGACGGCGGTCGGGGCGCAACCCGAGGCTAGTGGCGGACAGCCGGAGGCGACGTCGGGGGCGACCGGGTGTCGTTGCTACACTCCCGGCCGCTTGCGGCGCGTCATCGGCGTGCCACCCTTTCCGGGGTAGCTCAGTTGGCAGAGCGTTCGACTGTTAATCGAAATGTCGCCGGTTCGAGCCCGGCCCCCGGAGCCACTTTGCCGCCGGTTCAGGCGCGCAGCACGAGCTTGCCGAACTGATCCCCGGCGAGCATGCGCTCGAACGCGCGCGGTGCGTCGTGGATGTCGATCACCTCGTCGACCAGTGGCCGCGCACCGGTCGCCTCGAGCATCCGCACCAGCCGGACGAGTTCGTGCTTGGTGCCCATGGTCGATCCCACGATCCGCAGCTGGCGGAAGAACACGCGCGGCAGATCCGCCGGCGGGTTGAAGCCGGAGGTCGCGCCGGCGACCACGACCACACCGCCGGGCTCCAGGGCCTTCAGCGAGTGCGACCAGGTCGCCTCCCCGACCGTCTCGATCACCGCATCGACCCGACTCGGCGGGCGCTCACCCGACATGACCGTCACATGCGCTCCGAGCTCGGCGGCACGTTCGAGCTTGGCCTCGTCACGGCTCGTGACCGTCACGTGCAGTCCGGCGGCGCGAGCCAGGATCAACGCCGCCGTCGACACCCCGCCACCGGCCCCCTGGATGAGCACCCGCTGCCCGGGCACGAGCTCGGCGCGGGTGAACAGCATGCGGTAGGCCGTCAGCCATGCGGTGGGTAGACAGGCGGCCTCTTCGAAGCTCAGGGCCTCGGGCTTGGGCACCAGATTGCGTGCGGGGACCGCCACCCGGTCCGCGAACGTGCCGTCGTGGCGCTCCGACAGGATCGAGAACCCGCCGGTGAGCGTCTCGTCCATCCCGTCGGGATCGGCGACGACTCCGTGCACGACCACCTCGCGGCCGTCGGCGGTCACCCCCGCCGCATCACAGCCGAGCACGATCGGGAGGCGGTCGGGGTCGATCCCGACCCCCCGCAGGGTCCACACGTCGTGATGGTTCAACGACGCGGCGCGGACCTCGACGACCTCCCAGCCGTCGGCCGGTGCCGGCTCGGGGTGTTCCCCGAGCGTCAGGCCGGCCAGCGGGTCGTCGGGGTTGGCGGCGGTGGCGGTGATGGCGAACATGTCGGCTCCTAGGTGGCGGGACGGCCGAAGCCCTCCTCGGCGCGCGCACGGGTGGCCGCGACGAGGATGACGCTGGCGATCAGCGACACCCCGGCGGCGGTGAAGATGCCCGGAACGTAGCTACCCAGGGCATCGCGCAGGGCGCCGAGCACCAGCGGTCCGAGCGCGATGCCGAACGCCCCGACCAACTGGGTCATGGCGTAGATGCGCGGGTAGTCGCGCATCCCGAAGGTCTCCACGATGACCAGCGGGATCAGGATCAGCAGGTTGCCGACCGTCATCCCGAACGCGGCGGTCGCGACGAGCACGGCCGCCGGCCCTCCACCGGTCGCCAACGCCACCAACGACACGACCTGCGCGGCGGCGAGCCACACGATGAACCACAGCGCATCGAGCCGTTGCAGGACGAAGATGCCCAGGAAGCGCCCCACGATCGAGCCACCCGCCGCGACCGACACGGCCAACGACGCGAGCGCCGTGTCACCCCGGTCGATCACCAGGGGATACAGATGCGCGAGCACGGCGACCTGCGTGAACAAGAGTGCGGTGGTGCCGATCACCAGCCACCGGAACGTCCAGGTCCGGTAGGCCGTCGCCGCGCTGACGCCGCCGGGATCCGCGCTGCTCGCACCGGTCGGGGCGTCACCGTCGGGGCGCAGACCCAGCGCCTCCGGCGAGGGTCGGATCGCGAAGATCACGACGAGCACCACCCCGCCGAACCACAGTCCGGCGAGCAGGGGTGCCACGGCCGTGAGGTCCGTGCGCTCGATGGCCGCAGCGGTGGCCGGGGTGATGACGATCCCGCCGACGGACAGGCCGGTGGTCGCCAGCGTCAGGGCGAGCGCCCGTCGCCGGGTGAACCACCGGGTGATCAGGGTCGTGCCCGGCACGAACGAGATCGCCGCGAACGACAGACCGAACACGATGAAGGTGACGTACAGCTGCCAGGCGCTGGTGGCACGACCGAGCGCCAACAGCGACAGCCCACCGCCCACGGCCCCGGCCAGGATCACCTGCCGCGGATCCCGGGCACCGATCCAGCGTGAGATGGGCACGCCGGCGATCCCGGAGGTGACGAAGAACGTGGCCGCGGCTCCGGAGGCGACGGTCAGGTTGATCCCGCGCTCGGTGACGACCGCCTGCAGGTAGACGCTGGCGTTGTAGAACGCGAACCCGGACGCGATCGCCATCAGACAGAAGACCCCGGCGACCACTCCCCAGCCGCGCAGGAACCGCGGCTGACCGGAACCCGCTGTCGCTGCCACCGACGCACTCCTCGATGCCCTCGACGACCAGCGGGGGCGAACGGGAGCCTAGGAGGCCGCGCCGGTCCCGCCGTGCCCGCGCGCCACGTAGACCGTGTTGGCCGAGTCGGCACCGAGGTAGAAGTTCGGGAACGTGACCTCGTGGGCCACGACGTCGTCGAACACCTCGCCGGCGACATCGAGGAAGTCGGTATCCGGTGGATCGTCCGACCACAGGGCGAACACGCCGTCGGGCTGCAGCATCGTCGCGAGCCGCCGGAGTCCCGCCACGGTGTAGAACGCCGCGTGACCCGGGTGCAGGACGTGCTGCGGGCTGTGGTCGATGTCGAGCAGGATCGCGTCGTAGCGCCCGTCGGTGTCGGAGCCGGCCGTGCGGAAGCCGCCTGCCTCGACCCCGGCGAAGAAGTCGCCGGTGACGAGTTCCACCCGCGGATCCGCCGCCAGCCCGACGGTGTCGGGCAGCAGATCGCGTTCGTGCCAGGACACGACCTCACCCAGGGCCTCGATCACCCGCACGGCCCTGACCCGGTCGTCCTCGAGCGCCGCCTGCGCCGTGTAACCCAACCCCAGCCCGCCGACCGCGACCCGCAGGTCGTCGCCGCTGCAGGCGGCCAACCCCAGCCGGGCGAGTTCGATCTCCGCGACGGTGAACAGGCTCGACATCAGGAACTCGTCGTCGAGCTTCACCTCGAAGACGTCGATCCGGCGGGACGGCTCGAAACGTCGCCGCAGGGTGATGGTCCCCATCGGCGTGTCCTCGTTGGCCAGTTCCTCGAACAGACGGCTGATCGTCCCATCCTCCGCACGGCGGCTGCCGACCCTACTCGCGCGCTCCGCGGTCCCGGCCGACACGGCCGCCGACACGGCCGCCGACACGGCTGCCGACCGGCCCCGCGAGGACCATCGGCCGGTCGGTGACTAGGGCCCAATGGCGCTCGGCACACCCGCAACGGCTCTACGGCGATCCGGTCGAGCACACCAAGGTGTCGTGCAACCCCAGCACCGGCGCCGTTCGACGCGAGCGGCCGACACCCTCGAGGTCGTCACCCACGGCAGCTGGGGAGGGAGCTGCATCCGTGGAGAACCTGGCCGTCCTGAGCCTGCTCGCCTTCCTGCCGATCCTCGTGATCGGCGTCCTGCTGGTCGGGCTGCGATGGTCCGCACGCAACGCGATGGCCGTCGGCTTCGTGGTCGTGGTCGTCGTGGCGATGGCGGTCTGGAACGTCGAACCCGTGGCCATCGCGGCCTCGGTGGTGGAGGGCCTCGGCATCTCCCTGGACATCCTCTACATCGTGTTCGGGGCCCTGCTGCTGCTCGCCACGATGACGGCGTCCGGCGCGATGTCCTCGATCCGGTCCGCGTTCACCCGGGTCAGCCCGGACCGGCGCGTGCAGGCGATCATCATCGCGTGGCTGTTCGGCTCCTTCATCGAGGGTGCCTCCGGCTTCGGGACCCCGGCTGCCGTGGCCGCGCCGTTGCTGCTGGCACTCGGCTTCCCCGCCATGGCCGCGGTCATGTGCGGGCTGATCATCCAGTCGACACCCGTGACCTTCGGTGCGCTCGGCACCCCGATCATCATCGGGGTCAACGGCGGACTCGCCGGGACCGCCGCGGAGGCCAGCCTCGAAGCCGGCGGCGGCAGCCTGTCGACCTACCTCGGCGATGTCGCTCTGGGCGCCGCCACCGTGCACGGGATCGTCGGCATCCTGATCCCACTGTTCATGGTCGCCCTGCTGACCCGGTTCTTCGGCGAGGACAAGCGGTTCAGCGACGGGCTGGCCATCTGGCCGTTCGCGGTCTTCGCCGCACTCGCGATGATCGTCCCCTACTGGCTGACCGCCCGTTTCCTCGGCCCTGAGTTCCCCTCGCTGTTCGGTGGCCTCATCGGTCTGGGGATCGTCATCACCGCGACCCGCGCCGGGTTCCTGCAGCCGAAGGAGCCGTGGACCTTCGGCGACAGGGGCACGTGGCTGGACACCTGGATGGGTGATCTGCAGCCCGACGACGCCGCGCCCCGCCAGGTCATCGGCACCGCGCGCGCCTGGTCGCCCTACGTCCTGCTCGCCGGCATCCTGGTCATCACCCGTATCCCGGAGTTGGGCATCCAGTCCGCACTCCAGGGCGTGAACCCCACGTGGGCCGACATCTTCGGGGTCGACGGCGTGAACGCCGGCTTCCAGTTCCTGTACCTCCCGGGCGCGGTGTTCCTGGTCGCGGTCGTCGCGAGCTACGGGATCCACCGGATGACGGCCAGTGAGATCAGGGGGTCCTGGGCGACCGCCTCGAGGCAGATCGTCAAGGCCGCCCCCGCGATCCTGATCGCCGTCCCGCTGGTGCGGATCTTCATCAACTCGGGTGCCGCCTTCAACACGAGCGATCTGGCATCGATGCCCCTGACCCTCGCGGAGGGTGCGGCCGCAGCAACCGGCTCGGCGTGGCCGCTGGTCGCACCCTTCGTCGGCGGTCTGGGCGCGTTCGCCGCCGGATCGAACACGATCAGCAACCTGATGTTCGCGCAGTTCCAGTTCGCCACGGCCGAGGGCATCGGTGTCGCGACCGCGCCGATCGTGGCTGCGCAGGCCGTGGGTGGTGCGGCCGGGAACATGCTGACCGTGCACAACGTCGTGGCCGCGGCTGCGACGGTCGGCCTCGTCGGTCGTGAGGGCGACCTGATGCGCAAGGTCGCCATCCCCTGCCTGTACTACCTGATCATGGCCGGGATCGTGAGCTACCTGTTCGTCTGGGGATTCGGCCTCAATGCTGGCACCATCGGGCTGGGTCTCGCCGTCGGCGTCGCGCTCGTGGTCGTCGTCACCGCGATCCGCGAGCGCCGGGAGGCGGTCGCCACGCCGAGGAGTGACCCGTGAGCAGCCGTCCACCGCATCGCACCGGGCACCTCGCGGAGTGACGGCCCGACACGACCACCACGAACGGAAGCTGGGCATGCCGCTGTTCCGCAGGACCGCAGCTCGACGTCGACGGCCGGCGGTGGCCGGCTCACGCCCCTGGCTGGACGACGCCAACGACCTGACCCCGCGCGAGCGGGGGTTGCTGACGACCGTGCACGGCATCGTCGGTGACGAGGGTCTTCGCGCCGGTCACCTCGGACGTGCCACCTACCGACGGGACGCGTCCTTCCTGAACGCCGACCCCGTGGGCGTGGCGCTGCCTCGCACCGTCGCACAGACGGCCGGGGTGCTGCGCGCCTGTCGAGATCACGGGGTGCCGTTCACGCCCCGCGCGGCCGGGACCGGGCTGGCCGGTGGCGCGACCCCGACCGGCGAGGACGGGGTCCGACCGCTGGTGGTCAGCGTCGCGCGGATGGACCAGCTCCGCGAGCTGGACGTGGCCAACCGGCGGGCCTGGGTGGAACCGGGACTCGTCAACGCCCGGCTGGGGCGCGCCGCCGCGGCCCACGGGCTGCGGTTCGCACCGGATCCCGCGAGTCAGATCGCCGCCACCCTCGGCGGCAACGTCGCGACCAACGCCGGCGGCATCC
>CAYTLZ010000132.1:0-10112 GCA_964438785.1 uncultured Actinomycetota bacterium | reverse complement strand
TGTCCCATACGGACATCCTGTCATCCAGGGTGTCCGGCCGCAGGGGGGAGGCCCACCATCGACGGCGACAGCTACCGGATGCGCACCCACCAACACCACACCAACGACCTACGCAAAGGACTCGGAACGCTCACCCAGCGTGACTAACCTGCCCCAACCACCCGACCCCCAAGTGGGGAATTTCGATGAGCAACACCGGGGAAAACCAGCGAGCGCCAACAGCCTCAGTGCTGCCCGCCGAGCCGCTCATCTCGCCCATCACGTTGGCAGAGTTGTCCGTCGGCCCCCTCGTCGCTCGCACGGAGTCGGACCGCGCCGCGCGACAAGCTCACCTGCAACAGGCCGAAGCCGACGTCGACCCGCTCCCCTTCGACGCGGCTGCGGCTCGCGCGTTCGGCCAGGTCGCGGCTTCGCTACGCCGCGCCGGACGGAAGCCCGCAGCGCGTTCCTACGACGCCATGATCGCTGCGGTCGCAGTCGTGAACGACCTGCCGCTCTACACGTGCAACCCCGACGACTTCGCCGCCATCGAGCAGCTCGATGTCATCGAGGTCCTTCGCTCCGACGCGTGACGGACACTGCTGACGAGCGTTGGCGGATCCTGCCCTGCCACCGTGTGCTGCGCCCGTCCGTGATCCCGGCTGCGACGGTTCGGCCATTGGCGTCGGTCCATCGATCGCGCCGGCGTACGGTCATCGGCCTTTCCGATTGCGCCCGCTGGGTAGTGGCCTGCCCGCTTTCGCCCGCTGGGTATCGAGTTCGGCTCTCCGTCGATGGCTCGATCAGAGGCTGGTGAGATGCACGCGGTTCTCGCCTGCGCGCTTCGCTGAATACATAGCGGCGTCGGCCGCGCGGAGTACCGCGTCGGGGTCCGGGGTGGTCGTCGCGGTGGGGGTGTGCACGACGACGCCGACGCTGGCGCTGACCGTGCAGCCCTTGGCAGGTCCTGTCAGTGGTTCCGCCACGGAGTCGCGGATCCGCTCGGCCAGCGGCCGGACCTCGGTGGCGTCCGTGTCCGCGCACAGGACGACGAACTCGTCGCCGCCGACCCGCGCGACGGTGTCGGCCGTCCGGCTCACCTCCTGCAACCGATGGGCCACCTCGACGGGTACCGCATCACCTCTGGCGTGCCCAAGTCGGTCGTTGATCGGCTTGAACTTGTCGAGGTCGAGGACGATCAGTGCGAGCGGCCGGTGGTGCCGATCGGCGGCAGCCAGTGCGTGTTCGAGCCGTTCGTGGAGCAGCGCCCGGTTGGCGAGGCCCGTGAGCGGGTCGTGCATCGCCTGGTGCTGGAGCTGGTCTTGGAGGCGGAGGCGCTGCAGCGCCTGGACCGTCTGTCGGGCGAGCGTTCGGAGCAGTTCGAGGTCGTCGCCCTGAAACTCACGTCGACGCCCGAAGCCACAAATCAGCACGCCGAGACCGCCAACGCCGCCGAGCAGCGGGACGGCCACCACGGACTCGACGCGTGCGGCGCTCCAGCCGTCGACCCGTGCCGGGTAGGCCCGTTCCATCGCGTCGAGACCGCAGAGCGCCACCACCTCGCCGCCGCGCATCGCATCAGCTTCCGGGCCGGCGTCATCGTGCGCGGCTGCGTCGCCGAACGGGTGTGTCCCTGAACTCGTGACGCGTCGCCCCCGGCATCCCGGCTCGCTGAGCAACACCGCGGTTGAACTGGCGTCGGTGGCGGTTCGGGCGGCTCGGGCGAGACCGTCGGCGATGGCGGTGGCCGAGCAGGCCGTGTCGAAGGCGGCAGACGCCTGCTGCAGGACCCGCACCCGTGCCACCGACGACTCGGCGACTCGGCGTGCGTCGAGCAGTTCACGTTCGTAATCGACCCGATCGGTCGCGTCGAACAGCGCGATTCGGATGCGTTCTTCGCCACCACCCGATGTCTGCCTGATCACGCCGTTGAGCAGGACGGGCATAATGCTCGCGTCGTGGCAGACCAGGTTGACGGCGACCTCGCGCACCGAGCCTTCGAGCCGAAGCACCGGAAGGCACCGGGTATCCCAGAACAGCCGGCTGCCCACGGCGAGCAAGTGCGCGAACTCCTGGTCAGCCAGGGCTTCGGCCGGGTAGCCGCTCCACGCCAGGAACGTCGCGTTCGCCTCGGTGATGACCCCGTGTCGATCCGTGGACAGCAGACCGCACGCCGCGTGCTCGTAGAGGTCCTGATAGGACTCCTCGACGGTTCGTTCCGCGACGGGGGCAAGCCAGCTCATGACAGGTAACGGCGGATCGCGGCCGTGAGTTCGTCTGGTGCGGACAGGTGGGGGCAATGGCCGGTTGCTGACAGCACCACCAGTTCGCTGCCAGCAATCGCCTCGTGGACGTAGTGGCCGACCTCGAGCGGCTCGATCGCGTCGTCGCTGCACTGCAGCACCAACGTCGACGTGGTCACGTGCAGCAGATCCCGCCGGTTGTCGGACAGGAAGGTGACGCGCGCGAAGTGGCTCGCGATGGTGGGGTCGGTACGGCAGAAACTCTCCGTGAGCTCAACGGCCAACTCCGGACGGTCGGAGTTCCCCATGATCACCGGGCCCATCGCGCTCGACCAGCCGAGATAGTTGGCATCCAGGTCGTCGAGCAGACCCTCGATGTCGGCCTGCTCGAACCCACCGATGTACTCGCCATCGTTGAGGTAGCGGGGGGACGGCCCGACCAGCACCAGCGCACCGAACCGGGACGAATCACGGTTCGCGGCCAACACGCCGATGATTGCGGACACGGAGTGCCCCACGTAGACCACGTCGGAGAGATCCAGAGCCTCGAGGATCTCGAGCACGTCCTCGGCGTAGCCGTCCAACGAGTCGTACCGGCCGCGGTCGTAGGCAGTCAGATCCGAGTCACCGGCACCGACGAGGTCGAACAGCACGACACGGTGATCCTCGACGAACCCCGGGGTGACCGAGCGCCACATGTCCTGGCTACACCCGAACCCGTGCGCGAACATCACGGGTCGAGACCCGTCGCGGCCGGATACGTGCACGTTGTTCCGGTGCAACACGGGGTCGGCTACCGACGCATCGGCGGACATCACGGTCGCCTCCGAAACGCGATGGACGCGAGGGGACGCCACAGGTCCATGGACCGTGTGCCCGGGGCAACGCCCAGTGACCGTGGGCGCACGGGCGGTGGCTGTCGCAGTGGGACAACGCCAAGAAGCCCTGACGAACGCTCGAACATGAGCACTCCGGTCGTGTGGCCGACAAGCCGTGCCGAGGACCGGGGCACGCAAAGCGTGTTCTGAACATAGGGCATCACCGCGGCGGCCGCCACCGCCTGCCCATGGTGGTGTCGCGCTTGCCACGCGCGCAGACAGTGCTCGACCAGGGGCCGGGCGTGGCGTAGGTCGTACCCTGAGCTCCACGCTGCGGGACGATCGATCCGAGGTGCCCAGCGAGCTGGGTCCCGACAACGGGCTCCAGGTGGTGCCGGCGGCGCGATCACCCCTGGACGAGTCGTACCTCGACGCCAGCTCCGCGTAGTGACGTGATCGCCTCGGTGTCGGCGTCCCCTGCGGTGATGAGCAGGTCCACGTCCTCCGCGCTGGTGACTCGTCCCGGCTTCGACGCACCGATCTGAGCGGCGTCGGCGAGCACCACGCGGTGCTCGCCGGCGTGCAACAGGCGTCGGGTGACCTCGACGCGCGCGACGCTCGTCTCGGTGAGGCCCCGGTCGGCCGACAGGCCACCGCATCCGACCAGGCTGAGGTCGGCACGCATGTCGGCCAACAGGACACCGCCGAGTGGATCCCCCAGGTCCGGTGTGTCGGACCGTAGGGTCCCTCCGGTGAGAATCAGGTTGAAGCGCGGGATGGCCGGCTGGAGCTCCAATGCGACATGGAGGTCGTTGGTGAGCACGGTGACGCCCTCGACCTCGGTGCGCAGGGCCAGCGAACGGGCCAGCAGTTGGGTCGTCGGAGCTCCCGCGATGACGATGGTCTGGCCGTCGGACACCAACTCGGCGGCGAGCGCCCCGATCCGGGCCTTGTGTTCTTCACGGGGGTCCTGCGACGGCGGGCGCAGGGGGGCACCCGCGCCGTGCATCGGGACGGCCCCGCCGTGAACCCGTCGCACCAGGCCACGGGACGTGAGTTCGTCCAGGTCCGTGCGGATCGTCACCGGCGTGGTCCGGAAGATCCGACTCAGTTCGGCCACGCGGATGAACCCGCGGTCCTGAACCAGGGTCGCGATGCGGTCGCGCCGGAGCGCCGCTGGGAGGGAATCGACGGTGAGCACCTCTTGGGAAATCAATGCCGCACGCGAACTGTAGGCGTCCCGACGGTGTGACGGCTGCGGCCAGCACTTTCGTTCACGAAAGAGAAAGCAAGCACTTGACAATTTGATCTTCGTAGTCGTAACGTCGAGGCGTGGCCCGGTGGGCCGCACTGGTGGGCCGCACTTGGGAGAGTCGGCCGCGCTCGGGAGAGGTTGCGACATGTCAACGGTGCGCGATGGTGCGAGCGGACAGGCGACGCTGCACGTGCAGTCGGGGGTCGGTGCTCCGACGGGTGAGGACGCGACTCGAACGCCCGATCCGTCGCGGTTCTCGCCGCTGGATCTGGGTGCGTGGGGGTTCCTGCTGCCGTTCCTGGCCGCCTACGCCTTGTTCATGCTCTACCCCGTGGCCCAGGCCGTCTTCATGGGCTTCTTCGATTGGGACTTCCTGGACACCTCGCGGCGGCAGTACATCGGATGGGAGAACTACCGCCGCATGTTCTGGGGCACGGAGATGACCTGGAGCATCGACCGCCTGGTCGTGCTCCGCGTGATCGGGTTGGCCACGTTGATCCCGTTGGCGTCGGCGTGGCGTCGTGGATCGTTGCCCCGCGCGACGATCATGACGCTCGGGGTCCTGGTCGTCGCGGTCTTCGGGGCCGTCCTCGGGATCCACCCCGGCGAAGGCGGCCGCTGGTACGACTCCCAGTTCTGGCTGTCGTTCAGCAACACCCTGCTCTTCGTCGCGTTGTCGACACCGACGATCGTGGGTGTCGGGCTCGCGCTCGCGCTCGCGTTGAATCGGCCCAGCCGGCTGACCGGACTGCTTCGGGCGATGTTCTTCGCCCCGTACGTGCTTTCGGTCGCGGTGCTCACCCTGATCTGGGCCTTCCTGCTGAACCCGTCACTGGGCCTGGTGGGCCTGGTGGGGGACTGGTTCGGTGCGGATCCGATCAACCTGCTCAACAGCAGTACGTGGGCAATGCCCGCCATCGTCCTGGCGACGTTGTGGTGGACGGTGGGCTTCAACCTGGTGCTGTTCCTCGCCGGGCTTCAGGACATCGACGTCCAGCAGTACGAGGCGGCCTCGCTCGACGGTGCCAACGCCTGGCAGAAGTTCCGGCACATCACCATCCCGGGGCTGAGACGCACGATCCGTCTGGTCGTGGTGCTCCAGGTCATCTACTCGTTCCAGATCTTCGGCCAGGTCTTCATCATGACGCGTGGCGGACCGGACGGGGCCACGCGCGTCCTGATCCAGCACGTCTTCGAGCGCGGCTTCCGTGACTTTCAGCTCGGGTACGCGTCGGCGATGTCGATCTTCCTGTTCCTGGTGATCATCGCGGTCTCGGTCGTGCAGTTCCTGTTCCTCGGTAGCCAGGAGGACGAATCATGAGTTCGGCAGTGGTTTCGCAGGATCAGGGTCGGGACACGAGCCAGGAGTCGCGCGCACGTCGAGGTCGCGCGCTGCGCCGGAACGTGCCCACGGCGCTGCTGCTGGGGCTCGGCCTCGTCTGGCTCATCCCGGTGTGGTGGATGTTCTCGTTGTCGCTCACCCCGAACGAACTGCTGCAGCGCGACACGCAGATCCTGCTGCCGCCGCAGGTCACCCTCGACAACTTCCTCAGTGTCATCCAAGTGGGGCTGAGCGGTCGCTGGTTCCTCAACAGTCTGATCGTGGCCAGCGCCACGACGCTGCTGACGCTGCTCGTCTCGTCGATGGCCGGCTATGCCTTCGCCCGGCTGAACTTCCCCGGCAAGAAGATCCTGTTCCCCGTCGTGATCGCCGGGCTGATGGTTCCGCAGGAGGTCATGTTCATCCCGCTGTTCCTGATCTTCGAGCAGTTCGGTCTTCACAACACGCATCCGGGACTGTTCCTGCCACGTGTCGGTATTCCGCTCGGTGTCTTCATCATGACGACGTTCTTCGCGGCGATTCCGCGGGAGATCGAAGAGGCCGCTCAGGTCGATGGGGCCTCGCGGTGGCGCATCTTCCGCCAGATCATGCTCCCGATGGCGGGACCGGCCCTCACGGCCCTGGGCATCTTCACCTTCGTGCTGACCTGGAACGACTACCTGTGGCCGCTGGTGTCGGCCACGGAGCGCGAGATGTTCACCATCACGACCGGGCTCGCGTCGCTCCAGGGCAACTTCGCACAGGCCACGGAACTCGGCGACCTGATGGCACGGGGTGTGCTCGCCAGCGTGCCGCTGCTGATCATGTTCGTGATCTTCCAGAAGCAGCTCATCCGGGGGATATCGCTCGGCAGCGGGGGCAAGTAGTTCCACCACCGTCGCACCGACGCGTGCCGGCATCGGCCGGCACGACAGAACGCACCGGACGGATTCATCCGACAAGGGAGAGAGAACCATGAGAGATCGACGTCTGTTCCGCCCCGTGGGCCTGTTGCTGGCGCTGGCGCTCGTCGTCGCCGCCTGCGGGGGTGACGAAAATGCGACCGCCAGCGATGACGCGTCCGATGACGGTGCCGCTGGCACCGCCGCCGGCGACGAGGTCGAGATCACCCTGGCGAGGTTCTTCGGCGACTGCGACGAGACGACCCAGGGTGTGACAGACGTGTCCGAAGCGACGACCGAGTGCGAGGTGATCCAGATCCTGACCAACGCCTTCAATGAGGCGGACAACGGGATCATCGTCGAGCGACTCGGGGGCGCGGTCTGGGACCAGTACTACACGCAACTGTCCACCACCTTCGCGGGCGGCAACCCCCCGCACGTGGCGGTCATGCACTCACACCGACTGCCGGACTTCGCCGGACGCAACCTGTTGCGACCGCTCGATGACGACCTGGCCGGTGCGGACATCGACTTCGCCGACTTCACCGACCCCGCGCAGCAGGGAGCCACCAACGAGGGAGACATCTTCGCGGTGCCCTTCGACATCCACGGCAGCCTGTGGCACGTCAACGTCGATCTGTTCGAGCAGGCCGGCCTGGTGGACGCCGCCGGTGATCCGATCATGCCGACCAGCGTGGACGAGCTACTCGCGCAGGCGACGACGATCCAAGAGGAGACCGGAGCGCTGTACTTCTCCCAGGACTGGTTCGAGTTCGCCGTCGGTGCGCGCCTGTTCCTCGCGCTCGTCGCGCAGCAGGGTGGCAGCATCGTCGACTCGGACGGGAACGCGACCGTCAACACGCCGGAGGGCCAGGAGGCATTGCGGCTGCTGAACGAGTTGGCGGCCTCGGCGTCGGATCCGTCACAGGGCTACACGGACTCCGAGTCGGCGTTCATCGCCGGCGACGTCGCGGTCCTGCACAACGGGACCTGGGTCGTCGACCAGTACAACCGTCAGGCGGACTTCACCTACGCGGCGCTGCAGGTGCCGGTCCTCTACGACCAGCCGGGTTTCTGGGGCGACGCGCACATGTGGGTCCTCCCGGATGCCGGGAACGAGGATGCCACCGAGCGTGAAGCCTCTCTCGCGTTCGTGTCGTTCCTCTACGACAACATCGGTGCCTGGGCCGCTGGAACCGGCCACCTTGCCAACCGGACGTCGGTCCTGGCCGACGCTGAGTTGAACGAAGCACCCCAGCGGTCCAACTACGCCGACGCGGCCGACACCGCCGTGTTCGTGCCAGCCATCGAAGGTTGGGCCGGCGCCTGGGACAGCCTGGCGGACGAGCTTCAGGCGACCTGGATCAGTGACAAGGATCCGCAGTCGGCACTGGCCGATGCCGAAGGGCGGATGAACGAGAACCTCGGCGTCGTCGCTGACTAGACCTCCCTTGGCGCGGTGGCCCCCTGGACAGGTTCCGGGGCGCCACCGCGCCCTCTCCCGAGAGGCACCTACCATGGATGACATGCCCCGCAACCCTGATGACCATGAGGCCGCGATCTCGCTCGGGTCCGCCTCGGCACCGGCTGCCGGACCCAACCCGTTCACCGGGCTACCCAGCGAGGACGACCCGTTGCGGGTCGGCCGCTGGACGCGCGAGCACATCACCGACTGGTACGCGCAACAGCCCTGGCTCGTCGGCTGCAACTTCGTGCCGTCGTATGCGGTCAACCAGCTGGATATGTGGCAGTCGGGCACCTTCGACATCGAGTGCATCACGCGCGAGCTGGACCTCGGTCGATCGTTGGGGTTCAACGCGGTGCGTGTCTTCCTGCACGACCTGCTGTGGACCGACCCCGAGGTCCTGCTGCGCCACCTCGATCGGTTCCTCGAGGTGGCGCACGCGAGAGGGATCGGCGTGATGCCGGTCCTGCTCGAGGGCGTCTGGAACAACTACTCCTACCCCGGCCCGCAACCCGAGCCGATCCCCGGGGTCCACAACTCCCGGTGGTTGCAGAGTCCCAACGCGAAGGCGGCGGTCGACCCCGCACAGTGGCCGCGCCTCGAGGACTACGTCAGCGGTGTGCTCGACCGGTTCGCTGACGACGATCGGGTCCTGCTCTGGGACGTCTACAACGAACCCGGCAACGAAGGCATGATCACCAACGCCCTGCCGTTGTTGGATGCCGCCTTCCGGTGGGCTCGCTCGATCGGCGTGTCGCAGCCGTTGACGAGCGGCATCTGGGAGATCACCGCCGCCTTCACCGAACTCAACCGGTTCCAGCTGTTGGCCTCTGATCTGATCAGCTTCCACCACTACGGCGACGTCACGGACATCGACTGGCTGATCCGCTCCCTGCGGCTGCTCGGGCGTCCGATGCTGTGTACGGAGTACATGGCGCGCCCCTTCGGCAGCACCTTCGAATCACACCTGCCGGTCCTGCAGGCAGAAGGCGTCGGGGCGTTCAACTGGGGGCTGGTCCAGGGCCGGACGCAGACCCACTACGCCTGGGATTCGCCACGCAGCGCCGGCGAGCCCGAACTGTGGTTCCACGACGTCTTCCACAAGGACGGTTCGCCGTATGACGAGGACGAGGCCGCGTTCATCCGGAAGACGATCATCGGCGACTGAGCGAGCCCGCCGACGCGTGAGGGCCGGTCCGTCACGGCACCTGACGGGGGTCGGCGCTCCCTCGGCTGTCAGCCGTCCTTGCGGCCGTCGGGGTGCTGCGTGCCCTTGACCGCACCGGGCTCGCCGGTGACGAAGTCGTCCCGGAGGTAGGTGAGCACCTCGTCGGTGGAGAGCACCTTGGCGACGGTGCCGTTGGCGACCGTCAGCGCTGCCTCATGGTGGGACGTGGCGGTCGCGACCGCATCGCCGACGACCACGACGTCATAACCGCGGGAGTTGCCCGCGTAGGCCGTGCTCAGGATGCACTCGTCGGTCCACAGACCGACGAGCACGATCGTGTCGATATCGAGCGCCGTGAGCTTGGCGTCGAGGTAGGACTCGCCGTGTTCGTCGAAGTTCCAGAACATGTCGAGGTGCCTGCCGAGGTAGTACCAGCCGTCCGCTCGCTCCTGTTCGGTCGGTGCGATCTCCGCCAGGGTCTCGAGGCCCGCGGCACCCGTGAAGACGTAGGCCGCGTTCTCCGGCTCCTCGGGACGCAGGCCCCGGGGGCCGTACCAGCGGTCCATGGCGTTGGAGATGCCATCGTCGAACATCCGGCTCCAGGCACTCCAGGTGATGGCGACCCCGTCACTGCCCTCCCGCGCGGTCCGGAACGCTGCGACCAGCCGTTCGAGGTTCGGCAGGATGCCACCGGCGTAGGGCCGGTACTCCTCCTGACAGTCATCCAGGAGCAGGGCGATGCGGCGGGGTCGGTCCGCCAACTCCCACGCCGCCCAGAACGAGATCGGCTGGCCGTTGGGCCCGTCGGGGGTGGAGCTGTAGTTGGGCATCGGCTGCATCGCGAGGTCCAGGTCGCGGTGCTTCCGAGGTTCGGCGACGGCTTCCTCCAGCGTGCGGAACCGATCCTGACCCTGCTCCATGATCGACGTCCTCTCGTCGCTGCCCCCCGGGCACGAGAGCT
>CAYTLZ010000131.1:6561-10121 GCA_964438785.1 uncultured Actinomycetota bacterium | reverse complement strand
CGACGCTGACCGGCGGCACCAACCTGCGCATCATCACCAACACGGTGCTGCTCGGCGTGCTGGTCTGCGTGGGCTCCACGATCTTCGCGGCCCCGCTGGCCTTTCTGATGTCGAAGACCGAGATGCGTCGGCACCGGTGGATCGACATCGCCGTCATCGTGCCGTTCATGACGCCGCCCTACATCAACTCCATCGCATGGATCATCTTCATGCGCCGTCGCGGCTATGCCGAGCAGCTGTTCGGCGAGACCGTGGCGGGCGTCATGCAGGCCGCCTTCTTCACCCCGGCCGGTATGGCCATGGTGATGAGCTTCAACCTCTTCCCGTTCCTCTACCTCATCCTGCGCAACTCGCTCGACAACGTCGGGGCCGGCCCGGAGGAGGCCGCGGCGATCCACGGTGGCGCGTTCGGCTACCGGATGCGCCGCATCGTCGTGCCGCTGGTGCTGTCGGGCTACTCGATGGGCATCCTGCTGGTGTTCATCAAGAGCGCGGGCGAGTTCGGTACGCCGATCACGCTGGGCAACCGCATCGGGTTCATCGTCCTGGTCAGCGAGATCTACCAGAACACGTCCATCTTCCCGATCGACTTCGGGGCGGCCGCGGCCCTGTCGGCGGTGCTGCTGTCCATCGGTATCGGGGCCTGGTTCTTCCAGCAGTGGTTCCTCGCCCGGCGCAACGACCGGGCCCTGTCCTCGCGCAGCGGCCGGTCCACGGCCATGGCGCTCGGCCGCTGGAGGTGGCCGGCGTGGGGGTTCGTCGGGCTGACGTTCGTGCTGTCCATCGTGATCCCGTTCGCGACCGTGTTCGCATCGGCGTTCACCCGACTGGAGTCCGCCGGACTGGTGCCGGGCAACCTCACGCTGCTGAACTTCCAGGTCCTGTTCGATCCACGCAGTGGCGCGATGGCGGCGCTGGGCAACAGTGTGCGGTTCGCCTTCGCCGCCGCGACGATCGCGTCGGTGATCGGCATCGCCGTCGCCCTGCTGGCCGCCCGCCGGCGCGACGCCACGGCCCGCGGGGCCGACTTCCTCGCGCTGACCCCCGACATGGTCCCCGCGATCGTGGTCGTGGTCGGCCTGATCTTCTTCTGGAACGCGGCCTGGCAGCCCGCCGCCGTCTACAACACCGTGTGGATGCTGATCCTCACCTACGTCGTGCTGTACGTGCCGTTCAGCGTGCAGAACGTCAAGGCCGTGTACGGACAGATCAGCCCCACCCTGTTCGAGGCGGCCGAGGTCTGTGGCGGTTCGTGGTGGTTCCGCACCCGCCGGATCCTGCTGCCGCTGATCGCCCCCGGCGTGATCGCCGGGTGGGTCATGGCGTTCAGCATCTCGATGCGGGAACTCGTCGGGTCGCTGCTGGTCCGCCCGCCGGACGTGCAGGTGCTGAGCACGTTCATCTTCGGGCAGTTCGAGCAGGGCGACCGCTCGCTGGGGATGGCGCTGACCATCGTCGGGGTGTTCACGACCACGATGGTGCTGGTCGTGGCCGATCGCTACCGCGAGAAACTGGTGGCGCGCCGCGGGGCGTGAGTCACGCGTGCGGTGGGGCGATCGCGGTCACGGCGAACCCGTCGGATGCGACGAGCCACGCACCGCCCTTGGGCATCGCCTTCGCGGTCAGGTCGATGTCGTCGGGTAACTCGACGTCGAGGTGGCCCGCCAGTGCGGCGAGCAGCGCCGGCAGGATCTCGCCGTGGGAGCAGACCACGAGCGTGCCGGTGGACGGCGCAGCGGCATCGATGGCCTGCAGCGCCCGCGCCGCGTACCACGCGGCGTCGGGCCAGCCGTCGCTCGCGTGCAGGGGCACGGCGACCTCGGCGAGCTGTTCGTCGGTCATGAGCTCGCGACCGAGTGTGTCGGCGAGTGGTCGCAGGGTGTCGACACAGCGCGTCAGCGGACTGCTGAGCAGGCGGATCGCCGCCGGGTCGGGACCGAGCACGTCGCGCAGCTGGCCGGGCAGGCGTTCGGCTTGACGACGGCCCTCCTCGTCGAGCGGCCGCCGGCGGTCGAGCTGTGGATCGGCCGTGCGCTCCCCGGCCCAGGCGTGACGCACCAGCACCAGCCGGTCGGGAAGCGTGATGGCGGCCACGGACGGCACCGATCGGGTTCGGGAGTGGGATGCGCAGCGTAGGTCGGGCCACCAACGCCGAGCCTGGTGGCCGGCGTGCAGCTGGCCAGCAGCGTGGAGCGCGGCATCCAGCGCGGGTCGGGCTGCACAGGCGAACACGTGTTCGATAGACTGGCCGCATGCAGACGGCAACCTGGCAGAGCTCGCTGTTCGCGTCCGCGGATGCGACCGGCACCGATCCCGCCTTCCCCGGCCTCGTGCGCCACGAGCTGGCGCACGGGGCGTGGCTCGATCACCTGCCCGGTTGGCTGGCCGGTGCAGACGCCCTGGTCGAACCACTGATCGCCCGGCTGCCCTGGCGGCAGGGCGTCGAACGCATCCAGGGCGAGTCGATCCCGCGCCCCCGGTTGACCGCGGGTATCCCCGTGGCCTGCTTCGAGGCGGGCGGGTCGCCACGCGCGGAGCTCGCGCCGGACGGTGGTGACGGCTTCCTCGGCGAGCTCGTGGCACCGGTGCCCGCCGCAGCCGCCGCTGGATCCGCCGGCCCGCGATCCGGGACCACGCCGCACCCGCCGGCACCCGCCGCGGGATTCGGTCAGGAACTCGAGGTGTTCGCCCGGATCGGTGGGCAGCTGTCGGCGCGCTACGACGTCGCGTTCACCCGGGTCGGCGTGAATCTGTACCGCGACGGCCGCGACTCGGTGGCCTGGCACGGCGACCGGATCGCCCGCGACCTGCCGACGGCCACGATCGCGATCGTGTCGCTCGGCCAGCCACGGATGTTCCGCGCCCGGCCGCTGGGGGGCGGCACGTCGCTGGGCTTCCGGCTCGGGCACGGCGATCTGCTGGTGATGGGCGGGAGTTTCCAGCGCACCTGGCAGCACGCGGTGCCGAAGGTCGCGGCTGCGGGCGTGCGGATCAGCGTGACCTACCGCCACGACTATCCGGCCGCGTCGCGGGGCCGATGACGCTGGGCCGACCGGTCGGGTGTCGGTGGTCGATCGTCCGACCCGCCCGTTACGCTGACGAGTCGACTTCAACTGATGGGAACACACATGGCGAAGAAGCTGTCCAAGAAGATCGCCAAGCTCGAGAAGCAGGCGGCGAAGCTGCACGACCAGGCCACCAAGGACGCCAAGGCGCTGCGCAAGCAGGCCAAGAAGGAGGCCAAGGAACTGCAGGCCGAGGCCGACACCAAGATCGAGGAGTTGAGCGCCAAGGCGGACAAGCTGCGCGCGAAGGCCGTCAAGAAGGGCGAGGACCTGCAGGAGACCGTCGTCGACGAGATCGACGACATCGACGTGGACGACGTCGTGGACGGTGCGAGCAAGAAGGTCCCGATCGCGCTCGGTCTGGCCACGGGTGCCGCCGCCGCGGCGGTCGTCGCCACCAAGAAGCGCAGCTGATCCGGCGGCGGTCACCGGAGGGAGGGCGAGGTTCCTCCCGGGTCGACCGCCGCGGCACGGACCGGGCTCGTCACGGACCGG
>CAYTLZ010000131.1:2682-6461 GCA_964438785.1 uncultured Actinomycetota bacterium | reverse complement strand
TCACGGACCGGTGAGAAGGTGGACATGGCCCTGGTGGGGCGACTGACCGACGCCATCCGGCGCATCATCCGCGAGGAGCACCTGCGCACCTGGGACCGCAACGGCGGTCCCGGTGCCGTGCTCCGTCTCGCCATGCGCCGACCGGCCGTGACGGCCGTCGTGGTCGCCATCGTCCTCGCGGCGGTGCTCGTCGCGACCTTCGGAGTGCCGCCGTTCTCCCCACTCGGCCTCATCGTGCTCGTGGTCGCACCGATCGTGCCGTGGCTGCGGGCCGAGCGTGCCGTCCACGCCGAATGGGTGCAGCGCGGTCACCGCGCTGACGGCGACCCGTCGTCGGACGCCCCGCCGGACCCGGACACCCCCGACCCGGACGCGCCGGACCCGGACGCCCCCGACCCGGACACCAGCGACGGGGACGCGCCGGACCCGGACACCGTGCGCGACCCGGAGGCCTGATCACACCAGGGACCACACCGGGGACCACACCACGGGTCGGCGCGGGTGCTACCTCGGCACGGCCATCGGCAGCTGCACGCGCACGCTGGCACCGCCACCCTCGCGGGGCTCGGCCCAGGCACGACCACCGAGCAGCGTGGCGAACCGGCTGACCAGGCTGAGGCCGATTCCGGTGCCGGGTTGGTGTTCGTTGACGTCGGGTCCGTGCTGGAACGGCTCGAACACCCGTCGTCGCCAGGTGTCGGGGATGCCCGGCCCGTCGTCGTCGACCTGCACGACCACGCCACCGTCGACGGCGGTCACGCGGACCCAGACCGACGCGTCCGACGGGGTGTGGCGGCCGACGTTCTCCAGCAGGTGCGCGAGGATCCGACCGAGCAACGCGCGATCGGTGTGGATCTGTGCCACCTCGACGTCGAGGTGGCAGGCACGTGCGCCCAGCACGAGCTCGGCCGCGTCGATCGCATCGGACAGCAGCGCGCGCAGGTCGACGTCGACGGGGATGACCGGCACGGCGTCCTCGCGCAGGCGGTTGAGGTCGAGCAGTTCGCCGAGCAGAGCCTCGAGTCGCTGGGAGTTGGTGCGCAACCGGGCGAGCAGGACCCGGCGCTGATCGGTCCCCAGCCGTTCGTCGTGGACCGACAGCGTCTCCGCCAGCCCGCCGATGGCGGTCAGCGGGGTGCGCAGCTCGTGGGACACGGCGGTGAGGAAGACGTCCTTGAGACGGTCGAGCGAACGGAGTCGTTCGGCGGCCGTGTGTTCGCGGCGGAACGCCTCGGCCGCCCGCTGCTCGCTCGCCTGCAGCAGTTCGCTGGCCTCCTGCTGCTGCACACAGGCGCCCAGGACGGCGGCCGCGGCCTCGAGCGCGTCGATCTCGACCGGCGTCCACTGTCGGTCGGTGACCGTCTCGAAGGCCAGCCATCCCCACCAGCGGTCGCGCACGGTGACCGGTACGGCGGCGATGGCGGCGATGTCGAGTTCGAGCAGGACCTCGGCCTCGCTCGTGGGCATGTCGCGCGCGAGGCCGTCGATGGTCACCCCGCGGGGGAACAGTTCGGTCCAACGTTCGAACCCGCCGTCGACCATGTCGAAGCCCTGCAACAACTCGAGGTCGAGTTGTGACGCGATGCCGGGGCGGACCCACTCGTAGCGCTGGGTCGCGAGCCAGGTCCCGGCTTCGGGCTGCACGGTGAAGACGTAGGCCCGGTCCACGCCGGTGGCCGACCCGAGCTCGGCGAGGACGTCGTCCATCGTGTCGGCGAAGCTCCCGCCGCGCAGGAACCGTTCGGCCGCGTACGCGACGGCGGCGAGCACGATGTCCCGGCCGTCGAGCAGACGTTGCAACCCGTCGGCTGTCGCTGCGGTGTCGTCGTTGTTCGGTTCGGCACGCATCGTGTAGTCCGGCCCCTCGCCGGCGAACACCACCGGATCACGAACGAACGGTGCCGCACTCGCCGTGCGCGGTGGCGGGGGCCATCGTCGCGGGCGAACCGCTCGGTCGGACCCAGTGGAGCACCTTCGGTCCGTTCGTGCCTCGCTTTGTGTGCTCTCACAGAGATGTGGTGTGCGTTGTCGGGTCAGCCGGGCATCGCCCCGGCCTTCTCGGCCCCCTTGCGCCAGGCGCTGAACGACGCCGCCGACCGTGCGTGCGGGGTGACCAGCCACGGCCATGGGTGCAGTGCGACGACGTCGAGCTCCGCGCTGCGACGGGCGAAGCCCGGCACCGGGGCGTAGGTCGCCGCCAACCGCCGGCCCTGCAGTGCCTCGACGGGATCGCCGAGCAGCACCTCGACCTCACGGCGTTGCGCGAGATCCGCGAGGCATTCGGTCAGGAACACCAGCCGTTTGCCGGACAGCTGGAGCCGCTCGAGCAGCGGCGCGTCGAACACGAACACGACGGGTAGCTCCGGGTGCGCGTCGAGCGCGGGGTCGTCGTCTCCGAGTGACTCGGCCGTCAGCCACACCGCCTCGGCGGCGTGGTCACCGTCGATGGCCGGACGTGACGGCCCGGCGGTCGAGGCGGGGTCGTCGTCGCGGCGCAGCGACGGGTGCTCCTCGGTCTGCCCGAGCGGCGGGTCCTCCGGCCAGTCCTCGATCGGACAGCGGTTGCGCAGCTCGCAGGTGTCGCACAGGCCCTTTGCACGCTTCTCGACCTGCCAGCGTGAGAAGCCGTAGCTCTTGCCGTTGCCGGTACCGATCGTCCACTGCCAGCCGGCCCGGTTCGCGGCGCGCGAGCCGTCGAGCAGGTGGGCGTAGAACTCCTGCTCGCCGGCGCGCCAATCGACCCCGTCGCGCACCGCCCAGTGTGACGACAACCACATGCGCGTCTGGTTGACGAGGTAGCCGTCGGTCGTCAGCTCGTCGGTGGTCAGCTCCATGCAGGCCATGGCCGGATCCCACACCTCGCGCAGGTCCTCACCGAGCCAGGGGTTGCCGGGCAGATCACGCCGCAGCCCCTCGCCGAGCGCGGGGCCGAGCCGGGCGTACAGATGGCGGCTGTGTTCCTGCCAGAGCAGCTCGTCGCGGTACTTGGTGCGGTCGCGGGGCGGGGCGTCGCCGACGGCGCTCCACAGCGCCGGGAGCTGGATCAGCCCGTGCCGGACGTACGGCGAGATGGCGCTGGCACCGCGACGTTCGGCGGGCCAGACCTCGTTGCGGTCGCTGGCGTAGCCGGTGATGTCGAGCCCGGCGAGCGCGGCGTCGGCGGCCATCTGCCCACCGCGGAAGCGGGGGCTGGCGACCGGCTCGTCGCGGATGAGCTCGCCGAGGTGGTCGCCGACGAAGGCTTCCGTCGCGGCGACGTCGCGGGCGGGGGGCAGGGGCAGGGTCGTCGTCATGGCCGGGTTTCGGATCGCCGCCCGGTACCGGACCGCCGGACCCCGCCCGTGGCCCTGCGGGTGGGCTCGGGGTGCCCGGGGTCGGCGGGGGTGCGCGGTGACCGGTTCGGGTGGCTGTGCGGTGCCGGGGGTCGGCGGGTGGCTGTGCGGTGACCAGTTCGGGTGGCTGTGCGGTGCCCGGCTCGGGTGGGGCCGCGGTGGTGCGGCGCCGTCCGGGCGTCGAAAGTGATCGCCTGGCTACACCAGGTGTCCCGGCACGGTGGGCGTGGTGTGTGGTGCCGATCGTTTTCGACACCTGCGGCACACCGCCCGGCGTCGGGTCGATGCGCCGGGGACGTCGTCGGTCTCGTACGGTCGCCGCCGCGGCACCGGATACCGCGTCGAGGTGACTCGGAGTCGAGGTGGCAGGGGAGCGGACGGTGGACGGGTGCGCGGACGGACACGACCGCGTCGAGGTGGCAGGGGAGCGGACGGTGGACGGGTGGC
>CAYTLZ010000131.1:0-2582 GCA_964438785.1 uncultured Actinomycetota bacterium | reverse complement strand
CGCGCGGGTCCACACGCACGCGCGGGTCCACACGCACGCGCGGGTCCACACGCACTCGCGGGTCCGACCCCACGCGCGAGGTCACACGCACGCGCGGGAGTGCGTGGTGGGCCGGTCGCGCCCTGGCGGCCGGCGCGGGCTACCTCGGTGCCATCCTCGCCATCCGCACGACGATGCGGATCGGTGCGGCACCGGGCGAGGTCGCCGCGCGCCTGCCGGGCGACGCGTTCGCGGACGCGCTGGCCGGTGCCGGTGCCGGGACCGGTGCGCCGGTGCCGCCCGGTGGGACGCCGCCGAGCCCCGTGGTCGGGCGCGTGCACGTCTCGACGCACGCGACGACCATCGCCGCCGCCCCCGCGGTGGTGTGGCCATGGCTGGTGCAGATGGGCCACCGGCGTGGGGGGTGGTACGCCGCGGACCGGCTCGAGGCGCTGCTGGGTGCGGGCGACTTCGCCACCGGTCGCTCGGCCGACCGCGTCGTGCCCGAACTGCAGGATCTGGCGACCGGCGATGCGATGCCGCTGTCGGACCGGCTGGATCTCACCGTCGCGCGCCTCGAGCCCCCGCACACGCTGGTGCTCACGCTCGAGGACGGCCCGCTGCTGTGGGTGTGGTCGTTCCACCTGCGTGGTGGCACGCCCGGCGCGGGCAGCAGCCGGCTGGTCGTACGCACGCGCATCGCGGCGCGCCGCGGCTGGATCCGCCCGCTGCTCGTGGGGCTGGACATCGGCCATGCAGCGATGCAGACCCTGCAGCTGGCCCGGCTCCGCCGGCGGATCGAACAGCCCCGCTCCCGGTGATCTCCGGTGTCGCACCCGGCGGGGCTCCGGTCCGGCTGGGCTGCGGTCCGGCTGGGCTGTGGTCCGGCTGGGCTGTGGTGTCGTGGAACGGTCGAACGTGATCGCCCGACGACACCAGTCAGGCCGCAGGGCGGTAGCGGTGTGCGGAGACGATCAGTTTCGATCCCCCCGGGCAGCCGACCGCGTGTGCCTCCGACGGTGGCGTGGCGCGAGCAGCCTGCTACCTTGTTAGGGAGCGTTCACTTCCGGTGGGAGTCGGAGACCCGGGAGTCGCGCGCCCGCATCGCCGTTTCGGCGCACCGCCACGGCACGACGCCATCTGCACGACGCCCCGGGAGGCACGATCTTGAGCACCGATGAACGCACCCTCGTCGACGACGCCATCGACACCCTGTTCGAGGCGCATCCGCCGGCGGACACCCCGGAGAAGGAGTTCTGGGGTGCGCAGTTCGACGCCGGCCTGGCCTGGGTCCAGCACCCGGAGGGTTTCGGTGGACTCGGGGTCAGCCCGCGTTGGCAGGCCGAGGTGGACCGCCGCATCAACGAGGCCGGCGGTTCGACGCGCAACCGCTACATGAACGTGCTCGGCATCGGGATGGGCGCCGGCACGATCATGGCGCACGGCTCCGACGAGCACCAGCAGCGGTTCCTGCGGCCCATGTTCACCATGGAGGAGATCTGGTGCCAGCTGTTCAGCGAGCCGGGGGCGGGCTCCGACCTCGCCGCGCTCGCCACCACGGCGAAGCAGGAGGGCGACACCTGGATCGTCAACGGGCAGAAGGTGTGGACCACGCTCGGCCACCTCGCGAAGTGGGGACTGCTGGTCACCCGGACCGATCCCGACGTGCCCAAGCACGCCGGGCTGACCTACTTCATCGTCGACATGGAGGAGCGCGGCGTGGACGTCCGCCCGCTCTACCAGATCACCGGTGAGGCCGAGTTCAACGAGGTGTACTTCACCGACACCCCGGTCCCCGACGACATGCGGCTCGGCGAGGTCGGCGGTGGTTGGGCCGTCGCGATGACCACACTGATGAACGAGCGGGTCGCCATCGGCGGCAACGCCTCGCCCCGCGGCCAGGGTTCCATCGCCCACGCGGTGGAGGCCTGGCAGAAGATGCACGCCGAGGATGGCGACCCGGGTCTGCGCGACCAGCTGCTGTCCTACTGGGTGGAGGCGGAGGCCATGCGCCTGACCGCCGTCCGCGCCAAGGAGGCCGCCCAGAAGGGCACGCCGGGTCCGGAGGGCTCGACCGCCAAGCTGCAGTGGGCCGATCTGAACAAGGCCATCACCTCGTTCACGATCGACCTGCTCGGTCCGGAGGGCATGACGTATCCCGGCGGCTACGAGTTCACCCGCCCGGAGCAGACCGCCAACCGCGACGCCGGTCCGCACAAGGCCTACCTGCGCGCCCGGGCCAACTCGATTGAGGGCGGCACCTCCGAGGTGATGAAGAACATCCTCGGTGAGCGGGTGCTCGGCCTGCCCGGTGAGCCGCGCGTCGACAAGAACGTGCCGTGGCGCGAGGTCCCGCGCAGCTGAGCTCATGCGGCGGTGCGCGCTGCTCCGGCCGGGCCCACCGCCACCTCGCTGCCACCTCGCTGCCACCTCGCCGTTTGCACCTCGACGCGTCGGCCGCCGCGCCGCGCCATCACCACCATCTTCTGGGAGAACACCACATGTCGGCACTCACCGCCCCCGCACCCGTCCAACCCTTCGTCCTGACCGACGAGCAGAAGGCGCTGACCGAGATGGTCCGCGACCTGCTCGGCGACGCCGCC
>CAYTLZ010000130.1:0-10432 GCA_964438785.1 uncultured Actinomycetota bacterium | reverse complement strand
AGGCCCTTGTCCTTCGCCCACCGATTGATCACCGAGGTGATCGCGGTGCGGAACCCCTCCTCGTGGGTCCCACCCTCGTGCGTGGAGATCGTGTTGGCGAAGCTCAGGATCGAGTCGTTGAAGTCGTTGATCCACTGGACCGCGAGTTCGAGCGACTGCGGTCCGTTGGGTCCCTCCTCCTCGGCCTCGACGTGGATGACCGGGTGCAGGCCGTCCTTGTTCTTGGTCGTACGGATGTGATCGACGAAGTCACGCAGCCCGCCGGGCGCGTGGAACTCCTGCTCGGTGGGGGCCGCGTCCGGCTCGTCCTCGACCGGCCGCTCGTCGCGGAGCACGATGCGCAGGCCGGCGGTGAGGAAGGCCGTGTCACGCAGACGGCGGGCGATCGTGTCCGCCACGAAGTCGACGCCCTCGACGAAGATGTCGGCGTCGGGCCAGAAGGTGATCGTCGTGCCGGTGTCATCCGCCTCACCGACCCGCTCGATCGGGGCGTCGGGCACGCCGCGCTGGTAGGTCTGGCGGTAGGCACCGTCGTCGCGCCGCACCTCGGCCAACAGGCGGGAGGACAGGGCGTTGACCACCGAGATGCCCACGCCGTGCAGCCCGCCGGAGACGGCGTAGGCCTGGGAGTCGAACTTCCCGCCGGCATGCAGCACGGTCAGCACGACCTCGAGTGCGGACCGCCCCTCGCGTTCGTGCAGATCGACCGGGATGCCGGAGCCGTCGTCGGCGATCCGCACGCCACCGTCGGCGAGCAGCGTCACCTCGATGCGCGAACAGCGACCGGCCAGGGCCTCGTCGACCGAGTTGTCGACCACCTCCCAGATCAGGTGGTGCAACCCGCGGGCACCGGTCGAGCCGATGTACATCCCGGGCCGACGACGGACGGCCTCGAGCCCTTCGAGAACGGTGATGTTCTTCGCGCTGTAGTCACCGTTGGTCGACGGGATGACGGCACCGTCGTCGGCGGAGGGGGGCACGGCAGCCAAGCGGGGACCTTCACGTCATGAGGGCGGACAGGCACGGTGGTGACCAGCCGGGACGACCACACCGACGCGGACACTCCCGGTGTCCGTGGAGATGGCCGTCGGTCACGGTGCGGTCAGCAACCGGGGTGCCGGGAGGTCCAACCCTAGCAGCCCGCGGAGCGTTCTAAGGGCCGTCTGGAGTACCTGTGGACGACTCGACCCCCTCGCGCGTACCCCACCAGCGGAAACGCCCCTCCTGAGCCAGGACGCGCGTTGTGTGGCTCGAAGACGCCTGTGGTCAGGCTCCCTCGAGCTCGTCGACGGTGGCCGGCCAGTCGTCCTTGAGCAGACGCGACAGGCTGCGGTCCGCCAGGACCCGACCGTCGGTCTGGCAGCGGGGGCAGTAGTTGGTCTCGTTGGTGGCATACCGGATCCGCTGGACCGGCGTCCCACAGACCGGGCAGGGCCGTTCGAAGCGTCCGTGGACGGCGAAGCCGTCGCGGAAGGCCGTCACCTTGGTCGGAAAACCGTCGCCGGTGGCCGCGCGGAGTGTCGCCGTCCAGGTGCCGAGCACCGTGATGGTGGCCTCGTGCAGGCGCGCGAGTTCCTCCTCATCGAGCTGCTGGCTGCGCCGCACCGGCGACAGGCCCGCGGCGTGCAGGATCTCGTCGCTGAAGGCGTTGCCGATGCCGGAGAACCGTCGCGGATCGCACAGCGCCCGCTTCAGTGTCCGGTTCTCCGCGGTCAAGGCGGCGGTGAAGGACGCCAGATCGGCCTCGAGCGGCTCGATGCCACCACGATCGTGATCCGCGAGTCCGGCCCGCCCGGCGACCACGTGCAAGCTCGCCCGCTTCTTGGTGCCCGCCTCGCGTAGCAACAGCGTGCCGCCCGGGGTCGTCGGATCGTGCACCGCGGAGAGGTCGAACGCCGCGGAACCGACCTTGCCGGGGATGGCGGCTCCCGCCTTCGCCCACGCCAGACGTCCAGCGATCATCAGATGCAGCACGAGATACAGCGTGTCGGGTGCCGCGTCGGCATCGTCGCCGTCCACCGCCGGGAACCGGAACACCAGTCGCTTGCCGAGACGCTCGACCGCCGTGCAGCGGCGACCGTCGACCGCCTCCAGCGGTGGGTCGTAGGTCCGTAGCAGCGCGAACGACCGCAACCTGGTGCCGAGCAGGGTCGCACCGACCATCCGACGCGTCAGCGCCGCACGGTAGTCCTCGACATCGGGCAGCTCCGGCATGACGTCATCGTGCGTCGGGATCGGTGGTGCGGCAAGTCCGGCGCGACTCACTCGATTCAGGCCGCTGGCGCGGCTCACTCGATTCAGGCCGCTGGCGCGACTCACTCGATTCAGGCCGCTGGCGCGGCAAGGGCCGCCAACGCGTCGAGCTGCTCGGCACCGACCATGCCGGCAAGACGTAGGACCACCTCACCATCGGCGTCGATCACGACCCACGACGGGGTCGCCGTCAGGCCGTAGGCGTCCATGACGCTGCCCTCGGCGTCGTCGGCCAGCACCGGCGCGGTGAACCCCTCGCCCGCGAACCACTCGTCGGGCGGCCAGTTGGGTCGGCCCGGGTCGGGGAACGTCGACACGGCCACGAGGTCCACGCCTGCGGGCAGGCCACCGGCGTCGAGCCACGCGGTGAGTTCGGGCAGTTCGCGTTCACACGCCGGGCACCAGGACGCCATGAAGGTGATCAGCTGCGGCGTGCCCGGCTCACCGATGACGACCGGTGCGCCGTCGAAGTCCGCGCCCCGAACGACCGGTGCGGCGGTACCGACCGCCGGATCGGTGGACGGGTCGTCACCGATCATCGCGAGGCCGTCCCCGTCGATCTGCGGGCTGCCGACGATGTCGTCGAGTGCCACCTGCGACTCACTGCCCGGTGTGGTGGTCACCCCGATGACGACCGCCAGTGCGACCACGACGACGCCGACGGCGACCATGATCAACCGTTGACGCCGCTGCGCTGCATCACGAGCGGCACGGGTACCGGGAGTCGTCGGTCGGGAGCGGGTGGTGCTGGCCATCGATGGTCTCCGGGTGCGAGGTGGTGGTGTGGGGGTGCTCGTGGGTGCGCCGGGCGGTGCTCAGCGGTTTCGCGCAGCGAGGCTCAATGCGGTGATCGCGACGAAGGCGATCAGCGCCATGGCGGGCAGGGTCAGGACGCCGAACTCCTCGACCCAGCGCACCGCACACGGTGCGGCCGGATCGCAGGGTCCTCCCCATGACGGATTGCGCTCGATGACCAGATGCCAGATCGACAGGGCGGAGCCGATCGCACCCAGGGGCAGCACCGTGCGCCAGACCGTGCGGTCACCGCGGATGATCGCGACGCCCAGGATCACGACCAGCGGGTACATGGCGATGCGCTGGTACCAGCACAACTCGCACGGGGTGTAGCCGAACCCGATCGACACCAGCAGCGACCCCGCGGTGGTCACGGCCGCGATCGCCGCTGCCAGGGGCAACGCGGCATCCCGGAGCCAGCCCGGCACCGATCCTCGCACCAGGGCGACGATCGTGCCCACCGCGACGCCGGCGGCCACCAGCGCCAGCACCCCGAGGATGCGTTCGACGACGGTGACGACGGTGAGCGACACGGTGGGCCCCTGCGGTGATGAGGACAGCGTGGACGGATCCACGGCGCGAGCGGACGCCATCATCACCGCCCGGGGCGATGACGGCCCGGGTCCTGTGACCACAACCGGCGGGTCATCGGTCCCGACTCATGCGTCGAGGTGGTCGTCGCGCGGGGCGGATCGGTTCCCGGCCGATCAGTCCTCGACGGCCGGGGCGTCACGGCCCTCGAGTGCACCGACCACGATCCGGACCTGCCTGACGCTGTCGGCCCCGAGGTGATCGTTGACGTTGACCTGCAACCGGGTGACGAGATAGCGCAACTGCGTGGCCCAGACCTGACTCTCGGCCCGGATCGTCAGGGTCCCGGCCGCGAGTCGGACGGGTTCGCACTTGGCCGCGAGGTCGCCGCCGACGATCTCGTCCCAACGGGACCATGCATCCGCCCCCCGCAGGCGCTCGGTCCAGCCGCGACGATCGATCAGATCCTGCAGGCTGGACCCGACGGCGGTGGGCGGCCCGACCCGTCGGAGGCCATCGCCCCGGTCGGGCACCACCCAGTCGTCGTCGGTCGGGGGCCCCGGGTCGTAGGTCGAACGCTCCAGGGCCGCTCGGCGACGCTGGTCGCGGTACCGCTGGCGCGCATAGACCCGCTCGTCGCGGTCCCGTGTCCCCGCGCGGCGCACCTTCGACACGTCGTCGTCACGTGGACTCACACCGCCTCCGATCCACCCGGATCGCCGGACCCGCGGGGGGACAGCACCGATCCCTCCGGCGTCAGCATGACCTCGACTCGGTGTCCCGGCAAGGGCACGTCCTCGTCCACCGCCGCGGTCACGACCACCTGGTCGAAGCGGGCACAGGCCGCCGCGAGCCGGGCCCGCCGCGTCGTGTCGAGCTCGGCGAAGACGTCGTCGAGCAGGACGATCGGGCGGTCCCCGACCTCGGCCAGGACCTCGTAGGTCGCCAGTTTCAGGGCCAACGCCAACGACCACGCCTCGCCGTGCGAGGAGTACCCCTTGGCGGGCAGTTCGCCGATGACCAGCTCCAGCTCGTCACGGTGCGGTCCGACCAGACTGACGCCCCGGGCCTGCTCGTCGGCCGCCCGCTCGGCCAGACTGTCCCGGAAGGCCGTCGCGATCGCCGCAGTGTCCGGGATCGGTGCCACCTCGCCGTCGTCCTCGTCCCGCCCGATGGCCTCGCCGGCGCTCGAGCGGTAGTGCAGTCCGATGCGTTCGGGACGATCGGCGAGGTCGCGATAGAACGCGTCGACGGGCCCCCGCAGCGCCCGGACGGCCGCCACCCGGGCCGCGATCAGCTGGGTGCCGTGGGCGACGAGCTGCTCGGTCCACACGTCGATGGTCGCGGCGGCGGCGTCCCGCGCGCTGCCCCGCAGGGCCCGGGCCTGCTTGAGCAGCTGATTGCGCTGGCGCAGCGCACGCTCGTAGTCGCTGCGCACCCGGGCGAAGGCCGGGCGACGCTGCCCCAGCAGGGCATCGAGGAAGCGGCGACGATCAACCGGATCGCCCCGGACGATGCCGATGTCCTCCGGGGCGAAGAGCACGATCCGCAGCACGCCCGCCGCATCCGCGGCGCGTTGCACGTCCTGGCCGTCGACCTTGGTGCGGTTGCGACGGTTGCTGCCGATCTCGAGTTCCAGGCTGCGCCGCCGACCCTCGTCGGTGCGGACCTCGAGCCGGATGATCCCGACGTCTGCGCCGGCGCGCACCAGCGGGGCGTCGGACGCCACCCGGTGCGAGCCGCCGGTGGCGGCCCGGTGGATGGCCTCCAACAGGTTGGTCTTGCCCTGCGCGTTGCTGCCGACCAGGACCGTGACCCCGGCACCGACCTCGAGGGTGGCCTGGGCGTAGGACCGGACGTCGAGCAACTCGATGCGGGTCAACTGCACCGGGGGATCAACTCACGCGCATGGGCATGAGCAGATAGGTCAGGTCGTCGACCTGCTCGTCGTCGGTGTGGGGCTTGAGCACCGCCGGCTTCAGCCCGTCACGCAACTCGATGCGGATGCGTTCGGTCCCGGTCGCTTCGAGGCCGGCCAGCAGGAACGTCGGGTTGAACGCGATCGACAGGCCCGGGCCCTCGACCTCGGCCGGCAGGGCTTCGGCGGCATCACCGGTCTCCTGGTTGGTGGCCTGCAGATCGACCTGGCCGTCCTCGAAGGTCAACGTGACGGGCGTGTTGGCCTGCCCCATCGCCACGATCGAGACGCGCTGCAGCGCCTCGACCAGCGCCGCCCGTTCGACCACGACCGAGGTCTCGAAGGCATCCGGGAGCAGGGCCCGGAAGTTCGGGAAGGAGCCCTCGATGAGCTTGGTGGTCAGGCGCCGGCCGCCGAACAGAAACGACACCTGCCCGTCCTCGAGCACGACGGTCACCGCACCGCCGACCTCCGTGGCGGCCTTGGCCGCCTCCTGCAGCGAGCGTGACGGCACCAGGGCCGAGCCCTCGACGGCATCCTCCCAGCGCAGGGAACGCACCGCGAGGCGGTAGCTGTCGGTCGCCGCGGCGGTCAACGCGCCGTCGGCGGCGTCGAGCGACACCCCGGTGAGGACCGGCCGTCCCTCGTCGCTGGAAGCGGCCCGTGCGACCTGGGAGACCAGTCGCGCGAAGGCGTCGGCCTTGATCACGCCGCGGGGGGCGTCGTCGGCCGGGCCGGCCAGCGTGGGGAAGTCCTCGGCCTGCATCGCCCGGACCCGGAAACTGGCCCGACCGCAAGTGATCTCGACCCGGTCGGCCGAGGCATCGATCTGCACCGGCTGGTCCGGGAAGCGGGCCACGAGTTGGGCCAGGAGCCGGCCGGGCAGCAGCACCGTGCCCGGCCGCTCGATCTGCACGGGGATGGTGATCTCGGCGGCGACCTCGAGATCGGTGGCGCGGCACACCAGCGTGCCGTCGATCGCTTCGAGCAACACGCCGGAGAGCGCCGGCAGGGTCACACGGGTCCCGACGGTTCGGGTGGCCCACGAGATCGCGTCGGCGAACTCGGTGCGTTCAGCACGCAACTTCACGATGGCTCTCCTGGTGTCCGACCCCACAGGGTCGACGCATGCGATGGGTGGCGGTGTGGCTGAGGTTGTGCACACGCGTAGTGGTAATGAGGTGTTCTCAAACTAGAACACGTCACCGTAGTAGGGCCTGTGCACACTGTGGACGAAGCGCATCCGTGCAGGTCAGCCGCGGTATCGGCCTGGGGGTGGGGGTGTGGGCGGAGGACCGTGCCGTCCACAGGCGCCCAAATGACATCGATGTACCTCCACCGGTCGTCGCCGTCGTCCCCCAGGCGTCCACCGTTCGTGCACAGGCGGATCGGCCCTCGCCGACGACGGCGACCACCCTGGGTCAGGGGCTCTCCCCCGCGTGTCCACGTCCGCTGCACAGGGTTCTCCACGAGTTGTCCACAGGAGGTTGTGGATGATATGGACAGCCGATCGGTGCCACGGAGCGACACGACACGTCGATGCCCCCGGTGATCGGGGGCATCGAGGGTGCGCTCGGGCCCGGGTGTGGGGGCCGTTCGTGGCCGGCTCACGCGTTGCGGGCGCGCGTCTTGACGCGGTTGGTGAGCTCCTGCACCTGGTCGTAGATCGGCCGACGTTCCTGCATCAGTCCGGCGATCTTGGACTTCGCGTGCATGACGGTGGTGTGGTCACGACCACCGAAGGCCTTGCCGATGCGCGGCAGGGACATCTCGGTCAGCTCACGGGTGAGATACATCGCGATCTGACGCGCAGTGACCAGCTGCCGGCTCCGCGAGGGCGAGCACAGCTCCTCGACGGTCAGCGAGAAGTAGGCGGCCACCTCGTCCATGATCAGCTGGACGGAGACCTCCTGATCGCGGCCGTCGGGAAACAGGTCCTTGAGCACGGCCTCGGCCATGTCCTGGTCCGCCGGGGCTAGCTGCAGGCTCGCGTAGGCCGAGACCCGGATCAGCGCTCCCTCGAGCTCACGGATGTTGGACTGCACCTTGGAGGCGATGAGTTCGAGGACATCGGGGGCGACCCCGAGTTGGTCCGACTCGGCCTTCTTGCGCAGGATCGCGATGCGTGTCTCGAGATCCGGTGGCTGGACATCGGTCATTAGGCCCCACTCGAACCGACTGCGGAGGCGGTCCTCGAGTTGCGCGATCTGCTTTGGCGGTCGGTCGCCGGAGATGACGATCTGCTTCTCCGCGTTGTGCAACGCGTTGAAGGTGTGGAAGAACTCCTCCTGCGTGCGTTCCTTGGACTGCAGGAACTGGATGTCGTCGATCAGCAGGACGTCCGCCTGGCGGTAGAGGCGTTGGAAGGAGGTGATCCGGTCGTCACGGATGGCATTGATGAATTCGTTGGTGAACTGCTCCGAGGTGACGTAGCGCACCTTAAGCCGCGGATACAGATTGCGGACGTAGTGGCCGATCGCGTGCAGTAGATGCGTCTTGCCGAGCCCTGCGCCCCCGTAAATGAACAACGGGTTGTAGGACTTCGCCGGTGCCTCGGCCACGGCCGTGGCGGCGGCATGCGCGAACCGGTTCGACGAGCCGATCACGAAGTCGTCGAACGAGTACTTGGGGTTGAGCTGGGTGTCGGGTTCTGCGGTGCCGTTGATCGACGGGCGTGCGTCGGGCAGGGACACCGTGGGACCAGCGGGTCGACCGGGTGCGTGCAGCGGGGTGCGGTCGTTGTCCGCCCGGTGGTCGTCGAAGGCGGCCGAGGAGGCGGTGCCGTCCCGCGCGGGACCGGCCCCCGGCGCGCGCTCCGCCCGGTGATCGGCATGGTCGTCGCGGTCGCGTTCCACGCCGGCACCGCGGTCGTCGACCGGTGCCCACCGGTCGTCGGTGGTGGCCAGCCCGTCGGTCGATGCGTGGACGGGCTCGGCGGCGACCGGTTCCGGATTGGTCTGCACGGTGAGGACCACGATCAGCTCACGACCCGCGGCGCGCCCGATGGCGGCGCTGATCGCCTCGGCGCAGTTGCGCTGCAGCCATTCGCGCGCGAAGGCGTGCGGTGCCGCGAGGATGATCGTGTCCTCGCTGAACCCGACCGGGTGGGTGGCAGCGATCCACTGACGTTGTGCGGGTGAACTCAGATGGCCGAGGATCTCGGCGAGTGAGTCGTTCCACAGCGCAGCGAGGTCGATCGTTGCCGGTCCTGACACGCTGGCTCCTCACCGTCTGACGAATGGTCGATCGGAAACTCGCGTCGTGACGCGCCGGGGCGTGGAATCTAGCGTTGGCCGGGCCATGGGACGGATTCTTTCCACAGGTGTTTCCACACGTGTGGAAATCCGTCTCCACGCACGCCACCACGGCGGTTTCGAGCTCGATCTCGGCGGGGAAGCCTCGCCTCCGGCCCCGGTTGACGACCCCTGTCGGGGGCGGTTTCGGGTCGGCGACGAACGGTCGGGGAACGTACACCGCTCGGTCGCGGCGGTGCAAGCGTCGAGCTGGTCCACCGCCCCGTCCCGCCCGCGGCCGGGGCACCGTCGGGAGCCGGATCCCGTGTCGCTCGGCCCAGCGGGACGTCACGGACGGCTCTCGAGCCGCCGCCGGAGCGCCGACGATCCGGCGAACCAGACGTGCGCCTCGCGCCATCCATCGCGCGCGGTTGCCGAGGTCGCGGGCGGAGCGGTAGCCTGCCGAGTCTCTAGCGCACCGCAGGTGTGGTCGTCCACCACCTCGATGTGCCCGAAAGCCCCGCCCGGTTCATCGAATCGGGACCGGAGGCCGCCCGGGCCATCCCGACCCACCCGTGTGCATCCGTCACGTCGGGATGGCCTCGTCATGAAGCGTACTTTCCAGCCGAACAACCGCCGCCGCTCGCGCAAGCACGGCTTCCGTGCCCGGATGCGTACCCGCTCCGGGCAGGCGATCGTCAAGAACCGTCGTCGCCGGGGGCGCGCCAAGCTGTCAGCCTGACACCGGTGACGACGTTCCCGGCTCGTCGTGTGCGACTGCGTGACGGCCGCCTGATCGCGGCGACGTTGCGCAGTCGACAGCGTCGTGCCGGGTCACTGCTCGCCGTGCACGGGCGTGTCCGTGCGGGCGATCAGGTGGCCCTGGGTTTCGTCGCCTCCAAGCGGGTGGGCAACGCGGTGCGACGCAATCGGGCGAAACGACTGCTGCGCGAGGCCTCGCGCCAGGTGCCATGGGCACCAGGGCACGAGGTCGTGCTCGTGGCGCGCCCGTCCGCCGCCGATGCATCGATGGACCAGGTGTACACGGAACTGCGGTCGCTGGCGGGGCGCGCGGGCCTGCTGGCCGATGCCGCCGTGTCGGCATGACCGTGCATGCCGAAACGACCCCGCACCACGACCCCGTGCCCAACCGTCGCCGTTCCGTGCTCGCGGCGGTGGTGCTGATCCCGATCAGGATCTACCGCTGGACGGCCCCGTTGCGCGGTGCCCGCTGCCGGTTCCACCCCTCCTGTTCGACCTATGCCGTGGACGCGATCCGTGGCCACGGAGCCCTGCGTGGCGGCTGGCTGACGATTCGTCGTCTCGGTCGTTGCCACCCCTGGAATCCGGGCGGTGTCGACCCCGTGCCCACCGTCGTCTCCCCGCGCTCGACGAGGAAGTAGGAAGCCGTGATCGACACCATCCTGGATGCCTTTGAGACGGCACTCACGCTGCTGCGTGACCTGTTCCTCCCGGTCACCGGCGTACACAGCTGGGGCTGGGCGATCATCGCCCTGACCCTGATCGTGCGGATCGCGCTGCTGCCGCTGGCCATCAAGCAGACCCGCTCCATGCGTGCGATGCAGGCGCTGCAGCCCCAGATGAAGGAGCTGCAGAAGAAGTACAAGGTCGACCGGTCGCTGATGAAGAAGGACCCGGAGAAGTACAAGGCAAAGAAGCAGAAGCTCAACGAAGAGATGAT
>CAYTLZ010000129.1:0-10432 GCA_964438785.1 uncultured Actinomycetota bacterium | reverse complement strand
GTGGTCGCCGTCAGTCGTCGTCGGTCACGCCGAACAGGTCGTCGGTGGTCGACACCGCGATCCTGCGCGCGACGACGACTGCGGCGGCGACGATCGCCGACCACAGCAGCAGGTCGCGCAGTTCCGTGTCGCCGTCGCCCGAGAGGTCGCGGGCGGTCGGCGGCTCGTTGCCCGTGCTGAGCTTCCAGCCGAGCTCGACGGCGCGGCGTGCGGCGACCGCCGCCGCACCGGCGGCCGCGGCCGCGGCCATCTTCCGGGTCACGAGGCCCACGGGTGCACTCCTTGGTCGGACGGGATCTGGCGTGTGGTCTGCGGCGTGGTCAGGCGTCGACGATGGGGAGCAGGCCCGGTCGGGCCGCCGAGGTCGGGAGGGCGTCACCGGGCCAGCGGCGGCGGGACACGCCGGACAGTTTGCGCAGCAGGTTCATCGCCACCTCGTCGTCCTCGCCGGGGCGGGCCTCGACGAGGCCGGCGTCGATGACGCCCTGCATCCATTCCTCGCCGCGGGCGGTGCGCACGATCGTCAGCGTCCAGTTGTCGTCCGCACCGATCCCACCGGTCGAGATGTCGGCGTGCTGGGCGGCGAAGTCGGGGCACAGCTTGCAGCCCGGGCGGGTGAACGGGTGGAACAGCTTCAGCGGGATCTCGTGGTAGCCGCCGTCACGGGTCCAGACCTGGTAGCGCCCCTTGATGTTGATCTTGGTGACCTGGTCCATCGCGATGCCGTGGTCGGCGAGCACCTGCTGCTGGCCCTCGTAGGTGAACGTCTTGGAGCACAGCAGGCCGATGGTCAGGGCGATCTTCCGGTCGTACTTGGCCACGCCGCGGGCCTTGACCGAGCCGTTGATCGAGGCCTGGCACGACATGCCGACCAGCGCCAGGTTCTTCAGCCCGGCATCCTCGGCCTCGGCCATCGCCAGCGGCGGCGCGGCATAGGTGTAGCGCGAGCCGGCGGTCGCGAGCACGCCGGCGCGGTCGGTGACCAGCGCCGGGGCGGCATCGAACGGGCCACGCCCGACGTCCTCGACCGACGAGGCCAGCGCACCGTCGATGCGCTCGGTCTCCAGCCCCCAGATCAGCAGGCTCGACACGAGCCCCCCGTCCTGGCCGACCTCGGCGATCGCCGCATCGGTGGTGCGGGTGAGCAGGATCGAGCGGTACTGGCCGAACACCTCGTCGTCGCGTCGGGGCCGACCGAACAGGGCCTGGTCGAGGTCGGCCTCCCAGTTGCGGAAGCGCGGACAGGCGCGGGTGCAGATGTCGCAGCCACGGTCGCCGATCACGCACTGGTCGTGCGCCATCCCCTCGCCGATCTGGACCGGCTCGTAGGTGTCGGTGTAGCCGAGCACGTCGCGGGGGCAGGCCATGACGCAGGCGGCGCAGCCGGTGCACAGGCCGGTGTCGACGACCTCGTGGTAGAGCTCGCGCCAGTGGACCTCGCTCATGACGTGCGCCGTGGCGGGGTCGATCGCAGGCGTGGGCGGCACGTCGGCCGCGTGGCGGCGTCGATCGTCCGCGGTGGCGGCACGCTGGTGGTCTCCGACATCGTCGCGATCTCCCTCCCGCACGGTCGTGCGCAGCGTAGGCGGCGATGCTGATGGGCGGTCACGACCGGCGGTCGCGACCGGCCGGAGCTGGGTTCCGCGACGTCCGGTGCCCGCCGGGGATTCGTACCCTCGGTGCGGCCGCCGGTGTCAGCGCCGTCGGTCCGCACCGACGCCGCCCGAGGATCCCCGCCGTGCCCGAGAACCGCGAGCCGCCGCTGCTCGAGCCGCCCGTCGCCGTGTCGCGGGCCGCCCCGCTGCCGTGGCGGCAGAAGCGCCTGATCGGCGCGCTGTCGGTCGCACCGGTGCTGCTCGTCGGCGTGGTGCTCACCCCGGTCGCGATCGCGACCGGCCGGGGCTTCGGCGAGGTCGTCGTCTCCGCGTGGATGTTCGGTGGCCTGCTCGGCCTGGCGGTCGGCTTCGTCGCCACCGACCGGCTGCAGGCCCGGCAGTGTCCGCGGTGCCGGATGGCGGGGACGCGGGGCGCGCTGGTCTGCACCGTCTGTGGCTACGACCTCGAGCACCGTCCGCGGTTCATCTGCGAACTGCAGCATCAGGTCTACCTCGACCCCGGCGACTGTGCCTGCGGGCGACGGCTGCGCCCCATGCGGCCCGTGCGCGGCATCGGCCGGGAGATCCGGGTGATGCTGCTGCTCGGTGGGGGGCTGCTGGTCTTCCTGCTGCTGACCGGGTTCGTCCTGCAGGTCATCGAGGGTTTCTGAGCGCTCAGCCGATGTGCGCGGTCAGCGCGACGATGTCGGCGTCGAGCCCGGCGCGGACCTCGGCGGCCACGGCCCCACGGAGTCGGTGCTTGGTGCCCGCGTAGGCGCGGGCGGGCAGGGCCGCGAGTTCGCCGGCACGGACCTGTGCCGCCTCCACCACCTCGGCGGCCGGGACGACCCGGTCGGCGTAGCCGGCCTCCACCGCGGCGTGCGCATCGATCCGTGCGCCGGGCAGCAGCAGGTCCTCGATGCGGTCGGCGCGGACGTTGGCCCGCGTCAGGGCCAGACCGAAGTCGGGGATCTCGAAGTCGATCTGCGTCTCGGTCAGCCCCCACAGGGAGCCTTCGGCCGCAACCGCGTGGTCGCAGGCCATGGCCAGCATCGTGCCCGCGGCGATGGCGTGGCCGGTCGCGGCGCAGACGGTCGGCCGCGGCTCGGTCCACCACGTCATCAGGCACTCGCCGAACCGGACGAGCAGATCCTGGACGCCGTCACGGCCGTTGGCCGCCATCCATTTGACGTTGAGGCCCGCCGTCAGGATCCCGGCCCGACCGGCGAGCACGAACGCGCGTGCCTCGTCGTCGTCGAGTGCGGCGATGAGCGCATCGAAGGTCGCCGGGTCGAGGGCGTTCTTGTCCCCGTCGTCGAGCGTCAGGGTGACCACGCCCTGAGCGTCGATGGTGCGGGTGAGTGCCGTACTGGTCGATGCGGACATGCGCGAACGCCTCCCGGATGGCTCTGGCTCTCTGCCACCACGAGCTTACGCGCCCACGTCCGGCGACAGCCGATCGGGCCGCCCGGCCGGGCGGATCAGACCAGCAGTCGGGCGGCCGAACGGTCCGTGGTCGGCGCGTAGCTGCGCCATGCGGCTTCGAGCCGGTCCATACCGGCCTCGAGCACCGGTTCCGGTCGGGCGAAGACGATGCGCAGCCACTGCCGGTTGCCCTCGTCGACCGACAGGGACGGTCCGGGCACGACGTCGACGCCGTGACGCAGCGCCACCTCGGCCAACTCGTCGGCATTGCCCTGGGGCAGACGCGCCCAGATCGACAGGCCGCCCGGGGGGAGCTGGAAGGTCCAGTCGGGGAACCGGGTGCGCAGGATCTCGGCCACCAGATCGCGCCGCGGGACGAGCTCGGCACGACGTTCGGCCAGGACCAGTTCGCGTTCGGCGAGCAGCTTGACGGCCAGCAGCTGGCTGACCAGGGGGGTGCCGAGGTCCGCGACGGTCTTGGTCGCGAGCATGCGCAGCGCCGAGTCCTGCGGCGAGCGCACCCAGCCGACGCGCAGGCCGGCCCAGAACAGCTTCGCGGTCGAGCCGAGCGTGTGGACCTCCACGTCGTCGACCAGCGCGGCGATCGACGGGGGCAGGTCGACCTCGTCGAGTTCCAGGTCGCCCATGGCGAGGTCCTCGAGCACCACGATGCCGTGCTCGGCGGCGATGCGCCCGATGGCCTCACGCCGTTCCAGCGGCAGGATGGCTCCGGTCGGGTTGTGGAAGTGCGGCGCGAGGTAGAGGACCTTCGGACTCGAGCGGGCCACGACGTCCTCGAGCACGTCGAGACGAACGCCGTGTTCGTCGACGGGCCACGGCACCATGCGGGCCCCGAACCGACGGAACACGTCGAGCGCGCCGGGGAAGGTCGGGCTCTCCACCAATGCGGTGTCGCCCGGCTCCAGGGTCTGGCGCGCGATCAGTGAGATGGCCTGGTGCGCCCCGGTGGTGATCAGCACCTGATCGTCGCTGGTCGGCAGGCCCGTGGAGGTGAACCGTCCGGCGATCGCCTGGCGCAGCGCCCGCAGGCCCTGGGGCAGATAGCCGTGGTGGGAGGTGACCGGCGCGAGCTCCTCGAGCGTGAGCGACGTCAGGATCCGGTTGATGGTCGGACTGGCGTTGACCGCGGCGACCGACAGCTCCACGAGGTCGTCGCCGCCGACCCGGTGTTCGCCCGGCCCGGAGCGTTGGACGTGACCGTCGTCGGCGAGGAACAGCCGGCCGGTCGCGACGGCGTCGTTGCGGGTGGCCGTCGTGGTGGCCTCCGGGGTCCGCACCCAGGTGCCCGAGCCCTGCCGGCTCTCCAGCCACCGCTCCGCTTTGAGCCGGTCGTAGGCCGCCACGACCGTCGCGCGGGAGACCGACAACGAGCGGGCCAGCACCCGCTCGGGTGGCAGCACGGTGCCCAGTGGGATCTCCCCACGGTCGATCGCCCGCTTCAGGCCATCGGCGAGGCAGCGGTAGAGGGGACCGTCGCCGTCGAGTGCCCCCCGCAGGAGGGTGGCGAGATGCGGTCCACTTTCACGGATTGGCTCGTCCAATAGCAGTCCAAACTGGGTTGCTGGAGGAGTTGGACCGGGGTGCCGGCCGTGGTAACGTACCACTCGCAGGCCAAAGGGCAGCTCTTCTCCCAAGAGCCCCGGACAGCCCGCCGAGGTGGATCGCAGATTCTCCCATCCGCGGTCACATCACCTCCGTACAACTGAAGAACGCGCGCGGTACCCCGCTCCCACGGAACCGCGCGCCGCTCGGGCAGGCAGAGCTCAGCTCTCTCTCCCAGGTGGCTTGCCACCACGGATGCTCTCCCCATCCGAACTGCGGGCTCCATATGCCCCCCGAGCCTTCGTCCCCCCGGATCTCCCACCGGGGGGACACTTCATTTCCGGCCGTGTTGACGCCCGACGCCCGGTGAGCCGACCGGCAGCGCCCCGTCGTGGTCAGGTCGGGGAGCTGCGGTGGGGGCCGAGGACCAGCCGGTCGAGCGTGTCGGCCCGCATCGCCGCCCCCAGCAGATAGCCGAACAGTGCCAGGCTCCCGGTCACCAGCGTTGCCAGCAGCCAGGCGGCCGCCCGGGGCACCGAGCGTTCCCGCCAGGCGATCCACAACCATCCGAAGACGAACGCGAGGTAGATGTCGAGCAGGGTGACCCGGCCCCAGGCCAGGCCCGCGAGGACGCCGCCCTCCTCGGTGAAGGATGCGACGCTGAACGCCCCGATGATCGCCGCGGCCATGGCCGCGGTACCGAAGGCCGCCACCAGGCGGATCACGATCAACACGACCGGTTCACTCCTCACGCCGTGCGATCACCTCGACCGCATCCGGACCGCGCAGGATACGGCCGCGCCGGCGGTCAGAGGTTGCCGCGCCGGGCCTGCGCCCGCTCGATCGCCTCGAACAGCGCCTTGAAGTTGCCCACGCCGAATCCGGTCGCGCCGTGGCGCTGGATGATCTCGTAGAACAACGTGGGGCGGTCCTGCATCGGTTCGGTGAAGATCTGCAGCAGATAGCCCTCGTCATCACGGTCGACCAGGATGCCGAGCTCGGCCAGATCGTCCCACGACTCGTCGACCTCGCCGACGCGTTCGCGCGCCTCGCGGTAGTAGTCCGACGGCACGGTCAGGAAGCTCACACCGCGCTCGTTCAGTGCGCGCACCGTGGCGACGATGTCGTCGGTCGCCAGCGCGAGGTGCTGGATCCCCGGTCCGCCGTAGGCATCCAGGAACTCGTCGATCTGGGAGCGTTTGGCGGCCACCGCCGGTTCGTTGATCGGGATCTTGATCCGGCCCTGACCGCCGGCCAGCACCTTGGACATCAGGGCCGTGTACTCGGTCGAGATGGCCTCGTCGTCGAAGTGGCGCAGCTGCGCGAAGCCGAGGATGCGCTGATAGAAGCTGGACCACTCGTCCATCGCGCCCATCTCGACGTTGGCGACCGCATGGTCGATCAGCTCCAGGCCGATCGGTGCGGCGAGGGCGTCGTGGTCGACGGGCTGGTAGCCGGGCAGGTAGACGCCGCGGTAGTCGTCACGCTCCACCAGGGAGTGGATGGTGTCCCCGAAGACCGCGATGGACGCCACGACCAGCTCACCGTCGTCGTCCTGCACGACGTGGGGCGGCTCGAGCGGGGTCGCGCCGCGGGCGACCGCGTCGTCGAAGGCCGCTCGGGCATCCGGGACCCGGAAGGCGACGTCGCGGATGCCGTCGCCATGGCGACGCTGGTGGTCGCCGATGACGTGGTCGGCGATCAGTGCACTGGTCATCACCAGCCGGATGCGGCCCTGCTCGAGCACGTACGACGCCCGGTCGCGCACCCCGGTCTCCGGCCCGGCGTAGGCGGTCAACCGGAAACCGAGCGCCGTGCGGTAGTAGTGGGCCGCCTGCTTGGCGTTGCCGACCCAGTACTCGATCGCGTCGTAGCCGAGGATCGGCAGTTCCCCGCTGGCATCGTGCGGTCGGATGGCGCTGGTGGCACCGGGGCCGTCGTCGGGCGGCGTCGCCGCGACGTCACCGGGCCGCGTGGTCAGCGGGGCGTCGGCGGGCGGGCTGTCAGCGGTCAGGGAGCGGGCGGCGGGGGGCATGGGGCACCTCCGGGGGTCGGTGGCCTCCCGGGATCACCGGGGCGGCGTCGGCTCCTGCGGCGAGGGTGGGCGGCAGCGAGCGCAGCGGGTCCGCGTCGACGCGGACCGGTGGGCGCACGGGAACGATCGGGGCCCGGCACCAGCCTTTGATTGTACGACCCCCGCCCCGCGGACCAACCCCGACGGGCGGCTGGCGATGAGCGGTGTGCGCCCGGCTCAGACGGGCGGGATCTCGCCCGGTGGCAGGTCGCTGCGCCCCTGCAACGGTGACAGCTCGAACTCCGGTCGGCCGATGCGCAGGAACTCGACCGGCTCGTCGTCGGCGAGGTGCTGCGCACAGATCGCCGGGACGTCCTCGAGCGTCACCCCGCCGTACCAGACGTCGTCGGGGGCGACGTAGATCGTGGGTCCGACCATGCACGGCTCGAGGCACCCGGAGGCGACGACCTTGACGTCGACCAGTCCCAGCCGCCCGGTCTCCTCCCGGATGGCCTCGAACAGCCCGGCGGCACCCATGCGGATGCACGAGGGCCGGGGATGCTCCTGCGGCCGTTCGTTGATGCAGACGAACACCCATTTCCGGGGCATTCCGACCCGTGCCACGTCCGGCTCCTCATCGTCGCTCACGACCGGTCATGAGCCAACGTAGCCTTCGGCACCGGATCCAGCCCGACCCGCCCGCGTCCGTCGGTGTCCGGCGCGGCCCGATCAGGAGACGACGATGCCCGCACGCCCCGACCGCTGGGTGCTGTTCGATCTCGACGGGACGCTGTTCGACTACGACGCGGCGGAGACGGCCGCGGTGTCGGCCACCCTGCGGGCGGCCTCCCTGGAGCCCACCCCGGCCGTGCTCAGCGACTACCGCCGGGCCAACGCCGAGCAGTGGGCGGCGCTCGAGCGGGGCGAGACGAACCCGGGCCGACTGCGGATCGAACGCTGGGAGCGGGTCCTGCGCCGGCACGGCATCGACGGCGTCGACACCGCCGCGCTGTCCGAGCACTACATCGGTCAGCTCGCCGCCGGGTCCCAGCTGATGGCCGGTGCCGAGCAGGTCGTCGCCGAGGTCGCCCGTGACCACCGGGTCGCCTTCATCACCAACGGCCTGGCGGACGTCCAGCGGCCCCGGCTGGCCGGCTCGGGCCTGCAGGAGGCCGCGGAGGTCATCGTGATCTCCGACGAGGTGGGTGCGGCCAAACCGGACGCGGCGATCTTCGAGGCCGCGTTCCGGCAGATGGGACAGCCCACGCGCGACGCGGTCACCATGGTCGGGGACAGCCTGAGCGCGGACATCGCGGGCGGTGCGGCCTTCGGGCTCGCCACGGTCTGGCTGGCCCCGGCGGGGACACCCGACCCGGGACCCGACGCCGTCCGTCCGACCCACCGCATCGCCGACCTGCGTGAGCTCCCGGCCGTGCTCGCCCCCCGAGCCTGAACGCGACGAATGCCTTGCGGGGTCCGGAGGCCACGCCGCACCATCGCCACCACCCGGTCCGACGGACCCATCGCGGGACGGGGCCAGGACCGAAGCCGATCCGACCCGGCCCGAAACCTCTGCTCGCCCGGGAAGCGCCGACCAGGACATCATCGTGCTCGCCTCCACCCCCGCCACGGACCGCACCGCCACGGGCCGCGCCGCCCGTGTCCTGCCCGCCGGTCCGCACACGTTCACGCTGCGCCCCGGAGCACCTGCCGTCATGGGGATCGTGAACACCAACCCGGGGTCGTTCTCCGACACCCGGCACCTGGCGAGCACCGCCGAGCAGCTCGAGACCGCCATGGCCATGGTCGCGGCCGGTGCGGCCATCATCGACGTCGGGACCGACTCCGGTGTCACGCACGGCGAGTCCATCGACCTCGACGTCCAGATCGCGCGCGCCGTGCCGTTGGTCGAGGCGCTGGTCGCCGAGGGCGTGCCCGTGTCCATCGACACGCCGTTCGCGCCGGTCGCGGAGGCCACGCTGCAGGCCGGCGCCGCCATGATCAACGACGTGTCGGGTCTGGCCGACCCGCGCATCGCCGAGCTGTGCGCGACCCACCGGGCGGCGCTGGTGATCCTGCACACCCGGGTGGAACACAAGCAGGAGGCGTTCCTCGATTTCGAGGACGTCGTCGCCGACGTCGAGGAGCTCTTCGTCGCGGCGATCGCGCGGGCCGTGGATCTCGGTCTACCGCGCGAGCAGATCGTGCTGGATCCGGGGATCGGGTACGCCAAGTACCCCCACGACGACGTCAAGGTCATCCGCGGCTATCCCCGGTTCGACGCACTCGGCCTGTCGTTTCTGACCGGCGCGTCCCGCAAGTACTTCACCGGGGTCATCACCGGCGCGGAACCGCCCGAGCGCCTGCCCGAGACGCTCGCGACGGTCGAGGCGGTGCGGCCCCATCCCGGCTTCGTCCGGGTGCACGACGTCGCCGAGGTGGCGCGCTACCTCGCGGTCATGGAGACGCTCGACGGTCTGCGGGCGTTCCCCGAGTACGACACCTCGGTCGCCCGACTCAAGTGGGTCGCGCCGGGCGGCACCGCCGCCAGCCACACCGCGCCGGGCGGCACCGCCGCCAGCCACAGCGCTGCCGGCGACACCGACACCACCGCCGATGTCAGCTGACCGACGCGCCCTCGTGCCGCGCATGGCGGTAGCGCAGCAGCAGATCGCCACCGTGTTCGAAGGCCGACACCAGCGTCATGGCCCGGGCGGCTTCGTCCCGACCGTGGACGATGCGCGGGGCCGGCCCGCCCACCAGTGACGGTGCGACGGTGAGAAACACCTCGTCGATGCGGTCAGCGGTGAGCATCACCTGACTGAGCCGGGGGCCGCCCTCGCACAGCACCCGGGGCAACCCGAGCCGGGCCAGCAGTCCGAGCAGGCCGTCCGCAGACACCTCGACCGTGTCGAGCTGGTGGATCTCGGCGTGGGGTGCGAGTGCCGCGAGGGCGTCCGGGTCGGCGTCGGCCCCGGCCACGACGAGCGGTGGTTCCGACGGGTCACCGAAGATCGGCAGCTGCGGGTCGAGTCGACCGGAGCGGGTGACGATCGCGATCCGGGGCACGGGTCGCAGGCCCCGGGCCGCGCGGTCCCGCCGGCGTTGCTCGCTCCCGGTCAGCGGCACGTAGCGTTCGTCGCGCACGGTGCCCGCACCGACGATCGAGACGTCGTTCGCGCCGCGCAGACGGGACAGCGCCAGCAGGTCCGCGGCACCCCCCAGCCCACCGGACAGCCCGTCCACCGACACCGCACCGTCGAGCGAGCTGACCATGCACAGCGCGACCCAGCTGGACTGCGCGGGTCCACCATCGGCCAGGGTGAGGCCGGCGTACAGGTCGTCGAGGGGGAGTGCGGCGGGGTCGGGCAGCAACCGGCGCAGGGCCGGCTGCTCGGTCACGACAGGAACTCGAGCAGCGCGGCGGCCACGGCTCCGGGTGACTCCACCGGTGACCAGTGGCCGACGTCCGGGATGACCTTGACCCGGCTGACCGGGATCGACGCGGTCAGCTCCTGGGCCATCGCGAGCGGGGTGGAGCGGTCGTGGGCCCCGGTGACGATCAGCGTCGGCTGGCCGAGCTCGTCGCGGCGGATCTTGGGCGCATCGGCCAGGGCCCGGCACGACTTGGCGTAGTTCTGGGGCTCGTTGCGCAGGAACATGTCGCGCAGCAGCCCGACCATGCCGCTCTTGGTGGCGTGGGACTGCGGTGACACCGCGCCCTGCAGCCACGCGTCGACCAGCACGTCCATGCCCTCGCGCTCGACGAGGTCGGCGCGTTCCCGGTAGGCGTCGGCGGTGGGCGGCTGGAAGTAGGAGATGCCGCCCACGAGCA
>CAYTLZ010000128.1:0-10484 GCA_964438785.1 uncultured Actinomycetota bacterium | reverse complement strand
AGATCGCGTTGAGCGGGCCGAGCCCCATGGAGACGGTCGGGAACTCCCAGAAGTCGGGCATGAGCCGCGGGTGCGGGTAGCTCGACAGGCCGCCCGGTGCCACCTCGGCGCGGAAGCGGTCGAGCTGCTCCTCGCTCAGCCGGCCCTCGAGGAAGGCGCGGGCGTAGATGCCGGGCGAGGCGTGCCCCTGGAAGAAGACCTGGTCGCCACCACCCGGGTGGTCCTTGCCGCGGAAGAAGTGGTTGAACCCGACCTCGTAGAGCGAGGCGGCGGAGGCGTAGGTCCCGATGTGACCGCCGGTCCCGCGCTCCACGTTGGTGCGGTGCACCATCACCGCCGCGTTCCAGCGGATGTGATGGCGGATGCGGCGTTCGATGTCCTCGTCGCCGGGGAAGTCGGGTTCCCGGTCCGGGGAGATGGTGTTGACATAGTCCGTCGTCGTCAGCGACGGGATCCCGATGTTCTGCTGCTTGGCGCGTTCGAGCATCTTGAGCAGCAGATACCGACCGCGCGCCTTGCCGTGTTCGTCGACCACGGCGTCGAACGACTCGAGCCACTCGCGGGTCTCGGTCTCGTCGACGTCCGGGTACTGCGCCGGGAAGCCGTCGGTGATGAGCGGATGTTCGGCGTAGTGCTGCTGCTCACGCATCTCGGCCACGGCGCTACCTCACAGGGCGATCGGGGAGGGTGGTGCTGGCCCTCAACGGTAACCGCTTCCGCCGCCGGGTGTCAGGGGCGGGGCGCTACCGTGCCGGCCGTGTGCCGTCTTCCCGCCCTGACCGTCCTGGCCCTGCTGTCCGTCGTGGCGCTGGGCTGCGCCGAGTTGCCATCCAGTCTCGACGAGGCGCGCGACAGTGCCGAGGCCGGGGTCGACCGGCTCCGGGACGTCATGGCGGACGACGAGTTCGACCCGGACGGTGTGCTGGCCGAGGAGCGCTTCTGCCTCGCCCTGACGCGCGCCGTGAACGCGATCGAGTCCGACGCGCCGGCCACGGCGCGCGAAGCCGCCGAGGAGGTGCTCGCCCGGGCACCACCGGACGCGACCGACGACGCCCGCGACCTGGCCGAGCGCCTGCGCGAGTTGGAGGGATCCGTGGAGGACGACGAGGCGAAACAGCTCGCCGAGACACTGCGCGAGCGCTCCGCCGACCGTTGCGGAGCCAGCTGATGGCGCGTGCATCACGTCCCGGACACGGCCTGTCGGTCGGCAGCGGTGCCTGGCTGACCCGGCCGTCGGATCGCCGTGCCGCCCTGGCAGCCCTGGCCGGGCTGGACCTGACCTATGCGGAGGTCGGGGCCAGTGCCGGACCGCTGCCCACCGATGCCCACCACGCCAGCCGCGAGGTGGCGATCGGCGACGCGCCCGGCGTGTTCGAAGCCGCCGCCGCAGCACTGCTCGGCTGGCGGATGCACCGTCGGGCCGGGTTCGAGGTGATCGCGACGACCCCGATCGCGACCGTCGGTGCGGACATGATCGCGAGCCTGCCCGGTCGTCTCCCCGTGGGGGTGAGCGTGCCCACCCGCATCCTGGCCGTGGTGGACGAGCCGGACCGGGCGGGATTCACCTTCGGGACGCTGCCCGGCCACCCCGTCCGGGGCGAGGAACGCTTCGAGGTCCGGCGCGACCCCGACGGCGTGGTGTGGCTGTCCATCGTGGCCTTCTCGCGACCGACGCCAGGGCTCGTCAGCGCGCTCGGGCCCCTGATGCGCATCGGGCAGCGGGTGATCACCGACCGGTTCGTCCGTGCGGTCAAGGTCGCGGCCGCCGAGGGTTGAGCCCGACGCAGTATCCTCGGGCCCGCACCCGACCCGGAGACGCTCCTTGGCACGCAGCACCGCGAAGTTGGCGACCCCGGAGCAGCGCATCCGGGATCTGGCCAAGGAGTTCCGCGGGTTCGATCGCGAGGAACCCGGCCCGGAGCGCGCCGAGCGGCTGGCCGGTTTCACCCGCGCGGCCAACGACTCCCGGCAGATCAACATGGCCATGCAGGCCGCCACGATGTGCCTCGACGACGATCCCGACGCCCCCGCCATGCTGGTCCGGGTGTACGCGGAGGCCGACGAGGACCTCGAGGCCCGCCTCAACGCCCTGTCCGACCTCGTCGACCTCGCCCGCTACATCGAGCGTGACGACGTCCGTGACGCCGCCCGCGACCATCTCGAGGACGCGGCCCGCACCTGGGTCCAGGCCGCCGACGACGGCGAGCGCCGCTACCGGTTGCGCACGGTGCAGTCGGTCACGACCCGCGAGTTCGCCGACCAGTTGCGCGACGAGTTGCGTGAGGCGTAGGCCGGCCCGACGTCGCGCCTGCCCGCATCGAGCGCGCGCGACGGGATCCAGGCGAGCATGAACGACGCCCCGACCCCGACCATCGACCTCGACGACGTGCGTCGTGCCGCGGCCCGGCTCGACGGGGTCGCGCACCGCACGCCCGTGCTCACCTCGCGTCGGATCGACGACCACCTCGGTGCAGTGGTGGCCTGCAAGGCCGAACATCTCCAGCGGGTCGGGGCGTTCAAGTTCCGCGGCGGCTACAACGCGATCGCGGCGCTCACCCCCGCGGAGCGCGACCGCGGGATCCTGACGTACTCGTCGGGGAACCACGCCCAGGCCGTCGCCCGCGCGGCGGCACTGCTCGGGGCGGACGCCACGATCGTGATGCCGACCGACGCACCCGACGTGAAGCTGGACGCGACCCGCGGCTACGGGGCCGACGTGGTGACCTACGACCGCTACACCGGGGATCGCCGCGCCATCGTGGCCGGGCTCGCCGAACGCAGCGGCGCGACGGTCATCCCGCCCTACGACCACGCGGACGTGATGGCCGGGCAGGGCACCGCCGCGCTCGAGCTGATCGAGGACCACGGTCCCCTCGACGTGCTGGTGGTCCCGATCGGCGGCGGCGGGCTGATCGCCGGCTGCGCCGTCACCGCCCGCGCGCTGCTGCCCGACATCCGCGTCATCGGGGTCGAGCCGGCCGGTCGCCTGGCCGCCCGCGGCGCGCTCGACACCGGCGAGGTCGTCCAGGTGGCGGTCCCGACCACCATCCTGGACGGCCAACAGACCCCGGAGGTGGGTCGGGGCCCGCTCGCGGTCATGCGGACACACGTCGAACGGGTCGTCGGCGTGGAGGACACCGAGGTCGTCGCGGCGATGCGGCTGCTCGCCCAGACGACCAAGCAGGTGGTGGAGCCCTCCGGTGCCGCCGCGCTCGCCGCCGTGCTCGCCGGTCACGTCGACGTGCGCGGTGCCCGGGTCGGCGTCGTGCTGTCCGGGGGCAACGTCGCCCCGGCACGGTTCGCCGAACTGCTCGCCTCCGGCTGATCGGGCGCGGTGCGACCGGTCGCGTCGTCAGCTCGCGTGCTGGCGATCCCGGGTGGGTGCCCAGAACGAGCTCGCGACGTCGTAGGCCCCGAAGGCCGTGGTCAGGTCACCGGCGTCGAGTGCCTCGACGGCCTGCCACAGCGACGCACAGCACGACTCGGCGCGCAGCTGCTCGGTCGTGAACGCGTCGACCGCACCGCCGTAGTCGAGTTCCAGGATCGCGTCGTCGGCGAACGCGTCCAACCAGGCGACCAGTTCGGCGAGCTGGAGCAGCAGCTCGTCACCGTCCTCGATGCGGACCTCGACCACGTCGATGACCCGCTCGAGCCGGTCCAGCGCCTGCTCGACCCCCGTCAGGTGCACCACCCGTGGCGTGGTCCCGGCCGGATTCTGGCGCAGCCGCCGTTCGCTCGGGTCGAAGGCCAGGAACCAGTGCAGCGGTGGGGCGAAGGGCTCGTCGAGGATGTGGGGCGTGCGCCCGGTGGCCGCGACCTGCTGGAGCCGGCCCCGGTGCACCGGGTCGGGGACGAACGCATCGAGCACCCGCGGCGGCACCTGCTGGGCGAAGGACGCCAGGGCCACCGCCGCGCGCAGCTCGAGGTCGAGTGGGCAGACCAGCACCCGTTGCCCGGCCCGACGCACCAGCGCGACGTCCCCCCGGTCGAAGCGCCGCCGGCCCGTGATCAGTCGTGCGACCGCCGCGCCGGTCTCCGCCTCGGCCAGCTCGGCCCGGGTCAGCCCCCGACCCGCATCGACATAGGCCTGCCACCGTCGACGCTCGCCGGCGACGAAGCTGTCGAGCGGCGCGTAGACACGGAGCTGGACCCGCGGGACGATCATGACGGCACCGTAGCCGTGCGGGTCGGGCGACGGACCGCCCGGCAACCGCCGACCCGCCCCGGTGCACGTCGGCGTCGTTAGGGTGCACGGCGACGGGACCGTGCGATCCACGGACCGTCGCGACGGTCGGGCGGACCAGCCACCCGCCGTCCATCCCGGCAGGCCCGACCGGCGGCCGGACGACCCCGTGAGGAACCGACATGGACACCATCTTCGGACGTTTCGCCGGCCACGAGCAGGTCGTGTTCGGCTCGGACGAGCAGACCGGCCTGCGGTGCATCATCGCGATCCACTCGACCCGGCTCGGCCCGGCGATCGGCGGCACCCGGTTCCGTCGCTACGACTCGGACGCGGACGCGCTCACCGACGTCCTGCGGCTGTCGGAGGCGATGACCTACAAGACCGCCTGTGCGGGGCTCGACGCGGGCGGGGGCAAGGCCGTCATCATCGGTGATCCGGCCACCGACGCGACCGAGGGACTGCTGCGGGCCTACGGCCGGCTGATCGAGGGGCTCGGCGGGCGCTACGTCACGGCCTGCGACATCGGGACCACCCCCGCGCACATGGCGCTGATCGGCCGCGAGACCCGGTGGGCGACCGGCATGGACGAGGTCGAGGGCGGCTCGGGGGACTCGGGCGTGCTGACCGCCTACGGGCTCTACCTCGGGATGCGGGCGAGCGCCGCGGCCGCGTTCGGCAGCGACGAACTCGCCGGCCGGCACGTGGCGGTGCAGGGGCTCGGCAAGGTCGGTGGCCGTCTGGTCGGTCACCTCGTCGAGGACGGGGCGAAGGTGACGGTCGCCGACATCGACGAACGTGCGGTCGAGCGGGTCGCCTCGCTTCCGGGCGTCGAGGTGACCGGCGTCGACGACGTCCTGCTCGCCGACGCCGACATCGTCTCCCCCAATGCGCTGGGGGCCGTGCTGGACGCCGACACGATCGACGCCATGACGGCCACGATCGTGTGCGGCGGCGCGAACAACCAGCTCGCCGACGCCACGGACGGCCAGCGGCTGCACGACCGTGGGATCCTCTACGCCCCCGACTACGTCGTGAACGCCGGTGGGGTCATCAACGTCGCCAACGAACTCCACCCCCGCGGCTACGACCCGGACCGGGCGCGACGCCGGGCCGATGCGATCCCGGCCACCTTGACCCGGATCTTCGAGCGCTCCCACGACCAGGACGTCGCCACCGAGGTCGCCGCCCGCGCGGTGGCCGACGAACGGATGGCGAGCGTGGGTGGCCTGCGCCGCTTCTGGCTCGGGGGCTGAGCCGGCGTTCGACCGACGTCAGACGTCGAGGTGCACGGCCGGCCCGTCACCGCGGGCGGCGACCGTGCCCATCGGCCAGGCGGCGATGCCGCGATCGAGGAGCAGCGCCAGGCCGGCGTCGAGGTCCGCGGGCGCGACGACGGCGACCATGCCGACCCCGCAGTTGAACGTCGACCACATGTCCGCCCGGGCCACGGGACCGCGGGCGGCCAGCCAGTCGAAGATCGGGGGCCAGCGCCAGCTGGCCGTGTCGACGTGCGCCGCGAGGTCGTCGGGCAGGATCCGGGGCAGATTGCCGGGCAGGCCCCCGCCGGTGACGTGACAGAACGCGTGGACGTCGATCCGGGCGAGCAACGCCAGGCAGTCGGGCGCGTGGATCGTGGTGGGTTCGAGCAGTTCCTCGCCCAGCGACCGGTCCAGACCGTGGGGCTCGGCCAGGTCGAGGCCGTCGACGATCCGCCGGATCAGGCTGTAGCCGTTGCTGTGCGGACCGGACGAGGGCAGGGCGATCAGGACATCGCCGTCGCGGACACGATGTGGGCCCAGAATCGCTCCGCGCTCGACGATGCCGACCCCGAAGCCGGCGAGGTCGAACTCGTCGTCGCCCAGCAGCCCCGGATGCTCCGCGGTCTCCCCGCCGACGAGCGCACAGTTCGCCGCCGCGCAGCCGTCCGCGATCCCGCGGACCAGATCGGCCACCCGCTGCGGATCGAGCGCGCCCACGGACACGTAGTCGTTGAAGAACAGCGGTTCCGCCCCGGTCACGACCAGATCGTCGACGACCATCGCGACCAGATCACGTCCGACCGTGTCGAGCACGCCGAGCTGCCGGGCGAGATCGACCTTGGTCCCGACACCGTCGGTCGAGCTGACGAGCACGGGCTCCTCGTAGCGGTGCAGGTCGAGCGCGAACAGCCCACCGAACCCGCCGATGCCACCGAGCACCTCGGGCCGGCTCGCCCGCTCGAGCACACCGCCCAGCAGCTCGACGCTGCGGTCGGCGGCGGCCAGATCCACCCCCGCGTCGGCATAGGACAGCGACGGGCGGTCCTGCGGTGCCTCGCGCGGCGGCGTCGTCATGACCGCTCCCGCCGGGTCACGGCCGCTCCCGTGGCAGCCGGTAGCGACGTCGCCAGGCGCGTTCCGCGTCCGCGAACACATCCAGCGGCTCGATCACGTCCTGGACGGCCTCGAGCAGTTCCTCGAGCTCGCCGGTCGACGCGGCCACCTGGTCGAGTTCCGTGCAGCCCCGTTCGGCCTCGTCGAGGGCATCGACGCAGTCCTGCCAGTCGTCGGCCAGTTCGTCGAGCCGCCAGCGGGGCATCCAGGTCCGCGCATCGGTGATGGCCCGACGGACCGCATCGGTCCCGACACCGATGGGCGCCGGTTCGACCCGCCCGGCCGGCAGGACACCGAGCAGGACGCGGCGGCCACCCTCGATCACCTCGGCGCAGTCGAGAAAGGCCCGCCAGGCCTCGTGGAGGTCCGGGGGCAGATCGGGCTTGCGGGCGAACAGGGCCATGGTGGCGCGGAGTATCGCGAACGCGACGGCCCACGTCGAACCGACGACCCGACCCCGCCGCGCGCACGCCGTACCCTCGGGCGCATGACCACTCCCCACGCCCTGCCTCCTCTGGCCGCGCATCCGTTCCTCGACCGCCTCCGTGCGCGGGTCGTGGTCTTCGACGGCGGCATGGGCACGTCGTTGCAGGAGGCCGGGCTCACCGCCGAGGACTTCGGCGGCGACGACCTCGACGGCTGCAACGAGGTGCTGGTCCGCAGTCGCCCCGACGTCATCGACCGGGTGCACCGCGACTTCCTCGACGTCGGCGTCCACGCGATCCAGACCGACACCTTCGGCGGGGCCCCGTGGGTGCTCGACGAGTACGGGCTCGGCGACGACACCGAGGAGCTCAGCCGGCTGGCGGCCGAGGTGGCCCGCCGCGCCGCCGACGACTACGCCACGCCCGACGAACCCCGCTGGGTGATCGGGTCGATCGGCCCCGGGACCCGTGCACCGACGCTGTCATTGGGCAAGGACCCGGCGACGACCGCGGATCACATCGACCTCGCCACCATGGAGGACGGCTACCGCCGACAGGTCCGCGGGCTGCTCGACGGGGGCAGCGACGTGCTGCTGATCGAGACGTGCTTCGACCTGCTGCAGGTCAAGGCCGCGGTCGCCGCCGCCAACGACGTGTTCGTCGAGCGCGGGGCCCGTGTGCCGGTGATGGTGCAGTTCACCATCGAGAAGGACATCAACACGATGCTGCTGGGCACCGAGCCCCTGGCGGCCATCGCGGCGCTCGACCCGCTGCACATCGACGTGCTCGGCATGAACTGCGCGACCGGTCCCGACGACATGCGCGAACACGTCCGGACCCTGGCGCGCACCTCGCGGCTGCCGATCAGCGTGATCCCCAACGCCGGGATCCCCCACCTGGAGGGCGACGCCACCGTCTACCCGCTCGACCCCGACGGGCTCGCCGCCGCACATCGCGAGTTCGTCGACGAACTCGGGGTCAGCATCGTCGGTGGCTGCTGCGGTACGACCCCGGCCCACCTCGCCGCCGTGGTCGAGGCCGTCGCGGGCCGTCGTCCGCGGCCCCGGCGACTCGCCGCGCCGAGCTACGCCAAGCCCGGTGGCGCGGGCGCGCTGGTCCTGGATGCCGAACCGGCGGCCGCCCACGTCGCGGCGGCCACGATCGCCGCCGACGGTGACGTCGCCGGCCACGGCATGGCGGCGCTGGCCGTCGAACCCGACCCCCCGTCGGACGACGACCACGGGCCCGTCGAGCCGTTGCGGGTCGACTGGCAGCCGAACCTCGCCTCGCTGTACGCCGCGGTCCCCGTCGAGCAGGAGAACGCGTTCCTGGCCATCGGTGAACGCGCCAACGCGAACGGCTCGAAGGCCTTCCGCGAGCTGCTGCTCGCCGAGGACTGGGAGGGCGTGGTCCAGCTCGCCAAGTCCCAGACCCGCGAGGGCGCGCAGGTGCTCGACGTCTGCGTCGACTACGTCGGCCGCGACGGTGTCCCGGACATGATCGAGGTGGTCGACCGCTACGCGACCCAGTCGACCCTGCCGCTGGTCATCGACTCCACCGAGGCCGAGGTGGTTGAGGCGGCGCTGGTGCGGCTCGGCGGTCGGGCCGTCATCAACTCGGTCAATCTCGAGGACGGCCGCGTCAAGGCCGACCGCCTGCTGCCGCTGGCCAAGCGCTACGGGGCCGGCGTCATCGTGCTCGCCATCGACGAGGAGGGCCAGGCTCGGACCGCGGACTGGAAGGTCGAGGTCTGCGAGCGCATCGCCGGCATCGCCATCGACGACTTCGGGCTCGAGGCGCACGATCTGATCTTCGACTGTCTGACCTTCCCGCTGGGCTCCGGGCAGGAGGAACTGCGCCGTGACGCGCTCGAGACCCTGGAGGCGATCGAGCGCATCAAGGCCGCCGTGCCCGGCTGCGCGACGACACTCGGGCTGTCGAACGTGTCGTTCGGCCTGTCGCCCGCGGCCCGGCAGGTGCTGAACTCGGTGTTCCTCGACGAGGCCATGAAGCGGGGGCTCGACTCGGCGATCGTGCACGTCGCCAAGATCCTGCCGCTGCACCGCATCGACGACGAACAGCGCCAGGTCGCCCTCGACCTGATCCACGACCGACGCGGCACCGCTGGGATGAACGGCGAGGCCGACGCGGACTACGACCCGCTGCACCGCTTCATGGCCCTGTTCGAGGGGGCGACGGAGACGAAGGCCACCGCCGACGAGCTGGCCGCGCTGCCGGTCGAGCAGCGGCTCGAACGCCGCATCATCGACGGCGACAAGGACGGCATGGACGCCGACCTCGAGCTCGCGCTCGAGGACCACGAACCGCTCGCGATCATCAACGGCTTCCTGCTCGCCGGCATGGCGACCGTCGGTGAGTTGTTCGGCTCCGGGCAGATGCAACTGCCGTTCGTGCTGCAGTCCGCGGAGGCGATGAAGCGCGCGGTCGCCTACCTCGAACCCCACATCGAGGCCGCCGGTGGAGGCAGCGGTGCCAAGGGTTCCGTGCTGCTCGCCACGGTGAAGGGCGACGTGCACGACATCGGCAAGAACCTGGTCGACATCATCTTCCGCAACAACGGCTACGACGTCGTCAATCTCGGCATCAAGCAGTCGATCGACCAGATCCTGACCGCGGCCGAGGAGCACGCGGTCGACGTGATCGGGATGTCGGGGCTGCTGGTGAAGTCGACCGTGATCATGCGTGAGAACCTCGAGGAGATGAACGTCCGCGGGGTCGGCACGTCCACCCCGGTGCTGCTGGGCGGGGCCGCACTCACGCGGGGGTACGTCGAGGACGACCTGCGCGCCATCTACGACGGTCAGGTCTTCTACTGCAAGGACGCCTTCGAGGGGCTGCGCGTGCTCGACGAGCTCGTCGCCGCGAAGACGGCGGGCGGCGACGGCCGGATCGAGGCCGCGGAGCGCAAGGAGCGCCGTCAGCACGTCACGACGCGCCCGGAGGAGTCCGCGCCGGCCACCGACGCGGCCGGACGGCCCCGGTCCAACGCCGCGACCGACATCGCGGTCCCGACCCCGCCGTTCTTCGGTCAGCGGGTGGTGCGCGGGATCCCGGTGACCGAGGTCGCGCCGTTGATCAACGAGGTGGCACTGTTCCGCAACCAGTGGGGCTTCACCCCCGGTGACCGCTCCCCCGGCGACTACCAGCAGCTGCTCGAGGACAAGGCCCGACCGGTACTGCGCGAGTGGCTCGCCCGGGCCCAGGCCGAGAAGGTCGTCACGCCCGAGGTCGTCTACGGCTACTACCCCGCCAACGGTGACGGCGACGACCTGGTCGTGTGGGATCCCGATGCACCGCTCGACAAGGAACTGGTCCGGTTCCACTTCCCGCGTCAGGACCGGGGTCGGTTCCTCAACATCGCGGACTTCTTCCGGCCCGTCGAACAGGGTGTGCCCGACGTGCTCGCCCTGCAGGTCGTGACGATGGGGCATCGCATCAGCGACGTGGCCCAGGGCCTGTTCGCCGAGGACCGCTACCAGG
>CAYTLZ010000127.1:0-10516 GCA_964438785.1 uncultured Actinomycetota bacterium | reverse complement strand
ACGTCGGGCAGGAAGTGCATCTCGATGCGCAGCGTCCCGTCACCCCGACAGGCCTCGCACCGACCGCCTTTGACGTTGAACGAGAACCGACCCGGCTGGTAACCGCGGACCTTGGCCTCGTTGGTGGTGGCGAACAGTTTGCGCACGTGGTCGAACAGGCCCGTGTAGGTCGCCGGGTTCGACCGTGGCGTGCGCCCGATCGGTGACTGGTCGACGACCACGGCCTTGTCGACGGCGTCGAGCCCCTCGACGCGACGGTGGGTCCCGGGCCGTTCCCGCGAGCCGTACACGTGCCGCATCAGCGACCGCGACAGGATGTCGTTGACGAGCGTGGACTTGCCCGAGCCCGACACGCCCGTGACACAGGTGAAGGTGCCCAGCGGGAAGTCGACGTCGACGTCACGCAGGTTGTTGGCGGTCGCACCGAGCACCCGGATCCGCTGCTCGGCACCTTCGCGCCGCTCGACCGGGATCGGGATGGAGCGCTCCCCCGACAGGTACGCCCCCGTCAGCGACTTGCGGGTCAGGCGCTTGAGCCCGTCGACCGACCCGGCGTGCACGATCTCGCCGCCGTGTTCGCCGGCTCCCGGCCCGATGTCCACGACGTAGTCGGCGGCGTCGATGGTCGCCTCGTCGTGTTCGACCACGATCAGGGTGTTGCCGAGGTCGCGCAGTCGCAGCAGCGTGTCGATCAGCCGTTCGTTGTCACGCTGGTGCAGCCCGATCGACGGCTCGTCGAGTACGTAGAGCACGCCCACGAGCCCGGCACCGATCTGGGTGGCCAGTCGGATGCGCTGCGCCTCCCCGCCGGAGAGCGAGCCCGCCGCCCGGTCGAGCGTGAGGTAGTCCAGTCCGACGTCGAGCAGGAACGTCAGCCGCGCCCGGATCTCCTTGAGGACCCGCTCACCGATCAGCGCCTCGCGGTCGGTGAGTTCGAGCCGTTGGACGAACCGGTCGGCGTCGGCGACCGACATCGAGGTGAGCGTCGCGATGTCGGTGCCGCCGACGGTCACCCCGAGCACGACCGGCTTGAGCCGGCGGCCGTCACAGGCCGGGCACGCGACCTCGCGCATGTACTGCTCGACCTGTTCGCGCACGTGATCGGACTCGGTCTCCGCGTGCCGTCGTTTCAGCGAGGCGATGACACCCTCGACCCGCGCCTTGTAGGACCGCTTGCGGCCGTAGCGGTTGGTGTAGGAGACGTGCACCTTGCCGTCCGCGCCGTGCAGGATCGCGTGGCGGGTGACCTCGCTCAGCTCCTCCCACGGCGTCGACGGGTCCTCGCCGAGGTGGCGCACCACGGCGCGCAGCAGCTGCTGGTAGTAGTTGGACTGGGCCCCCGTCCCCCACGGGATGATGACGCCCTCCTCGACGGACAGCGTCGGGTCACCGAGGATCAGCTCCGGGTCGACGTTCAGCTGCGTCCCCAGACCCGAGCAGGTCGCGCACGCGCCATAGGGCGAGTTGAACGAGAAGTTCCGCGGTGCCAGCTGGTCGAAGCTCAGCGAGCAGTTCGCACAGGCCAGGTGCTCGGAGAAGACCAGCTCCTCGGCCTCGGGCTCCGGCTCACCCGCGTCGCGGGCGGCGTCGACCGCGTCGCGCGACGGCAGCACGTCGATCATCGCGACGCCCTCGGCGAGCTGCAGCGCGGTCTCGATCGAGTCCGACAGCCGTCGCCGGATGTCGCCCTTGGCCACCAGCCGGTCGACGACCACCTCGATGGTGTGCTTGACGTTCTTCTCGAGCTTGGGCACCTCATCGATGGGGTGGACCTCCCCGTCGATGCGGACCCGGGCGTAGCCGTCGGTCGACAGTTGCTGGAACATCGCCGCGTGCTCGCCCTTGCGGCCCCGCACGATCGGGGCCAGCACCTGGAAGCGCGTGCCGTCGGGCAGCTCGCGCACCTGGTCGACGATCTGTTCCGCACTCTGACGCGCGATCGGCTCGCCGCAGTTGGGGCAGTGGGGCTGGCCGATGCGGGCGTAGAGCAGCCGCAGGTAGTCGTAGATCTCGGTGATGGTTCCCACGGTCGACCGGGGGTTGCGTGAGGTCGACTTCTGGTCGATCGAGATCGCCGGCGACAGGCCATCGATGAAGTCGACGTCCGGCTTGTCCATCTGGCCGAGGAACTGACGCGCGTAGGCCGACAACGACTCCACGTAGCGCCGCTGCCCCTCGGCGTAGATGGTGTCGAACGCGAGGCTGGACTTGCCCGAACCCGACAGCCCGGTGAACACGATCAGGGCATCTCGGGGCAGCTCGAGGTCGACGTTCTTGAGGTTGTGTTCGCGCGCGCCACGGACCGTGATCGAGTCGCGATGGGAGGCACGGGAAGCGGCCACGAGAGGTCCTCGGTCGATCGATGTCGGGGCACGGGTCGGGACGACGGTCGGCGTCGTCGTGTCGGGGCGACGGTCGGCGTCGCGCCGGGACCGACGCCGTCGCGGCGGACGCCGCCGGTGATCCGATGCCGTGACACGACCGGGATGCCTCGACGACGGCCGCGCAGCGTAGCGACGTCGCTTCCGGCACCCGGCGGCCGACCATACACGAACACGCGTTCGATGCCGCGGCGCGCTCCCGGCCACGGGTTGCCCGTGCCGTCGGACGGGCCCGGCCGCAACCCAGCCTCTAGCCTGTCGACGAGGGATCCCGACCCTGCAACGAGGAGCAACCACCGTGCGCATCGCCGTGTTCGGCACCCGACCCTACGACCGACGGTTCCTCGAGGCGGAGAACGAGCATCACGATCACGAGTTGACGTTCCTCGAAGCGCGACTCGACCCCACCACCGTGATGCTCGCCGACGGCCACGACGCGGTCTGCGCCTTCGTCAACGACGACCTCGGTGCCCCCGTGATCGAGGCGCTGGCCGAGCGGGGCGTGACGATGATCTCCATGCGTTGCGCGGGGTTCAACAACGTCGACCTCGAGGCCGCACGCGCCAACCACATCACGGTCGCCCGGGTCCCCGCCTACTCGCCCTATGCGGTGGCCGAGCACACCGTCGCGCTCATGCTGGCCGTCGAACGCCGCCTGCACCGGGCCTACAACCGCGTGCGGGAGGGCAACTTCGCACTCGACGGCCTGCTGGGTTTCGACCTGCGCAACAAGCGCGTCGGCATCATCGGCACCGGCAAGATCGGCCAGATCGTCGCGCGCATCATGCGCGGTTTCGGCTGCTCGCTACGTGCCTACGACCCCTTCCCCAACGACGAGGTCCGTGACTACGGCGTGCGTTACGTCGACCTCGACACCATGTTCGCGGAGTGCGACGTCATCACGCTGCACTGCCCGCTGACCCCGGACACCCACCACCTCATCGACGAGGCGGCGATCAACAAGATGAAGCCCGGGGTGATGATCGTGAACACCTCCCGCGGTGCGCTGATCGACACCCGCGCCGCGATCGAGGCGCTCAAGGACGGCCGCATCGGCAACCTCGCGCTCGACGTCTACGAGGAGGAGGGTGACCTGTTCTTCGAGGACCTGTCCGACCGCGTGATCCAGGACGACGTCTTCTCCCGGCTGCTGACCTTCCCGAATGTGTTCATCACCGCCCATCAGGCCTTCTTCACCGAGGAGGCACTGACCAACATCGCCCAGACGACGCTCGGCAACGCCAGCGCCTTCGCCCGCGGCGAGCGGTCGGGCAACGAACTGACCCCCGAGGAGGTCCGCGGTGACTGAGTACACCGGACACGTTCAGACCGACGGCGACTGGCAGGACCGGCGCGACGGCACGGTCCTGATCCGCAAACTGTCGGTCGAGGACTTCGACAACAACGTCTACGTCATCGTCGACAGCGACAGCAACGAGGCACTGCTCATCGACGTCGCGGCGCGCCCGGACCGCCTCGCCGAGGCCGTGGCCGGCTTCGACGTCCTGGCCGCGGTCCAGACCCACGGGCACTGGGACCACATCCGCGCCTGGGACGGCGTCCGCGACGATCAGGGCATCGAGGTCTGGGGCCACCAGGGCGACGACTCGCTGTTCCCGCGTCCCGTCGACCGCCAACTCACCGACGGCGAGCGCATCGCGGTGGGCGACGTCGAGGTGGAGGTCATCCACCTCCCCGGTCACACCGAGGGTTCGCTGCTGTTCCTGGTGCGCGGCGACGAACGGCCACACCTGTTCAGTGGTGACACGCTGTTCCCCGGCGGTCACGGCAAGACGGCCAGCGAGGCCGACCACCACCGGATCATGGACGGGCTCGAGGAACGGATCTTCGGGCAGCTGCCCGACGACACCTGGGTCTACCCCGGGCACGGGGACGACACCACCCTCGGCGCGGAGCGCCCCGACCTGTCGGCATGGCGCGAACGGGGCTGGTGAGCACCACCCTCGACATCGACCGTGCGAGAAGCTGTCATCGGGCCCAGCTCCTCGCCACGTTCCCGTGCCCGATCGGGTGTGGGGCCCGGCAGCGCGCGAGAAGCTGTCATCCAGCACAGCAGCGCGTGACGCGCCGACGGCCGGGCCCGGCACCTCGTCGGCTCAGACCGGCGCGGACGCCACCCCGATGGACACCAGGATCAACACGAGCGTGATGACCAGGCCCCGCCCGGCGAGCCGGTGTGCATCGGCGGCCATCTGGGTCTTGCGGGCCCGGCCGAGCAGCGCCTGCCCGATCCCGAGCGCGACGATGCCGACCACCGGGTGGACGTAGGCGATCAACGGGGCCGCATCCCAGTACCCACCGAGGCCGTAGAGCACGATCCCGGTCAGGACCTGCAGGCTGAGCAGGATGTAGGCGACGCGGAACAGGCCCGCCTCGAACTCCCGTCCGTCCTTGGCCCGCTTGAACGCGACCAGCGCCGCGACCAGGACCAGGATCGAGACGGCATAGCCGACCCACGGGTGGATCTGGAGCAGCAACTCGGTCACGTCGGCAGGCCTTGTGGTGGGCGCGGACGGCAGGTTAGCCGGGACCGCGTGTGGACCTGGATCACCGGGACCGTCCGGCCGACGGTGACGTCCGCACGACGCGTCAGCGGGCCAGGACCCGCCGCAGCTGCCAGGTCGCCAGGAGCCCCAGTCCGGCCGCCATCGCGACCAGTACCCCGATGTGCCCGGCCACGTCGATCAGGGTCCCGTCACGGCGCACGAGTTCGGCCATCGCCTCGTTCGCCCACGCGTGCGGCGTCAGCCGCGCGACGACCGTCATGCCGTCGGGGAACATCTCGAGCGGGATCATCGATCCCCCGAGTGCCGCCAGACCGATACCGAGTCCGACACCGGCACCCGAGGCCTGGCTGTCATTGGTGAACACGGCCCCGAGCAACAGCCCCGCGGCGGCGGCGACCGCACAGAACGCCAGGATCACCACACCGCTGGCCAGCGGGTCGCCCCAGTTCACCCGGAAGATCAGCACGGTGGCGATCACGATGTACAGCGCCTGGGTCAGGGCGATCAGCAGCCGGCCCCCGGCGGTGCCGGCCACGATCGTGCGCACCGCCGTCGGCGTCGACAGCATCCGGCGGGCGACCCCGTACTCGCGGGTCTGGATCAGCGCCGCACCACCGGTCAGCGCGGTCAGGAACGTGAACAGGAACAGCTGGCTCGACGCACCGAGGTCGAACTGTCCGAGCCCGGCGAACTCCTCCGCGAGTTCGTCGCTGCCCAGCGTCCGGGCGACGACGCTGATGCCCGGCGACTCGTCGCGGACCTGCTCGCCCAGGGCGGTGAGTTCGGCGCGTTCGGCATCGGAGCGTGGTTCAGCCGCATCGAGCAGGGCCACGGCGTCGGCCAGCAGCGTCTCGTCGGCGAGTTCCGCGGCCACGATCGTGCGCAGCGAGGTGGCGGTCGCGTCGGCGCGCCCGATGAAGGTCACCTCGACATCGTCGAGGTCGACGAGCGCGGCGCTGAAACCCGTCGGCACGACGATGCCCGCGCTGATCAGGCCGCGTTCGACCTCGTCCTCGAGTTCCTGGCGATCGTCGAACCCCACCGGCTCGACCCCGTCGGCTGCGTCGAGCCGGTCGACGAGGGCGTCGAGCGTCGCGTCGCCGTCGGGGCCGACGACCCCGAGCCGCGCATCCACGGAGCCGCCGAACTGCGCGCCGATGAGCACGACGAGCAGCAGCGGGAACACGAACACGAAGAAGATGTTCGAACGGTCACGCAGCATCCGCACGAGTTCCGTGCGCGCGATGGTCCAGATCCTCACCATGCCTGACTCCGTCGCTGCACCAGGACGGCCGGAATGGCCGCGACCAGCCCGAACGCCACGATCGCCGCGGCCGGGCCGAGTGCCACGGTCCAGTCGCTGGCGGCCGCCTGACCATCGAGCCCGCGCAGGAACCAGCCGTGCGGCGAGATCAGCGTCGCCAGCCGCAGCACGCCGGAGTCACCGGGGATGGGGAAGAACACCCCGCCGGTCAGCCCCAGCACCACCGCGACGATCGACTGCAGGTTGCCGGCCTGCTCGGCCGTCCGGGCGAACGAGCCGACCAGCGCCATGACCCCGAGCGCCGCGATGACCAGCGCGAGGATCAGGATCATGGTGCCGAGCGGCGGTCCCCAGTCCGCGCCGAGAAGCAGCGCGGAGGCCACCGCAAGCACCGCCATGGACGCGATGCCGAGCAGGAATGCCCCGAGCAGCTTGCCGAACTGGATCGCGGCGGGCCGGATCGGTGCGGCGAGCAGCCGGGGCATCGTGCCGAGCTTGCGCTCCTCGAGCATCCCGGTGACGCCGAACTGCACGGTGAAGAACACGAAGAACGCGGCCATCCCGGCGGCGAGGTAGCTGGTCGGATCGAGCGGCTCGCCGAACTCGCTCGCCGCGTCGCTGAGATCGACCAGGCGCGGCTGCTGCGCGGACAGTTCGCCCAGCGTGCCGATGAGCGCCGGGTCCAGCGCACCTGCCGACACCGCGGCGATGGTGACGGCCAGCCCGACCCGGCTGACCTCGGCGGCGTAGGCCTCGGCGACCCCACGGGCGACCTCGCCCTCCAGGGTGCGACCCGCGGCCACGAGCACCTCGAGTTCGACCACCTCGCTCGCGGCGATCGCGTCGCTGAAGCCGGCCGGCAGGATCCACGCGACATCCAACGTCCCGTTGGTGACCTGGTCGCGGGCCTCGTCGGCGTCCGCCACCTCGACGCGGTCGAGCAGGCCCTGCTCCTCGAGTGCCGGGACGACCCCGTCCACGAACCCGGCCGCGACCTGACCACCGTCGAGGTCGACGACCGCGCCGGTCAGTTGCAGGTCGTCGGTCGCCGGGAAGATGAACGAGAACAGCACCGTCAGCCCGAGCGGCACGGCGAGCGCGAAGATCCACACGCTGCGGTCCCGCAGCCGCAGCCGCAGGTCCTTGACCAGGATGGTGAGCGCCGCGGACAGCACGTCAGTCCCGCAGCGCTTTGCCGGTGAGGTGCAGGAACACGTCCTCGAGGTCGGGTTCGCGCACCTCCACCCCGGTCACGCTGGCACCCGCGTCGGCGACCGCACCGAGCAGAGCCGGCAGGGCCGCCGCCGCGCCGTCGACGAGGCAGACGACCACGTCGTCCTCGGCGTCGGCGGAACTGATCGCCTCGAGCCGTTCACAGGCGGCCGCGGCCCCGCCGGCATCACCGGCGATCGTGAGGCGCACGACGTCCTGTTCCCCGATGGTGGCGACGAGCTCACGGCGGGTGCCCTCCGCGATGATCCGGCCCTGGTCGACCACGGCGATGCGGTCGCACAGCCGTTCGGCCTCCTCCATGTAGTGCGTGGTGTAGAGCACGGCCAGGCCCTCGGTCGCGAGCTCCTCGACCGAGTCGAGGATGGCGTTGCGCGACTGCGGGTCGACACCGACGGTCGGTTCGTCGAGGATGAGCAGCTTCGGGCCGTGCAGCATCCCGATGCCGATGTTGAGCCGGCGCTTCATCCCGCCGGAGAACTCTCCCGCCCGGTCGTCCGCGCGGTCGGTGAGCCCGATGACGCGCAGGACCTCGTCGACGCGGCGGTCGAGCTCGGCCTTGGCGAGCCCGTAGAGCCGGCCGAAGAAGCGCAGGTTCTCCCGCGCGCTGAGGTCCGGGTAGATCGCGAGGTCCTGGGGCACGAGCCCGACCGCGCCCTTGGCGGCGGTGGCGGTCGGCGTCATCGCCTGCCCGTCGACCTCGATCGTGCCGGCGTCGGGTTTGAGCAGCCCGGCGATCATGGAGATCGACGTGGTCTTGCCCGCGCCGTTGGGCCCCAGCAGCCCGTAGGTCTCCCCCGGCGCGATCGTCAGGGAGACCTCGTCGACCGCCTGCAGCTCACCGAACGCCTTGCGCAGGCCGGCCGCCGCCAGCACGTGTTCCATCGACGACCCCCGCAGCCTCGACACCCCGACCCGGCACCTCGCGGCCGGATCGCGCGAAGCCTAGATGCTTCGAGCGTCGAACGACAGGGCTGCCATGGCCGACGGAGATTACAGGGATGAATCGGCGAAGCCGGAGGGGCCCCACGACACCACGGGGCCCCTCCGTTGGCTCAGCGGTCAAGACCCAGAAGTGGAGAGGACAAAGCTCTCGACATTCACGAGGGGTTCTTCGTGCGGATTCCCACTGGTGTTGGTGAAGTGACCGGTGGACTTGCTTACATCCAGGAGCGCGCGGCGGACGTCAATGAAGTTCCCCAGGCCTTTCGTGCCAGTGCCGGTCTCCAGCGCGAGCGCAGCGGCACCAGCGACGTGTGGGGCAGCCATCGATGTTCCGCTGATCGTTCTGGTCCCACTGTCGATCCATGTCGAGAGGATCGAGACCCCTGGAGCCGCGAGTGCGACGGGGGCACTCTTCTCGGACGTCCAGTCCGCTTTGGCATCGCCCCAGTTCGAGAATCCCGCCCAGTCATCGTTGCTATCCGTAGCGGAGACGGTGATGACCGTGTCGTCGTAGGCGGCAGGGACGGCTCCTGCGGCGTCTGCACCGCTGTTGCCAGCCGCCGCTACGAACACCACACCATTATGCGAGGCGTTGCAGATGGCCTCGTGGTAAGCGTCAGTTCCGACGAAGACGTTGTCATCCTCGTTTGGTTTCGCGAGGCAGTCTCCAGTCTTCGAGCCGCGGCCACCCAGGCTCATGTTCGCGACAGCTGGTCGCTCAGGCGAGTTGGCCGCCTGCCCTGCGACGTAGTCGATACCCGCCATCACGCCCGAACGGGTCCCGCCTCCCCGACGGTCCAGCACCTTCACAGAGTGAAGAGTGACGTTGGGGGCTACCCCGACGACCGTTGTCTCGTCATCCAATGTTTGCGTACCGAGCGCGGCGATGGTGCCGGCGACGTGGGTCCCGTGGCCGTGGTCGTCGTCCCAGTCAGCCGAGCAGCCGCCACCACGGCAGCGCTCCGACGCAAAGCCCTCGTCGGCGACAGCCAAGTTGGGATGCGTTGACTGGATGCCCGTGTCGATGACGTACACATCGACACCACATCCGGTGGCCGCATCGGAACTCGAGCCGGTTCCGATGCGATCGATCCCCCACGGTGGTGTGATGCTGGACCAATCAACATCGAAGGCACAGCCTGCATCCTCGACCGGCTCGTCTCCCACCGGCGACTCAGCTGGATCTTCGTCGACCGGCTCTCCGTCCACCGGCTCTTCCTCCACCGGCTCAAGGGAGAGGTTGACGGTCACATTCGTGGAGGACAAATCCACGGGCTCCGACACCGAATTGCTCCCCTCCTCTGCCGTCACGGTGTAGCTGCCAGCAGCTAGTTCATTGAAGGCAAATGAGTTGCCCACCGTGTCGATATGTTGAGGATCAGCCGTCGCAGCGCCGGACAGTGTGACGGTGGCCGTTTTCTGGATCCCAGTGACCTTGCCGGAGATAGAGCAGTCGTCTCCGCCCCTTCGCGGGTGTTCGTGCCCGCACTCGTGGTGCGCGATCGTCACGACCTGATCACGTTCGACCGAACGCACCCGGCCATCGCTCTGGAGCGCACGGATCGCTGGGGCCGGTAGCGACGCGGCAAAACCCGTCAGTGCATGCTCGTAGGTGTGCAGCACGTTGCCACCGAAGCGGGCGGTTGTCTGGGCCGCGACTTCGGCTCCGGACACACCCGCCCGCGCATCGATGGAAACGATGACGTCCACACGATCGACGCCACCGCCGCGCTCGCTGGCTTGCGACCGTTCGTTCGCGGGCGAGGCGAGCGCGGCCGTGCTCAGCAGCAACGACGCGATCGCGGCGAGGACGATGGACGTCGATCGGCTACGTGTAACGGCCGCGCGGCGCGGACGGTCGGACATGATGATCCCCTGGCTGTTCGGTCGATGGCCCCTGCCCGTGACATCGAACCAACCTCACGTGGCGGGCCGAAACGCTAGGACCGTCAAACGATCATCGCTCGCATCTGGGCCCGGATCCCGCGCTCATGTCCGATCACCGCACCGATGTCGCGCAGGCCGGACACCAGCTCACCGAGCGCAACCCAAAAGGTGACTCAGGGTCAGTCGAAGCGGGAGGGTCCCCGGGGCTCAAGCTCCGTGGACAGGGCACCTCAGATGTTCGCGGCCTGCATCGACTTGAGCTCACGCTTGAGATCGGACAG
>CAYTLZ010000126.1:9361-10699 GCA_964438785.1 uncultured Actinomycetota bacterium | reverse complement strand
CTCGCGACCTCCACCTTGGCAAGGTGGCGCTCTAGCCAACTGAGCTACATCCGCGTGCGACCGGGGACGATAACCGGTGGCCGCAGGGGGGGCAAACCAGGCCCCACCGAGCCGTCACCGCCGGTCCTAGGCTCGCCCGACATGAAGCGAACCCGACGTCCGAGCCCACGCGCCACCGACCGGACGATCCGTCGGGTGCGCGGCAACGCGCATGGGATCCGATGATGACCGCACACGTGCGCCGGGGGGTGCTCGGGGGCGTCACCTACGGCTGGGGACTCGGCATCGTCAACGCCGGGGCGGTGCAGCTCGGTCTCCGACTCGACGTCGCCCCCGCGGTGGTCGCCGGCCACCTCACGGCGCTGAGCATCGGCCTGTTCCTGATCGGCATCAGCGACCTGGTGCTCGTGCGCGCCGTCCGTCTCGCCGCGCCCTGCCTGCTCGGTCTCGCCGGGCTCGGGTTGCTGCTGGCCCCGACGGTCGTCGTGTCGCTCGCCGCCGCGTTCGTGGTGGGCGCGAGCTCCTCCGTGGTCCTCGCCCAGTCCCAACGACTGGTCACCGCCGGCCAACCCGACGATCGCTGGCTGATGTGGACCAACGCCAGTACCGCGCTGGCCGTGGCCGCGTCCTCGGGGCTCGTCGCCGTGCTCGACCGTCCGCTGCTGGTCGCACTTCCCGGACTGCTCGCGGGGTTGGCGGCGACGACCCCGGTCCTGCCCGGCGACGCCGTGATCCGCGGCGAGGTGCAGCCACCCGAGCCGGAGGTCCGCCCCGCAGCACCAGACACGCCCCAGCGGTCCGTGCAGCTGTCGTTCCTGGTGCTGGTGGTGCTCGCGGTCGGGACGGAACTGACGCTGGCGAACCGTGTTCCCGACCACCTCGTGTCCCGGGGACTCGACGGGGTCGCCGCGCTCGCACCGGCGTTGGTCTACGTCGGTGTGGCCGCGTCACGGACGTTGCTGGCCCTACGTCGGCCCCGCCCCCTGCCCGGCGTCACGGTCAGCGCCGGCGTCGTGGCCGTCGCCGTGCTCGGTCTGCTGCTCCTGGGGAACCCGTCCCTCGGAGTGATCGCCGTCCTCGTCGGCGGGATGGGCGCGGGCGCACTGTTCCCGTTGGTCGCGGCGGCCACGCTCGCATCGGCGAGCGACCCGTCACGGACCAGCGCGCGCATCACCGCGATGGTCGGCCTCGGCACGGGCGTGACGCCCCTGGCCGTCGGGATCGCCGACGGCCTCACGGGGGGCGCGTTCTGGCTCGTCCTGCCGCTGACGCTCGCCGTGGGCTGGCTCGCCCGACGACTCGCCGGCAGCACCTGAGCCGGTGCCCTGCACGGCCCTC
>CAYTLZ010000126.1:0-9261 GCA_964438785.1 uncultured Actinomycetota bacterium | reverse complement strand
GTGTCCGCGCCGAGGTTGACGAGCAGCACGTGGACCTCGCCGCGGTAGCCGGCGTCGATGGTGCCCGGCGCGTTCGCGACGGTCAGCCCGTGTCGCCGCGCCAGCCCGGAGCGCGGATGGACCAGTCCGACCCAGCCGACCGGGATGGCCACGGCGAGCCCCGTCGGAACGGCGGCCCGCTCCCCCGGGGCGATCTCGACGGCTCGCGACGCCGCGAGGTCGAGCCCCGCGTCCCCGTCGTGGGCGTAGCGCGGCAACGCCACGTCCGGATCGAGACGTTTGATCGCGAGCTCGAGTTCCACGGCCATCTCCTGTATCCCGGGCGCGGGTCGACTCAGGCCTCGGACCGTCCGGTGCGCTTCGTGCTCCGACGGTCCCGGGCGCTGCCGTCGACGTCATCGGCGAAGCCGGCGGTCGCGGACGACGCCCGGTCGGTCAGCGACGGCTTCTCGGACACGGCCAGCGCACAGGTCGCGAGCTCGTCGACCGCGGCGACCAGGAAGTCCGGTACCTCGTCGATGTCGGGCAGCGCGTCGTAGTCGGCGACGAACCCGACGTTGAGCCAGCCGTCGATCGAGGTGACGCCGATGCCGTAGCTGTGGTTCGCGGCCAGCGGCGTGAACGGGAACGCCCCGAGCAGCCGGGCACCCATGCAGTAGATCGGCAGCTGCGGACCGGGGACGTTGGTGACCAGGAAGTTGAACACCCGGGTGTTGACGGCCAGTCGCGACGCCATGGCGTGCAGCGTCGGCGGCGCGAACTCCCCGAGTCCGATCAGGAAGCCCGCACCGACGGCGGCGTGCGAACGTTTGATGTCGGCCATGGACTCATGACAGACCCGGAGGCGCTCGATCGGGTCCATCTCCATCATCGGCAGGTCGACGAACACCGACACGACCCGGTTGCCGAGGTGGTGGGACTCGGAGGCGTCGCGGGTGGAGACGGGCACCATCGCGCGCAGCCACAGCCCGTCGGTCTGCACGCCGTTGCTGCGCAGGTAGCGCCCCGTCGCATCCGCCACGGTCGCCAGGATCACGTCGTTCACCGTGGTCCCGAACGCCCGCTTGATCGCCTTGATGCGCTCCAACTCGAGCCGTTGGATGGCGAAGCGCCGGTTGCGACCCGGGGCCTGGTTCAGGATCGAGCGCGGCGCGGGCTTGACCAGGTTGTTGCGGGCCACACGGGCCACACCGCGGCCGACGGACACGGCCCGTTTCGCGGCGCTCGACGGGGCCTTGGCCAGCCGTTCGACCGACTCGACCAGGTGCGCCGGTGAACTGGCCAGATCACGGACCGCACTGACCCCGAGCTCGGTCGGGGTCGGCGTCGGCTGCGGGGTCCAGGGCTCCGGGTCGGGCAGCGTGTCGCTCTGGTCCGGGGCGAGGTCGAGCATGACGGTCGCGATGTCGATCCCGGACATCCCGTCGACCATGGCGTGGTGGGTCTTGCCGAGCAGCGCGACCCGGCCACCCTCGAGTCCCTCGATGACGTACAGCTCCCACAGCGGGCGGCTGCGGTCCAGCTGCCTCGACAGGATGCGCGAGGCGTACTCGGTGAGCTGCTTGGTGGTGCCGGGTTGCGGCAGCGCCGCGTGCCGGACGTGGTAGGCCAGATCGAACTCCGGGTCGTCGACCCAGACGGGACCGCCGAGCTGCAACGGCGGGGTGACGACCTTCTGGCGATACCGCGGGATCAGATGCAGCCGACTGCGGACCAGCGCCAGGAAATGCGGGAACCGCACCCGACGTCCACCCTCGGGCGGGTCGAACACGAACAGCCCACCGACGTGCATGTGGCGGGTGTCGGACTCCATCTCCAGGAACGCCGCGTCGAGCGAGGACAGCCGATCGCCGTGTCCCTGGCGGTCGGGCGTGTCCGCCCGCGATGTGTCGCTGGTCGCCTGCTCGTCCGCCACCACTGCCTCCCGGCCCGTCGACATGCAGCCTATGGGGTTCGCCGGCCACCACCGGCGATCGGTCAACGGGGCTTCATGCGCAGCGAGCCGTCGAGCCGGATCACCTCGCCGTTGAGATAGGGGTTCTCGACGAGTTGGCGCACCAGCAGGCCGTACTCGGCGGGGTCGCCGAGCCGGTGCGGATGCGGGATGTCCTCGGCCAGCGCCTCGCGGGCCTCGTCGGGGAGCCCGGCGAGCATGGGGGTGTCGAACGTGCCCGGCGCGATGGCCAGCACGCGGATCTGGTGACGCGCCAGATCCCGCGCGGCGGGCAGGGTCATGCCGACCACGCCGCCCTTCGAGGCGCTGTAGGCGATCTGCCCGACCTGCCCGTCGTAGGCGGCGATCGACGCGGTGTTGACGATCACCCCGCGATCGCCGTCGACGGGGTCGTTGCCGTCCATCGCCGCGGCGGCCAGGCGCAGCACGTTGAACGTGCCGATCAGGTTGATGCCGACGACCGTCTGGAACAGCCCGAGGTCGTGGGGGCCCTCACGGCCGAGCACGCGCGCGGCCCAGCCGACCCCGGCGCAGTTCACCGCGACCCGCAGTTCCCCGAGTTCGCGGGCCTGATCGATCGCCTCCTGCACCGCGTCCGCGTCGGTGACGTCCGCCGGCACGAACATGGCCCGTTCACCGAGCTCGTCGACGACCGCGCCACCGTCGGCGGACGGCAGATCGAGCAGCGCCACCGACGCGCCGGCGGCGTGCAGGGCCCGGGCGGTGGCGGCCCCCAGGCCGGACGCTCCACCGGTGATCAAGGCGACGTGTGAGGACGTGAGCTGCATGACGCACTCCGGGGTCCGGGAATCGAGGCTCGGTCGGCGAGCTTAGGTTCCGACGTCCGCCGGCCGATGGTCGGGCATGTCCGCGGACCCGCCATCACGCGCCACCCGCCCGGCCACACGCCGGTTGGTCCGACGTGTGCGCCGCGTGCTGCCGGTCGGTGACACGCTGTCCGAGGCGGCCTGGGGGGTGCGTCACCGGTGGATCGTGCGCCTGTTGTGGGTCCACGTGGTGGTGATCGCCGTCTATGCGCTCGCCACGGGCGAAGCCCCCGTGCACGTCGTCGCCGAGGTGCTCCCCGTCCTCGCGCTCACCATGGTCGCTTCGTCGGCACGACCCGGTTCCACCGGCCGGTCGATCGCGGCCACCCTCGGGCTCACGGTCAGCTCCGCGGTGCTGATCCACCTCGCCGGGGGCCTCACGGAGATGCACATCCACTTCCTGGTGGTCGTCTTCATCATCAGCCTGTACCACGCCTGGTACCCGTTCCTCATCGCACTCGGGGTCGTCGTCGTGCACCACGGTGTGCTCGGCCAGCTGGCTCCGGACATGGTCTTCGACCATCCGGCCGCGCTGGCGGATCCCGGTCGATGGGCGGCGATCCATGCGGGGCTGATCCTGGCCGCCAGCGTGGTGTGCCTGATCAGCTGGCGACTGAACGAGGATGCCCTGGAGGACGAACGCCAGGCCCACGTCGAGCTCGCGGCCGCCCAACGGATCGCGGGCATCGGCAGCTTCGACTGGGACCTCGAGGCGGACACCTCGGTGTGGTCCGACGAGATGTACCGGCTGCTGCAGATCGAACCGGGCACCGACCCCAGCCTCGCGCTGTTCTTCAGCCGCGTGCACCCCGACGACCATGCCGTGGTGCGGGCGGCGATCGCCTCGGTCTACGACACCGGCACGGAAGCCGACTACGAGAGCCGGCTGCTGCTCCCCGACGGCACGATCCGGGTCGTGCACGCCCGGGCGACCATCGTCGAGGTGCGCCGGGATCGGCGCGCCCACATCCGCGGCACGTTCCAGGACATCACCGAGCGCAAGGAACTGGAACGCGAGATCGAGTACCGCGCCTACTACGACGAGCTCACCGGGCTCGCCAACCGCGGACTGTTCATGGAACGACTCGAGCAGGCGCTCGCGCTCCACCGGCGCTCGGGGCGCTCCACCTCGGTGCTGTTTCTCGACCTCGACGCCTTCAAGGTGATCAACGACCGCCACGGGCACCGCGCCGGCGACGAACTGCTGGTGGAGACCGCCCGGCGACTGCGCACGGCCTGCCGCGAGACCGACACGGTGGCGCGGCTCGGCGGCGACGAGTTCGCCGTGCTGTTCGAGAGTTCCTATCCGCTGGATCTGCACGCCACCGTCGACCGGCTGCTCGAGGCGCTCGCGCGGCCCGTGGAACTCACGACCTGCACCCTGCCGGCGATCGCCGCCAGCAGCGGCGTGGCCGACACCGGCTCGGCGGACGACTCCGACACGCTGCTGCACCACGCCGACGCGGCGATGTACCGCGCCAAACGGGACCCGGCCACGCCCGTGCGCGTCTTCGATCCCACGATGCTCGACGACGAGGTACCGACACGCGCGCCGTTGGCGGGAACCGCCGGCTGAGTCACGGGCGGCCGGCAGCCAGCGGGGCCGCCGACTACTTCCCGCGTGCGGTCATGAAGCGGTCGCGCGCCTCGGCGTGATCGACGATCGGCGGCGGGTAATCCCCGCTGGCTGCCCCGAACAACGAGTCGTCGGCCTGCCACGGCGCATGGATCGAGCCGTCCTCGACGTCGGCGAGCTCCTCGACGTAGCGGCGGATGTAGGTGCCGTCCGGGTCGTAGCGCTCCGACTGGGTGACCGGGTTGAACATGCGGTTCGGGCGCGAGTCGGTGCCGGTCCCGGCCGTCCACTGCCACTGCCCGAAGTTGTTGGCGATGTCGCCGTCGACGAGGTGGTCCATGAAGTGCCACGCGCCGACGCGCCAGTCGACGTAGAGATGCTTGGTGAGAAACGACGCCGTGATCATGCGCGCCCGGTTGTGCATCCAGCCCTCCCGCTGGAGCTGGCGCATCGCCGCGTCGACCACCGGGTAGCCGGTGCGGCCCTCCTTCCACGCCTCGATCGCGTCGGAGTCGTCGAGCCACCGGTCCCGCTGCGTGCGGATGTCGGTGTGGGTCAGGTCCTGGCGGGCGGCGAGCATCTGGTGGTTGAAGTCGCGCCAGCACAGCTCGGACAAAAACGCCTCCTGCCCGGGGCTGCGGCGATCGACGCGGCGGGCGAGTTCCAGTGCGGAGATGGTGCCGAGGTGCAGGTGGGTCGAGAGCTTCGACGTCCCGTCCTCGGCGAGCAGGTTGCGCCGGTCGTCGTAGGCGTCGATGGGCCCGTCGAACCAGGCGTCCGCCCGGGCCCGGGCCGCGGTCTCGCCGCCCGTCTCGAGTTCGGGGGCGAGCCGGTCGACGTCGGTGAGATCGGCGAGCGCGGGGATCCGGCCGGTCGACACCGTCGAGGGGGTCGGCACGCGCGACGGGGTCGGGGCCACCTCGCGCCAGTCGGCCATCACCCAGCGCCGGAAGTAGGGCGTGAACACCTTGAAATGGTCCCCGCTGGTGGGCACGACCTGACCCGCCGGCACCACGGTCACGGCCTCATGGGTGGTCACGGTCACCGCACCACCGAGCCGGTCGGCGGCCAGATCGCGCAGCGCCCGTTCGCGCCGGGCGGCGAAGGCGCTGAGGTCCCGCGACAGATGCAGCTCGTCGGCCGCCACCTCGGTGCAGACCTCGGCCACCGCGTCGAGCAGCGGTCCGTGGCGCACGACCAGTTGCCCGCCCAGGTCCTTCAGTGATGCCCGCAGGTCACGCACGGCGTCGACGAGTTGGCTGACCCGGTTCGGTGCCGCGTAACGCGAGCCCAGGATGGCCGGATCGAACACGAACAGCGGCACCACCTGGTCCGCGCGCCCACACGCGGCGGCGAGCGCGGGCTGGTCGTACACGCGGAGATCACGGGTGAACAACACCACGGCCGTGGTCACGTCAGCGGGTCCGATCAGATGCGGGTACCGGCGGGAATCACCGACTCTACGGACCGGACCCGGCCGGTGGACGGGCACCACCGGCCGGGTCGGCGGACGCGGGTCAGCTGGTGTGGTGCACCGGTGCGAGCGCGTAGACGGGGGTCGGCATGCCCTCCATGCGGGCCTTGAGCTGCAGCGCGAGGAACTGCGAGTAGTGGCGCGACTGGTGCAGGTTGCCGCCGTGGAACCACAGGTTGTCCTGCTGGGTGGGCTTCCACATGTTGCGCAGCTCACCCTCCCACGGGCCGGGATCCTTGGTGGTGTCGGAGCCCATCCCCCACACCTTGCCGACCTTGTCGGCCATCTCCTGGCTGACGATCTGCGCGACCCACCCGTTCATCGACGAGTACCCGGTGGCGTAGACCACCAGATCCGCGGGCAGTTTTGTGCCGTCCTCGAGGACGACCGACGACTCGGTGAGGTGGTCGAGCTGCCCGGTGACGAGCTTCACGCCACCGTCGATGATGAGCTGGGACGCGCCGACGTCGATGTAGTAGCCGGACCCGCGGCGCAGGTACTTCACGAACAGCCCGGAGCCGTCCTCGCCGAAGTCGAGCATGAACCCGGCGGCCTCGAGCGCGTCGTAGAAGTCCTTGTCCTGCTTGTACATCTCGTCGTACACGGGCTTCTGCAGCTCGGGCAGGATCCGGTAGGGCAGGGAGGCGAACAGCAGGTCCGCCTTGTCGGTGGTCACCCCGGCCGCGAGCGCGTCCTCCGAGTACAGCCCGCCGAGGGCGAGCTCCATCAGACTGTCGGACCGGGCGATGTGCGTGGAGCTGCGCTGCACCATCGTGACGTCGGCCTCGTACTCCCACAGCGCCCCGCAGATGTCGTGCGCCGAGTTGTTCGACCCGATCACCACGACCTTCCTGCCGGTGTAGTCGTGCGGTCCCGGGTGCTGCGAGGAGTGCTGCTGCTCGCCGGCGAAGACGTCCTGGCCCGGCACGTCGGGGATGTTGGGGACCGCCGACATGCCGGTGGCGAACACCAGCTGGGTCGGGTGCAGGGTCACCTGCTCACCGTCGCGGTCGACCTCGACGCTCCAGCGCTGCGCCTGCTCGTCGTAGGTCGCGGACTGGACGGTCGAGGACGTCCAGTAGTTCAGTTCCATGATTTTGGTGTAGGCCTCGAGCCAGTCCCCGATCTTGTCCTTGTGGGAGAACACCGGCCAGTCCTGCGGGAACGGCAGGTAGGGCAGGTGGTCGTACCAGACCGGGTCGTGCAGGTGGAGGGATTCGTAGCGGTTGCGCCACGAGTCACCGGCCCGCGGGTTCTTCTCCAGCACGATGGTGGGGATGTCGAGCTTGCGCAGCCGCGCAGCCAGGCCGATACCGCCCTGGCCCCCGCCGATGATCACGACGTAGGGGTCCTTCGTGTAGCCGAGCTCGGCGCGCTCCCGGGCCAGGCGTTCCGAGTAGTTCTCCCGGTCGCGGACCACACCGTGCTCGACACCCCGGACGCGGTTGCGCCCGGTCTTCTCCTCGTGGCCCTTGAGTTCCTGCAGCGTGGTCAGCAGCGTCCAGGCCGTGTCCCCCATGATCCGCAGGTGGCCGCGGCCGCGGCCGACGGCCGTCTCGAAGGTGATGAACGACTCGGTGACCCCGTCCGCCTCGTCCGCCGCGCCCTCGCGGGCGAACCCGCCCGGTGCGGTGTGCGCCAGCGTCGACGCCAGCATGGCGTGGATCTCGTCGACGCCCTCCGCGGTGTGCAGGTTCCAGGTCAGCGACACGAAGTCGCGCCAGTAGCAGTCCGGCCCGAACAGCGCGCAGGCCGCATCGATGTCCCGCGCCTCGAGGGCCTGGTTCAACCGATCGAGCCAGTCGTCGATCCGTTCGTCGGCCGTGGTGGTGACAGCAGTGGTCGTACTCATGTGGCTCCCTCTCCCGTGGTGACCCCTATGCGGGGCATGCTAGATCGACCGCCGTCGCCGCGACGCCGCGAACCGCGGATGTGCGGTGTCGCGGATCGTCGCCCCCGGCACCGCTCGCGGGTCCGTCACCCGCTCGCGGGCCCGGCACTGGCTCGCGGCCCCGTCACTGGCTCGGGGTACGGTCGCCCACGATGAGCGATGACGTCCTGCAGCGGTTCTCGACCCCGGTCCGTGAGTGGTTCACCACCACCTTCGCGGTGCCGACGAATGCGCAGGCGGAGGGCTGGCCGGCCATCGCCAACGGGGACCACACCCTGATCCTGGCGCCGACCGGGTCCGGCAAGACGCTCACCGCGTTCCTGTGGGCGCTCGACCGGCTGACCGCGAGCCCACCGCCCGAGGATCCCGCCGCGCGGCTGCGGGTGCTCTACATCTCGCCGCTGCGCGCGTTGGCGGTCGACGTGGACCGCAACCTGCGCGCCCCGCTCGAGGGCATCCGGCTCGCCGGCGAACGGCTCGGCATCGAGGTGCACCGTCCCGAGGTCGGCGTGCGCACCGGCGACACGCCGGCCAAGGAACGCGACCGGATGAAACGCAAGCCCCCGGACGTGCTCATCACCACACCGGAGTCGCTGTATCTGCTGCTGACCTCCAAGGCGCGCGAGACGCTGCGCCACGTCGAGGCGGTGATCATCGACGAGATCCACGCGATGGCGCCGACCAAGCGCGGCAGCCACCTCGCGCTCAGCCTCGAGCGGCTCGACCACGAGGTCCGCCACGGCGGTCGGGAGGACGACGACACCACGCCGCTGCGTCCCGCCCCGCAACGCATCGCCCTGTCGGCCACCCAACGCCCCCTCGACGAGGTCGCCCGGTTCCTCGCCGGCTACGGCGACGACGGCACCCCCCGACCGGTGACCATCGTCGACGCCGGCAGCCGCAAGCCGCTGGAGCTGCAGGTCGTGGTCCCCGTGCCCGACATGAGCGACCTCGGCCAACCGGTCGAGCGTGGCGGGGATCTGGAGCTGTCCTCCGGCGCGGCCGCCGGTGGACCCCAGCGACGCTCGATCTGGCCGGCCGTCCATCCGCGGCTGCTGGAGCTGATCCTGGAGCACCGCTCCACGCTGGTGTTCGTCAACGCCCGGCGCATGGCCGAACGCCTCGCCGCCAAACTCAACGAACTGCACGCCCAGCAGCAGCTGGAGGCGGAACTGCGGGCCGAGGGCGTCGACGACGACCAGCTGGAGGCGGCGCTCGACGAGCACGCCGCGCAGCTCGCGGCCGAGCCCCCACCGGAGCTCGTCAAGGCCCACCACGGCTCGCTGTCGCGCGAACGCCGGCTGCAGATCGAGGACGAGCTGAAGTCCGGTCAGCTGCGCGGGCTGGTCGCCACCTCGAGCCTGGAGCTCGGCATCGACATGGGTTCGGTGGACCTGGTGGTCCAGGTCGCCTCCCCCGGCGCGGTCAGCCGCGGCCTGCAGCGCATCGGCCGCGCCGGCCACCAGGTGGGCCAACCCTCCCGTGGGGTGCTCATCCCCAAGTTCCGCGGCGACCTGGTGGAGACCGCGGTGGTCGCAC
>CAYTLZ010000125.1:5416-10734 GCA_964438785.1 uncultured Actinomycetota bacterium | reverse complement strand
GGAGTCCTCCGCCACCGCGGTACTCGCCAAGCGCGAGGTCGAGCGGGCCCTGTCGGCCCTGACCGACCGGGAACGCACCGTGCTGATGCTCCGCTACGGGCTCATGGACGGCGAGGAGCACACCCTCGAGGACATCGGTGCGCAGTTCGGGCTGACCCGTGAGCGCATCCGACAGATCGAGAAGAAGACCCTCACCAAGTTGCGCCACCCCTCGCGTGGCTTCCAACTGCGCGGGTTGTTGGATTCGGTCGATGCCCCGAGCTAGCGCGGGGCGAGCCGGTCGCGGCCGGCGGGCGGCCAGCGTCCTGGTCGCGCTCGCCCTGGTCCTGACCGCCTGCAGCGACGATGTGCAGGACCCGCCCCCCGAGTCCGACGCGCCGGGTGCCTCGCAGCCGCTGGTCCAGGCCCCACCGCTGCAACCCGATCCGGATGCGGCCGACGAGCCGCCGCGGTTCGACCCCGACGGCTACGTGGCACCGCTGGCGGTCGCCCGCCGCGACGATCCGCCACCACCGCCGGCGTCGCGTGCCCAGCTGGAACGCCTCGCCCGCTCCCTGACCGACAGTGCGGTCGAGGTGGCCCAGGGTGGATCGTTCAGCGTGCTCGTCGTCGACGAGTTCGGACGGGACGTGCTCGCGTACGAGGCCGACGAACTCCTCCTGCCGGCCTCGACCATGAAGATGGTGACGGCCGCCGCCGCGTTGGCCACGTTCGGCCCCCAGGCCCGCTTCGAGACCCGGGTCGAGACCACGGCACCCATCGATGCGGGCGGACGCCTCGACGGGCAGCTGCTGCTCGTCGGGTCCGGCGATCCGGCGCTCGCGACCGCTGAGTACGGCCGCTGGATCTATCCCGCCCGTCCGCGCACGCCGTTCGAGCAACTCGCCGACGACCTCGTCGCATCCGGGCTGACCCACCTCGACGGTGACGTCATCGGGGTGGCCGAGCGGTTCGCCGGTCCGACCGTCGCCGACGGCTGGCCGGACCGGTACTTCAACTCCCTGGACGCCCGGTACGCCGGCGGGCTCACCATCGACGGTGGTCTGCGCACGCTGTTGACCTGCCCCGAGCCCGAGCCGGAGGATGACGACAACGGTGCGGACGGTGACGCCGGTGGGAACGACGACGCCGGGAACGACGACGCCGGGAACGGTGAGAACGGCGCGTACGGCAGCGCCGATGACGATGCCGCAGCCGACGACGCCGCGTTCAACGGCACCACGATCCGCGCGGAGGAGCCGTGCCCGGAGCTGACCCGCGGCCCCGATGCGCTGCCGTCGGTGACGCCCATCGTGCGCGTCGACCACGCGCCCGACCCGGCGGGCAACGCCGCCGCGGAGTTGGTGCGTCTGCTCGAGGAGCGTGGGGTCGAGGTCACCGGCGAGGGCCGGGCCGGTGCGGTCGAGCAGCCGCCGATCGGCCGGCTCGCACGCGTCGAGAGCCCGCCGATGGAGGAGCTGCTGCGCTTCGCGGTCCAACGCAGCGACAACCACCTGACCGATGGGCTGTTCCTCGCCGTGGGCCGCGCACGCACCGGTGAGGGGTCGTTCGACTCCGGCGAGCGGGCGCTGCAGCAGGTCCTGCAACGACTCGGCATCGACCCCACCGGCACCGTGTTCGCCGACGGCTCGGGCCTGTCGCGCGAGGATCGGCTCACCGTGCGCCAACTGGTCGAACTCGATCGGGCCATGCTCGACACCCGCTTCGGGCCGACGTGGTTGTCCTTGATGGCGGTCACCGGGGAGTCCGGGACCCTGCAGTCCCGGTTGGCCAACACCGTGGCCGATGGGCGGTTCGCCGGCAAGACCGGCACGCTGCGCGACACCTCGGCGCTGGTCGGGTCCGTGCGCGCCGGCGACGGTCGGCGCTACCACCTCGGGGTCATCGCCAACGACGCGGGTGCCGGCCGGTGGATCTCCCGGACGCTGATCGACGAGCTGATCCAGGTGTTCGTCGCCGATCTCGACGGCTGCGCCGTGGGCGAGGCCGGATCCGCCCCCGGGGCCCTCGGGCGTCCGCCGGTGTCCGTCGCCTGCTGAGCCGGGTGCCGGCACGATGCCGACCGACGCCAGCGTCCGCAGTACCGTGACCGCCGTCGTCGGACGTCGAGGGACACGTGGACACAGTCGAGGTCGATCTCAGCATCATCGGTGCGGGGCCCGCGGGCCTGTACGCGGCCTACTACGCGGGGTTCCGTGGGCAGCAGGTCGCGCTGCTCGATTCGCTGCCCGAACCGGGTGGCCAGGTCGCCGCGCTGTATCCGGAGAAGCTCATCTTCGACGTCGCCGGTTTCCCGGCGGTCAAGGGTCAGGAGCTCATCGAGCGCTGTGTCGAGCAGGCCGCGCCCTACGACCCGGTCTACATCCTCAACAACCGCGCCGAGGATCTCGAAGCGCACGAGGACGGGTCGTTCACGATCCGCACCCACCGGGGCATCGAGGTCCACACCAAGGCGGTGCTGATCACCGGGGGCATCGGGACGTTCACGCCCCGGCCGCTGCCCGACGCGGAGGAGTTCGAGGGCCGTGGCCTGGTCTACTTCGTGCGCGAGCTGGAGACCATGCGCGACCAGGACGTGCTCATCGTCGGCGGTGGCGACTCGGCCTGCGACTGGGCGCTGAACCTCGAGGGCATCGCCAAGTCGATCACGTTGATCCACCGGCGTGACCGCTTCCGGGCGCACGAGGACTCGGTGGCGAAGCTCTACGCCTCGTCCGTGCGCGTCATGACCTTCACCGAGGTGTCGCGCATCTTCGGCGAGGACGGGGTCGAGCGTGTCGAGGTGTTCGACAACCGCAGCGACGAGCGCGAGACGCTGACGATCAGCAAGGTCGTCGCCGCACTCGGTTTCAAGTCCGACCTCGGGCCGCTGAAGTCCTGGGACGTCGAGATCGACGGCCGCCACATCCTGGTCGACACCACCATGCAGACCAACATCCCCGGCGTGTTCGCCGCCGGCGACATCACCGAGTACGAGGGCAAGGTGCGCCTCATCTCCGTCGGGTTCGGCGAGGCCGCGACCGCGGTCAACAACGCGGCCGTGCACATCGATCCGGAGGCGCGGGTCTTCCCGGGGCACTCCTCGGGCTGACGGCAGGACCCGCGGTCGGGGTCGGGGGCGGCCCGCCCCCACGGACTCACAGGTCCTGGACCTCGACGATCCGCTGGCGCGCCCCGAACGCCGGCGGCCGTTGGCCGACCGACAGCAGCAGCCGCACGACCCGACCGCGGTGTCCGGCGAACGGCTCGAGCAGTTCCAGCATGCGCTCGTCGGTGGCGCGCGCTTCGCCGGCGAGGTTCCAGGCGATGTGGTCCTTGACCGAGTAGTCGCCGACCTCGACGGCATCCGGATCGCCGGCGGACATCCGGCGGACGTGCGCGGCGGTCCACACCCCGATGCCGGGCACGGCCTGCAGACGCGCCATCGCGGCATCGTGGTCCAGTCCCACGCTCGCCTGGACGTGGGGCAGGTAGCGACACGCCCGGGCGGCCCGCTGCGCGCGGCTGCGTTCGACCCCGATGGCGTGCCAGGCCCAGCTCGGGAGCGCCGCGATCTGGTCGGGTGTCGGGGGCAGGCGCAGGCCGTAGGGGCCCGGAGCGGGCGCACCGTGACGTCGCACCAGCTTGGTCCACGACTTCGCCGCCTCCAGCGAGGTGACCCGTTGCGCCAGGATGGTCGCCACCAGCACGTCGGTGACGTGACCGGTCGCGATGATCCGCAGGTCGGGACGGCGGTGCGCCGCACGGGCGACCGCCCGGTGCCGGGTCGGGTCGAAGCCGTCGAGCCGGTCGTCCCCACCGAGCAGCCGGGCGGCTCCGGCCAGCGCCCGGTCGCGTCCAGGACCCCAGGCGCTCGCCTCGAACCGGCGTTCGTCGAGCCGTTCGATCGCGATCGTGGCGGGCCCGTCCAGGCTGTGGAAACAGCGCACCAGCCGGTCGGCGCGCAACCGGATGGTCGGGTCCTGCCCCGACGCCACCAGCGGTCGCAGTGACCGGGGCAGATCGATCGGCAGGGCGAGCTCGATGACGTGGGTGGCGGGCATCGGCTCAGAACAACGCGGTCTGCTCACCGCGGTCCGCGACGTCGTCACGGACCGCGGCGGCGGGTGCGGGTCGACGCTCCCCGCGTCGGCCATCGGCACCGAGCCCCGCCGGCTCCGCCTGGACGGCCGGCTCACGGTGATCGGCGGCCGCGGTCGCGTGCGCCTCGCCGCTCGCGTACTCATCGTCGGGTGGGGGCGGCATCGGTGGTAATGGTGGTGGGGGCTCGGTCACCGCCCGGGTGAACCGGCGGGCCGCAGCACCGACGCCGAGCCCGTCGAGCACCGCCTCGATGCGTTCGACGTCGAATCCGCGCGCCAGGGCCTCCTCGACGTCGACGGCCAGGTGCGGGATGGGAGCCATGAGCTCCAGGTTGCGCTCCACCCGCTCGCGGGCCTCGCGCAGCGACGCCTCCACCTTGGGTGGCAGATCGTGGAGCATGGCGTAGAGCGCCGGCACGCTGCCGTGGTCCCGCAGCAGGCGGGCCGCGATCTTGGGGCCGATACCGGTGGCACCGCGCAGACCGTCGGACGGGTCGCCGCGCAGGGCGGCCAGGTCCACGTACTGCGCCGGCTCGATGCCGTAGCGCTTCCGGACCTGGGCGACGTCCTCGACCTCGAGGTCGGCGAACCGTGACCGGGGACGCAGCAGACGGGTCAGGGGACCGACCAGCGCGGTGAGGTCACGGTCGGAGCTGAGCAGATCACAGCGCCAGTCGCGGGCCTCACACGCGTCGGTCACGGCGGCGAGCACGTCGTCGGCCTCCGCGCCGTGGTGCTCGACCACCGTCAGCCCACAGGCATCGAGGTGGCCGCGTGCCAGCTCCAGCGCGGTGGTCAACGCGGGCGGTGTCGGCGGTCGGCCGGCCTTGTACTCGGGGAAGGCCTGTTTGCGGCGGTTGTCGGGCGAGTCGAACCCGATGATCAGCGCGTCGTAGGGGCCATAGCGCCAGGCGGTGGCCAGCATGGACACGATCGCCCCGGTGGTGCGTGCCACCTCGTCGTCGCCGGCGTCATCCATCCGGGACTCGTCCCGCGACGAGTGGTAGGCGCGGTGACCGAGCGAATTGCCGTCCACGGCGAGCACCCGCGGTGGGGCGGCCTGCGCGGTCGGTGCGGACACGGGCGTTCACCGTCGACGGCTCGGCGATGGGCGGTCGATCCGACCGTACCCGGTGGGTAGCCTCGAACCGCCCCGCGCGGTGCGTGCCGATGACGTCCGACACCGCGCGACGGCCGACCCGACGGCCGACCCGACTGCCGACCCGACTGCCGACC
>CAYTLZ010000125.1:0-5316 GCA_964438785.1 uncultured Actinomycetota bacterium | reverse complement strand
GCCGACCCGACTGCCGACCCGACTGCCGACCAAGGACACGCCGTGAGTGATCGGATCCTGCGAGCCCTCGTCACCGGTGCGTCCGCCGGCATCGGGCGGTCGATGGCCATCGAACTGGCCGAACGCGGCGTCGATCTCGTGCTCGTCGCCCGCCGGGATGACCGCCTCACCGAGCTCGCGGCCGCGTTGCCCGGTCGGATCGAGACACTGGTCGCGGATCTCGGTGATCCGGCGGGCATCGCGCGCGTCGCCGCGCGGTTGCGGCAGACCGACGACCCGGTCGACCTGCTGGTCAACAACGCCGGGCTGGGCAGCTACGGCGCGCTCGCCGACCAGGAGTCCGCGGCGAGCCAGACGATGATCGACCTCAACATCAGCGCGGTGACGGCACTGACCCACGCGGCACTCGAGCAGCTCGTGCCGCGGGGGAGCGGTGGCGTCATCAACGTCGGCTCGATCGCCGGCCTGCAGCCCGGGCCCGGTGGTGCCGTGTACGGCGCGACCAAGGCCTACGTGCACGCGTTCACCGAGGCCGTCCACGCCGAGGTGCGTGACGCCGGGGTCCACGTGATGCTGCTGGCACCGGGAATCACGGCGACGGAGTTCCACGATCGGGCCGGGGTCGACCGTGACCGGCTGCCCGGCGGTGCCGTGATGGACGCCGACGACGTGGCGCGTGCCGCCCTGGACGCCTACGCCGAACAGCGGGTCGTGTGCATCCCGGGCGCGGCCAACCGGATCGCCGCCGTCGGTGCGAAACTGGCTCCTTCGGCAGTCAGTCGCCGGGTCGCCAAGCTCGTCCACGATCGGATGCAGAGCTCATGAACACCGATGTCCCGGCCGACTCGACGGTCGACGGGGTCGCCGTGCGCACCCTGGTCGTCCGTGACCTGCCGCTGCTGGTCGCCAGCATCGGTGACGCCGGGCGGGGGCCGTTGCTGCTCGCCGCCCTGGAGGAACGCGGTGTCGTCGCGCTGTCCGGCTTCCTCGGGGCCCCGCTGCCCCAGGGTGCCAAGGTCGGGTTCATGCTCGATCGTGACGAGCTGAAACTCGTCGACGACCGCGACGACACCCTGTTGCGCGCGTCACGGACCGGCATCGCCGAGGACTGGCTGGAGCACGCCCGTCGCCTGCGGGGCACCATGACCGTGGTGCTGCGCGGCCCGGCACCGGATCCCGATCTCGATCCGGGTGCGCTCGCACGGCTGTGTGACGAACGTGCCGTCGCCGGCAACGCCTGGGGTGCGATCATCGGCGTGGCCGAGGAACGACCGAGCCTGCCGCTGATCTTCTGACCGGCCGCCGGAGGGTCAGGTCTCGGGCGGGGCCAGTTCGTCGGCCGGCACCGGCGAGCGGCGGCGGATCGTGGCGATCCCGACACCGATGAGCACCAGCGGGGCCCCGAACGCGAACAGTGGACTCGGCAGTTCGGCGAGCAGCCACCAGGCCAGCAGCCCGGCACCGACCGGTTCGGACAGGACCACGATCGACACCGTGGTGGCCGGCACGGAGGCGAGCAGCAGGTTGAACACCGCATGGCCGAACAGCTGCGGGCCGAGCACCAGCCCGGCGATGGCCGCCCAGGTGCCGGCGTCGTAGCCCGTCAGCGCCGCGCCGCTGAGCAGGCACATCGGGAGCAGCACGGCGGACGCCCAGCCGAACACGATGGCCGAGTAGGTCAGCGCCGGGGTGTCACGTCGGGCGACCCGCCCGATCAGCAGATAGCCGGTGACGGCCAGCGCGCTGGCGAATGCCATGCCGTCGCCGATCAGCGCCGAGGTGCCGAGGTCGACGGCGCTGAAGTCCGCCACGCCGATGGTGACGGCCCCCGCGATGGTCAGGGCCATGCCGATCAGCGTCCGGCGATCGGACGGCTCGTTGAGCAGCCACCAGCCACCGAGGGCGACGAAGATCGGTGACATCGTCGCCAGGGTCACCGCCGAGGCGACCGTGGTCAGCGCCAGCGAGCCCTGGAACAGCGCGAAGTGCAGGCCCAGTGCGAGCCCGGACAACGCCAGCTGCCGGTGCCGTCGCGGCGTGATGCGCACGCCGTGCCGGCGGGCGGAGCGCCACCCGAGCGGTGCCAGCGCCAGTGCGCCGAGCCCGCACCGCCAGAAGGCCACGGCCAACGCCGACGCGGCTCCCGCATCGGCGGTGGCCACGCCCGGCGTGTCACCCATCGCGAGACGCGACAGGATCGCGGAGACGGAGACCGCCACCACGCCCACGGCGAGCGCGACGCCGATGACGGGACGGGACAACGGACTCACGACGACCTCGAGGTGGTGGCGCGGGGCGATCGGCCCGGGTTGGTGGGCCGGGGGATCGAACCGGTTGGTGGGCCGGGGGATCGAACCGGTTGGTGGGCCGGGGGATCGAACCGGTCGAACGCGTGCGACGTCCGACAGCATGGGCGGCCAGCGTCGGGAGGCTAGCGATCGCCCGGCCGTCACCGGCACGGCCAGGGCCGTCGGCGCGTCGTCGGTAGTCTCGTCGACGAACGGCCGCACCGTCATCGGCGGCCGTCGGGTCGGACCTGGAGGAGCGGCGATGCATCCGTTGGAGCTGCTGCGCCAGCTGGTCGACCCGCACCGCCTGGCCGTGATCGGCGCGCTCGCCCGCCGACCGCGGTCGTCGGCGGAGCTGGCCGAGATGTTCGACCGGTCGGTGGAGGACGTGCTGCCGGTGCTCGCGCCGTTCGTGCAGGCGGGCCTGCTGACCGCCGTCGACGGGACCTACCACCTCGATGTCGACGCCTGGTCGGCCGTCGCCCGCAAGCTGCCGAGCGACCCCGACGCCAACCCGCGGGTGGCGTTCGGCATGACCGCGGACGAGGCGCAGACGCTGGCACGGTTCTTCTCCGGTGATCGGCTGACCGAGCTGCCGGCCCAGCGCAGCAGCCGGCTGGTGGTCCTCGAGCGACTCGCGCTCGAGTTCGAACCGGGCGTGCGTTACGACGAGCGCGAGGTCACCGAGCTGCTGCGCCGATTCCACGACGACTACACGTCCCTGCGCCGTGCACTGGTCGACGAGGGCTACCTCGACCGGGCGGCGGGGGAGTACTGGCGGTCCGGCGGCCGGGTGCTGTGAGCCGCATCCGAGCTGTCCGGGCGACCACCGGGCGGCGGCACCGACCCGTGGGGCGGAGGCAGCCGCCGGGTCGTCGTCAGCCGCCGAGTCGTTCGTAGCGTTCCAGGACCCGCACGACGTACAGCTGGGTCTCGACGATGTCGGGGATGCGCCCGACCCGTTGCACCCGCCCCGGGCCGGCGTTGTAGGCGGCCAGCGCGAGGTCGACCCGGCCGAACTGGTCGAGCATGCTGCGCAGGTACCGCGCGCCCCCGTCGAGGTTGGCCAGCGGATCGCGCGGATCGACGCCCAGGCCGCGGGCCGTGCCGGGCATCAGCTGGCTCAGGCCCAGCGCCCCGGCGTGCGAGACGGCGTCGGTGCGGAAGTTCGATTCGGTCCAGACCAGTGCGGCCAGCAGCTTGGGATCGAGACCGTGCCGGCTGGCGGTCGCCTCGATGGCGGCACCCCAGCGGGGTCCGTCGCCCGGGAGCGACGTCGCCCAGGCGGGTGGTGGGCCGAACGGATCGAGGTCCACCGCGATCGGGATGAGCGCGCGGCTGACGGCGAGTTCCAGGCTCGCGACCCGGTCGTCGAGCGCGGCGACCAGTACCGCCCGGGCGGTCGCGTCCCGCTCGAGCGTGGCCAGCACCGTGCGGCGTTCGTCGCGGGTCGCCGCCACCTCGTCGGCGGTGCGCTGCTGGGCGTGCAGGAGGTCCTCGACCCGTGCGGCCTCGCGGGTCGCCTCCCGGGCCGCCTCCAGCGCGACGCCCCGCAGCCGTGCTGCCTCGGCGCGCAGTGCGGCGTTGTCGCGGGTGCTGGTCGCGGCCGCCGCGACCAGGGCGGTGTCGTCGGCGGTGAGCCGGTTGACGGTCTCCAGGGTCACGGCGACGTCGTGCCAGTCGTTCGCGCCGGTGACTCCGCGCAGCAGGACGTCGGGGGTGGAGGTGGCCCCGTGCTTGTAGGCCCGAACGGCGCGGTCCGCGAGCCGGCTGCGGTCGTCGTGCCAACTCGTCAACGCCACGTCGAGCTGGGTGTCGACCATCTGCAGGTCGGCGGCGGCGACCCGTTCGGCCTCGGCTGCGGCCGCGGCGACGACCCGGGCGTCGTCAAGCTGGGTGGTGATGGCGGCCAGCTCGGTACTGGCCGCGATCAGGGCGACGTCGAGCGCGGCGACCTCGTCGTTGGTCCGGCGGATCGCCACCTCGATGCCATCGAGCTCGCGGGAGACGCGGTCGCGGGCGTCGAGCGCGGCATCGAGGTCGAGCGCGTCGACGTCGGTGGCGGGCGAGGCGGTGGCGGCCGTGGGCGTCGTGGCGGCCGAGGGCGTGTCCCGCTCGGAGGCGTCGGTGGGGGCGGGGTGCACCAGCCCGGCGCCGCCCAGGGCGGCGACGAGCGCGAGCGCGACGGCACGCGGCATCGGTTGACGCATGGTGCGCGCCGGGTTCGGGGTGCCCACACCCACCTCGTCGTCGTCGGGCGTCGATCGGTCGACCGATCGGGACGGGCGGATCGCCGTCCGTCCTGACCATCGGCCGCCGGGGCGTCCGACTGGAGCGTTCGCGACCGGATCGCGCCAGGGTGGGCGGGCTCAGCGCACCGACGTGAAGCGATCCTCGGGTCCGAGGTCGAAGCCGCCGTCCTCGACGAACCCCCGCAGCCGCTGGGCGTGCTCCGGGTGGCGCAGTTTGGCCAGCACCGTGCGTTCGATCTGACGGATGCGCTCGCGGGTGACCCCGTACAACTCGCCGATCTCCTCCAGCGTGCACGGCTCCTGACCGCCGAGGCCGTAGCGCAGCTCCATCACGCCGCGCTCGCGTTCGTGCAGCTGGGCGAGGGTGTCACGCAGCTCCTGGCGGGCCAGCTGGGTCGCCGCACACCGTTCCGGGTCGGGGGCGTCGTCGTCGCGGACGAGTTCCCCGAGGGTGAGGTCACCGTCCTCGCCGACGGTGCGGTCCAGCGAGGTGACCTCGCGCCCGGCGAGCCGCAGCTCCCGCAGACGCTCGACGCTCAGGCCGAGGGTGTCGGCGACCTCGGCGTCGGTGGCGTCGCGGCCGAGTACCTGCAACAACTCGAACTCGGTGCGGCGGACCTTGGCGACCAGTTCGTGGACGTGCACCGGCAGACGCACCGCGCGGGCCTTGTTGGCCGTCCCGCGGGTCAGGGCCTGACGGATCCACCAGGTCGCGTAGGTCGAGAACTTGTAGCCCTTGGTGTGGTCGAACTTCTCCACCCCGCGCATCAGCCCGA
>CAYTLZ010000124.1:0-10961 GCA_964438785.1 uncultured Actinomycetota bacterium | reverse complement strand
CCTTGAGCAGCTGGAAGTTCTGCATGTTGCGGGCACCCACCTGCAGCATGTCGGCCTTGGCCGCGACCGTCTCCACGTCGGCGGGGGTGACGACCTCGGTGACGAACGGCAGCCCGAGATCTCGGGACACGTCGTGCAGGATGTCGAGCCCCGTCTCGCCGAGCCCCTGGAAGGCGTACGGCGATGTGCGCGGCTTGTAGGCACCGCCGCGCAGGATGGTGGCACCCGCGTCCTTGGCCATCGCACAGGCGTCGGCGGTCTGCTCCTCGGTCTCCACCGCGCACGGGCCCGCGATCAGCGTCACCGTCTCCCGACCGATCGGACTGTCACCGACCCAGACCGTGGACGGGCGGGGGTGGGCGTCGTTGCTCACCAGCTTGTAGGGCTTGGACACCCGGATGACGTCCTCCACGCCCGGGAAGGCGTGCAGTGGCATCTCCGCGAACTGGGTGAGGTCGCCGACCAGACCGACGATGGTCTGGTTCTTGCCCCGCGAGACGAAGGCGTCGCCGCCGACCTCCGCTATGGCCTTGACGACCTTGTCGACATCGGTGTCCGTCGCGCCTGAACGCATGACCACGACCATCGTGGTGTCCTCCCTCGTCATGGCTCGTTCTCCGTTGGTGCGTGTTGGTCACCGCGCTCCGGTCGGCGTGGACCGGGGTTCGGTGACGGGGTCGCGATGGGCCGTGTCCCGCGGAAAAAGAAAACCCCGGTGGCCAGTGGACCCCGGGGTTACGAGCGCTTGGTGTGTGTGGTGTCTACGACGACGCACGCCCGTCCCCGGGCCACGGAAACTCCGGGCCGGCGATGAAGCCGTACCCATAGCCGGGGCCACGGCCGCACCCGTGGTGGGGGGCGGCGGGGCGGTCGTCGAGATGTGTCATGGCCGGGATGCTAGCACCGTGCGCGCGACGCGCTCCAACCGGCCTACGCTCTGCCGCCATCCGGGCGGTCGCCCGCGACCCGGCACACGTCGCACGGCACGACCGGATGCACCCCGCGGCCCGTGGGCGGGGCTGGAGCCTGATCGATCGAGTCACTGCGAATCGAGTGCCCGACGTGTCACCGACCGAGCCGACGCCGACCACCGCGTCCGACGCTGCCATCGGGTCCCGGGCCCGGACGTGCGCCGGGTGCGGGTCCGTGAACCACGCCGGTCGGCTGCTGTGTGCCGCGTGCGGGGTCGATCTCGACGACCCGACGACACCGGTCACCGTCGGCCCGCAGCCACGCCGGGCGGACCGGGTCTGGTCGGGAGTGCCGGACGGCGCCCGGTTGGGGCGTCGGTGGGCGCTGGCCGTGTTCGCGATCGGTGCCGTCGTCGCCGTCGTGCTCGGCGTGTTGGTCGTCGTCGAGGTGGGGCCATTCGCACGCGCCGCGGACATCCCCGAGGCCTCGTTCGACGCGGCCGCCTACCCGCAGGAGCCGCAGCGGCTCGTCCTCAGCGACGTGGCGGCACTGACCACGAGGGCCACCGAGGATGGGCGTGCCTTCACACCCCGAGAACTGGTCGACGGCGATCCGGCGAGCTCGTGGCACGGCGAGCTCGCCGATCTGCCCGATGGGCTGGTCGAGAAGGCCGACCTGGTGCTCGACCGGCCGGCCTGGGTCACGGCGGTGATCATCGACAACGGCGATCAGGCCTCACCCGACGACTACGCCGCCGCCGGACGGGTCCAGCGCGGGCAACTGGTGTTCGACGGGGCCGTGGTGCTCCCCGTGACCCTGCTGGATCAGGGGCTCGAGCCGCAGATCGTCGAACTCGACGAGCCGCTGCTCACGACCGCCATCCGCCTCGAGATCCTGGAGACCGTGCCCGGCACGGAACGCGACGACCCGGCGCTGTCCGGTGTGGCGCTGCGGGGACATCCGGCCGACGGCGACGATCTCGACGTCGCCGACGAGCGGGCGTCGATCCGCCCGGCCGCGGGACCGATCGTCGAGCCGGGTTGATCCGTGGGTGCCGGGTGCACCCGCCGCCGTACCCCGTACCGTGGGCCCATGGATCGTGATCGACTCCGCACGTTCGCGGGTATCGGGCTGGCCATCGTCGTGGTGGTCGCCTTCGGCCTCGCCCGCATCGGCGGTGTCGGCGGTCTCGGCGGGGCACCGGCACCGACCTGCGAGGATCCGGTGGCCGCCGATGCGTCGTCGCTACGGGCCGGACAGGTGACGGCCGTGACGGGGGTCGTGGCCCGGGTGGCGTTCGAACCCGAGGTGGGCGGGGCTCCGACCTTCATCAACCTCAACGAGCCCCATCCCGATCCCGGCCGGTTCGACGTCGTGGTCTACGAGGACGTGACCGAGCGGTTCGACGTCCGTCCGGACGCCTCGTGGGAGGGCCGCGAGATGTGTGTCCGGGGCCGGCTCCGCGTGCGTGACGACGTGTTCCAGATCGTCATCGCGCATCCGGCGGAGATCGAGCTGCGTTGACCGGCGTGGCCCCGCGGGCATCCGGGGTGGACCGACGGTGGTCTCAGTCGTTGTAGGCGTAGAGCAGGATCTGGTCACCGACCGGCCGGCTGCTGCCTGGAGCGGGATCCTGGTCGTAGACGCGACCGGGGTTCAGCAGCGCACCGAAGCCGCCGCGACGTTCCACCTCGACGCGGAGACCGAGCGCCTCCATGGTGGCCACGGCGTCGGCCACGCGTTCGCCGCGCACGCCCGGGACCTCGACCGGACGCGGGCCCTCGGACACCACCACCTCGATGGTGTCGCCGCCGAACCGCGTCGCCTCCGCACCGGGTTCCTGGCCGATGATCCGACCCGCCGGCTGGTCGTCGAAGCGCCGTTCGACGACCTCGAGTTCCAGTCCCAGCCCGTCGAGGACGTCCTCGGCGTCGGCGAGCCCCGACCCGACCAGATCGGGCACCGTGATGGGTGTCGGGCCGGCGCTGACGACGAGTTCGATGGTCGAACCCTCGTCGACGACCGCGTCGGCTCCCGGCAGGGTCTCCAGCACGATGCCCGTCGGCACCTGTTCGTCGAACCGGTCGCTGACGACGACCTCGAGTCCGTCGGCGGCGAGCACGTCCAGCGCGTCGTCGCGGGCCTCGCCGACCAGGTCGGGGAGGGTGACCGGCCGCGGGCCGGCGGACAACACCAGGGTCACGGTCGCGCCCTGGCGGATCGCGCCCTGCGGGTCCTGGTCGATGACATGCCCCTCGGGCACGTCGAGGTCGAACGGTCGATCGCCGTCGACGGCGACCTCGAACCCGGCGGCCGTCAGCGTGTCGCCGGCGGCGGCCGCGGGTTCACCGAGCACGGACGGCACGTCGGTCACCGGGGCGAGGACCCGGTCGTAGACGAGGTAGCCCGCCGCCGCGGACCCACCGAGCAGCAGCACGACCAGGAGGAACACGAGCCAGCCCCGGCCACGGCGTCGGCGGCCGGACGAACGGTGCGGTTCGTCGGCGGCCACATCGGGTTCGTCGTCCGGCTCGGGGACGGCGACGTCGCTCCCCACCGGCTCCGGTCCGTCGGCCTGCGCACCGTCGTCCGGGCGTCGGGAGCCCGGCGGTGGGGGTGGTGGTGGGGTGGACGACCACCGCGCCGCCGGGTCGGGGTCCGCGCCCGGGGGGGCGGCGTCCGGGGTCGTGGCTGCCGGGGGCATGGCGACGACCAACTGGGTCGGCGCGTCCCGGTCGATCCGTGGCATGCGCGACGTGGTCCGCCGCGGTGTCGCGCCGGCATCGTTCCCGCTGACGTCGCCGGTCCCGTCCCCGGCCTCGCCGTCGGCATCGTCGTCACCGCGGCTGGTCACGGCCCGCGGCGTGTCCGCACCCGGCGTCACGATCTGGGCCGCCCGTCCCGGCACCGCGATGCTCAACGCCTTCGCGAAACGCTCGGCGTCCGCATACCGCCGGTCACGGTCCATGGCCGTGGCGATCGCGACCACCTCGTCGAGCACGGTGCCGAGTTCCGGACGCACCGTCGACGGGGCGGGGACCGGGTGCAGGGTGTGTTGCATCGCGGTCGCGAAGGGCGAATCGGCCTCGTGGGGCGGCGCACCGGTGACGCATTCGACCAGCATGATCCCCAACGCGTAGACGTCCGCCCGGGGATCCAGCGGCCGGCCGTGGACGGCCTCGGGCGAGAGGTAGTGCGGCGAGCCGACCAGGACGTCCGCCCCGAACGTCGAGGTGGCACTGGCGGCGGCCCGGGCGAGTCCGAAATCGGTGACGCGGACCACCCCGTCGCGACCGATGAGGATGTTCTCCGGCTTGACGTCCCGGTGGACGAGCCCGGCGGCGTGGGCCGCGGCGAGCCCCGCCGCGGCGGGTGCGATCACGGCCAGCGCCTCGGCCGGGTCCAGCGCGCCCCGCTCGTCGAGCACGGCACGCAGCGACACGCCGTCGATCAACTGCAGCACCAGGTAGGCACCGGTGTCCGTCTCGCCCCAGTCGTGGACGGCCACGACGTTCGGGTGCGACAGCGCGGCGGCCGCCTGGGCCTCGCGTCGGAACCGGGCGAGGAACGCCGGGTCCTGTGCGAGGTGGGGGTGCAGCACCTTGACGGCCACGTTGCGGTCGAGCACCTCGTCGTGGGCCCGGTGGATGCGCGCCATCCCGCCGCGGCCGATGACCTCGCCCAGCACGTACCGATCGCCGACCCGGACCGGGTCGGTGAGCTGGTCCAACGTGCCGTCACCCACGTTCGCGCTTTCGTCACGGGCGCCGGGCACACGGTCGGGACCGGCCGGCCGCGGCGCACGGTGAGGGTACGGCGTGCGGACCGGCGAGCGGCTCAGCCGCCCCGCTGGAGGCGGTCGAGCCGGTCGCGCAGGGTCGCGACCTCACCCCGCAGCACCTCGACGTTGCCGCCGGTGCGGTCGAGATCGCCGCGCAGTGTCGTGATACCACCGCGGACCTCGTCGATCGCGCCGCGCAGCTCGCCCGCCGTGGCGTCCAGTTCGGCGCGTTGCCCGGCGACGTCACCCGCCACGACCGCGAGTTCCTCGTCGAGCACCGTCAACGTGTCCACGAGTTCCGCCAACTGGTCGTCGATCGCGGCGATCGCGCCGGGCAGATCGTCCGCGTCCAACTCGGCCAGTGTCGCCGTGGCCGCTTCGACGTCGTCACGCAGGGTGGCGAATTCCTCCCCGCGTCGTTCGTCGCGGTCCTCCAGCACCAGCACGCGGCGCTCGAGCGCCGCGAGCTCGTCACGGGTCACCGGTGCGTCGTCGCTGCTCGCCGCCGCCTCGGTCGGATCGTCGGTCTCCCCGTCACCGTCGCCATCGATCACCGCGACCAGGGCGATCGGGATCAACGCGAGCACGACCAGCCCGACGACGATCGACGCCGTGCGGGGGGAGGCGAGGAAGCTCATGCGCATGATGGACCGAGCCTACGATGGCGGGCAGCGCGAACCGTGGAGCCGGCCCCGTCTGGTCGGCCGCAGACCCGTCACGGTCGCGGATCGACGACCCGGAGGTCGAGGTGGAGCAAGGCCCAGCCCCGCGCCGTGGCACGTCCGGCGGCGACGAGCAGGACGCCGTGACGTTCGACGATCAACTCGAGATGCTCGGGTTCCGACGCCAGGGCTCGTCGCGGCGTGGCGGGCGGATGTGGTCGCTGCCGTTCAACAGCTTCCTGACCTTCGTGCTCCACGACTACGACGATGCCGCGGTGTTGAGCTGGTCGTTCGCCCTCGGGGACTACCTCGAGCACCGCGGCTGGCGGTCGAGTCTGACCGACACCTCCGCGGGTGAGCTCTACCCGCAGCACGACGTCAAGGTGCCCCTCGACATCGAGTCGGTCGGTGGGGAGATCACCCGGGTGCTGGCCTCGTTGCGGCTCGATCTGGGCGATCCGGCGCTGTAGGCCGGGTTCCCGCCCTCAGCGGCGACGCCGGCGCGTCAGTTGCGGCGGGAGCAGGGCCACGTCCGCACTGGCGAGCCGGTCACCGCGCTCGCCGGCACGCAACAGCCCGCGCAACGCGGCTCCGCCGACGACGACGACCTCCACGGCGAAGGCGAGCAGCAGCCCGAGTCCGAGCAGTTCGGCGAGCAGCCGCGGCTCGAGGCCATCGCCGACGAACCCGATGACGAGCCACAGCACGACCGCGGCGCTGAGGATCGTGCTGAGCACCAGCCGCAGCCGGCGGGCGGTACGGGAGAAGTCCACGATCGGCTCGACCGCCGCGTGGGCGGTGGTGTCGGCACCGGTCTCGGTACCGGTCTCGTCCGGGGGGGTCGGTTCGGTCATGACGTCAGTCACCCAGGGCCTGGGCCGCACCGATGACGGGCAGCTCGTCGAGCATGGCCACGAGTTCATCGGTGTCGAGCACGTTGTCCCAGCGCGCCATGATGGTGCCGTCCCCGTCCACCAGGAACACCCACGGCTCGTTGCCACCGGCCTGGGTCTGGATCCACTCGGCCGCGGCGGCATTGAGTTGCTGCTCCTCGAAATCCTCCCAGACCTCGATGTGGATGACGTCCGCCCGGTCGGCGTAGTCGTCGGCCAGCTCCGCCATGACCGTGGTCAGCGGTCCGCAGAACCGGCTCGCGCAGTAGACCGGTGTCGTGATCGCCACGACCACGGGACGACCTGCCTCGAGACTGCCGGCGACGGTCTTGTCGTGCAGCTGCGGGTCGGGGATCTCCGCGTCCTCGGCCTGTGCGCGGGAGTCGACCGCGACCGGTGCGACCCGGCCCGCCTCGACGTCGGCGATGGTGAGGTTCTCGGTCCGTGGCGCCTGCTCACCGACGTCGAAGACCTCGCGCTCCGCGGCCACGTTGAAGGTGGTGTTGCCCTCCAGCTGGCGGCCGTCCTCGAGCTCGGCGATGACCCGGAGGCCGTAGATGCCCGGCTCGTCGAAGTCGACCTGCCCGGCGTAGACACCCTGGCTGTCGGGATCCTCGAGCAGGGTCGGGGTGTCGAAGGTGGCGGCCGGTTCCATGCCGGCGACCGGCAGGAACGGGGCGGTGACCTGCTGGTCGAGCTCCGTCTCCGGATCGGAGCCGTCACCGAGGAAGCCGAGCTGGAAGGTCACGTCGCCGAACCCGAGCAGCTGCCGTTCGGGGGTGAACACCCCGGCGAGCAGTCGCCGGTCCTCGCCCGCGGCGAGGTCGAAGCTGGCGATCGCGATGGACAGCTCCGTGGTGTCCTCGAGCCCGGTACCGGCCTGCGCGGCGGGGTCCGGCTCGGCGTCGCCGTCCGCGCACGCGGCGAGCAGCAGGGCACCGACGGCCAGCACGGCCGCGGTCCGCCGTCCGGCGGGTCGGGATCGTCGTGTCGACGAGGGGGAGGGACGCACGGTGGAATCCGATGGGTACGGGACCGGGGGAGCGTGCGGCGAGGGTACGGAACGGCACCGTGCGCGCGGTCCACCGCCACGGACGTAGCCTGCGCCCATGAAGCGTGTCCTGTGTCTGCTCCTGGCGGTGCTGCTGACGGCCTGCACGGTCGACGGCGGCGATGCCGAGCCCGACGATCAGGTCCGCCCCGTGCGCGTCGCGGCCGGTCCGGATCCGGAGACCGCACTGCTCGCCCACACCCTGACCGCACTGCTGCGTCGAGCCGGCCACGGTGCCGAGGTGGTCGCGTTCTCCGAGGCGCGCGACGCACGCCGGGCACTGGAGCAGGGTGCGGTGGAGATGCGGCCCGCCTACACCGGTGAGGCCTGGCTCGAGACGCTCGGGCTGCCGGATCCGCCCGGCGATCCGGAGGCGAGCTACCGCGCCGTCGCCGAGGAGGACGCCGTGCGCGGGATCGAGTGGCTGCGGCCCGTGTTCGGGGAGACGCCCGACGAACCGCCGGCCAACGCGACGTTCGCGTTCGTGGTCGCCGACGAGGACGCCGGGGCCGAGCTCACGACCGTGTCGCAGTTGGCGACCCGGCTGGCCGAACGGCCCGACGAGGTCATCTGTGTCGACGACGAGTTCGCGTCACGGCGCGACGGTCTACGGGCGGTGCTGTCGGCCTACAGCGTGCGCAGCGACCAGCCGGTGCTGGCCGCCAGCCCCCGGGACGCGGTGCTCGGCGTGGCGGCGGGGGACTGTCTCGCCGGGCTGACCACCGCGACCGACGGCGCCGCCTGGCAGGCGGGGCTGCGGCCGTTGACCGATGACCTGCGGGTCTTCCCGGCGTTCGTGCCGCTGCCCCAACTGCGTGCGGACACCGACGACCTCGACGCGGTCCGCGTCGCGATCGAACCGCTGCCCGCGCACCTCAGCACGACGCTGCTGGCGGCGGCCAACGGCCGCATCGTCGCGGGTGAACCGCTGGAGCAGGTCGCCGACGAACTCGCCACCGAACTGCTCCTGCGGGCGGACCGGCCCGTCGACCCCCCCGACGCCTGAGGGAGCCGGGCTGTCAGTAGCGCTCGGGGACGAAGGTCTGGTCCTCGAGTGGTGGGCGGACGTAGCCCAGGTTCTGCTCCGGGCGGGCCTCCATGTCGATCGGATCGGGGGTCCGGTCGTCGTAGTCGAACTGATCCAGCAGGTGCGCGATGCAGTTGAGTCGCGCATGGCGTTTGACGTCGGCGTCGACGACCCACCACGGGGCCTGCTTGATGTCGGTGTGGTTGAACATCTCGTCCTTGGCGCGGGAGAACTCCTGCCACAACTCGCGCGACTTCAGATCCATCGGCGACAGCTTCCACCGTTTGGTCGGGTCCTCGTTGCGGGCCTGGAAGCGACGTTCCTGCTCGTCGTTGCTGACCGAGAACCAGTACTTGATGATCGGGATCCCGGCCCGCACCAGCATGCGTTCGAACTCCGGGCAGGTGCGCATGAACTCGCGGACCTGGTCCTCCGTGGCGAATCCCATGACCCGTTCGACGCCGGCGCGGTTGTACCAGGAGCGGTCGAACAGCACGATCTCCCCGGCCGCGGGAAGCTGCTCGACGTAGCGTTGGAAGTACCACTGCGTCTTCTCGCGGTCGGAGGGGACCCCGAGCGCGACGGTGCGGACCACCCGCGGGTTGGTCCGCTCGGAGATGCGCTTGATCACGCCGCCCTTGCCGGCGGCGTCGCGGCCCTCGAACACGATCACGATGCGCTGGCCCGTCTCCTTGACCCAGTGCTGGAGCTTGACCAGTTCGACCTGCAGACGGGCGAGTTCCGCCTCGTAGATCTTCTTCTTGAGCACACCGCGCTTGTTGTAGTCGTCGTCACCGAACCGTCGTGTCACGTCCTGATTGGCCACATCGTTCCCCTGGGTCGCCGCCGATGTCGATCCTCGTCGATCGACCGTGGGCGCACCGGCGTCCGGGCCGGGCCGCTGAGGCTGGTCGACCGTCCCGGGCGCGTCAAGCGGTGTCGCGCGCTGTCGGGTGGGACGCGAGCGCTGTTCGAGCGCCCACGCCACGCCGCTGGCGGGTGTCGCACCCCGGACGTACGGTCGGCTCCTTCGATCGAACACACGTTCGACCGCAACGTTCCGGTTCCGGTCACCTCCCGGTTCCGGCTGCTCGAGGAGGAGATGACGCATGACCAAGCGCTACCGCGAACGCCTCGAGGAGGTGGAACTCGCCGTCGAACCCGGGGTGGACGCCCCGGCGGCGTTCCGCTGGCGTGGCCAGCGCTACCGCGTGTTGTCGGTCCTCGGCCACTGGTACGAGGACGAGGGTTGGTGGCAGCGGGGCGACGGACTGCCGGAACGGCTCGAGCGCACGGATCTGTGGCGGGTGGAGGCCCGCAACGGCGTACCCACCCGGGGGGTCTACGAACTGGTCCGCCGCGGCGAGACCTGGCGACTCGACCGGGTCTGGGACTGACGGCCCAGCGGCCATGGTGCACTCAGCCGGCGGTCGACCGTTCGCGCAGCTGGCGCTTGAGTCGGAACAGGATCGCATCCATGCCCCGCATCCGTAGCGGACTGATGACCTGGGCGAGCCCGAGCTCGTGGTGGAAGTCATCGGGCACGGCGAGCACCTCGTCCACGGTCGCACCGTTGAGTCCCGCCGCGAGGATGCCGGCGAACCCACGGGTGGTCGGAGCCTGCGGCGGACAGTCGAACCACACCGCGACGCGTTGGTCGTCGTCGACCTCGGTCAGGAGGAAGAAGGGGGTCTGGCATTCCTCGACCTGCTCGAACGCCTCCTGCTGGCCCTCGAGGTGCTCGGGGAGCGGTGGGACCTTGTCGGTGTGTTCGACGAGCAGTTCGACCCGCAACTCCGGCGGGGCGGAGGCGAAGTCGTTCACCACGTTCGCAAGGTTGGCTGGCAAGGACATCGGCGTGGGCTCCTACCGTGGGGGTGTGGAGGCGGTCGATCGGCGTCGTCCGACACCGGTCGTCGACGCGTCGTCATGCTCCACCGGACGGGTCGTCGTCGTGCGCCACCGAACGTAACCGAAGCGCGTCCGTCACCCATCCGGCACCGAACACCGATCAGGACCATCCGTCCAGCCGAGGACCACCGCATGCCCATCGCCGCGCACGATCCCGACCCCAAGATCAACGCCTACGCCCACCCGGAGGTGCTGGTCACCACCGACTGGCTGGCCGAGCGACTCGATGAGCCCGGACTCGTCGTCGTCGAGTCCGACGAGGACGTGCTCCTGTACGAGACGGGCCACATCCCCGGTGCCGTCAAGATCGACTGGCACACCGAACTCCAGGACCCGTTGACCCGCGACTTCATCGACGGCTCGCAGTTCGCCGCCCTGCTGTCGTCCAAGGGCATCAGCCGGGACGACACGGTCGTGATCTACGGCGACAAGAGCAACTGGTGGGCCGCCTACGCACTGTGGGTCTTCCGGCTGTTCGGCCACGACGACGTCCGCCTGCTCGACGGTGGGCGCACCAAGTGGATCGCCGAGGACCGGGAGCTCACCACCGACAAGCCGGCCATCACCCCCAGCGACTACCCGGCCGTCGAACGCGACGACAGCAGGCTTCGCGCCTTCCGCGAGGACGTCGAAGCGCACCTCGACACCCCGGGCAAGCTGCTGGATGTCCGCAGCCCGCAGGAGTTCACCGGCGAGCGCACCCACATGCCCGACTACCCCCAGG
>CAYTLZ010000123.1:0-10964 GCA_964438785.1 uncultured Actinomycetota bacterium | reverse complement strand
GGTGGCGTCCACGCCAAGAAGGGCCACAAGGCGGTCATGGACCGCGCCAAGGGCTTCCGTGGTGCCCGCAGCCGTCGGTTCAAGGTAGCCAAGGAGGCCGTCAACCACGCGGATCGGTACGCCTATGCGGACCGTCGCGCCCGCAAGGGCGACTTCCGCCGCCTGTGGATCGCCCGCATCAATGCCGCCGCCCGCCAGGAGGGCATGAGCTACAGCCGGTTGATGCACGGCCTGAAGCTCGCCGGCATCGAGGTCGACCGCAAGAACCTCGCCGACCTCGCCGTCCACGACGCCGCCACGTTCGCGGCGCTCGTCGCCAGCGCGAAGTCGGCGATCGAGACCCAGGCGGCCTGAGAACGCCCGCCCGTCACGGCGACGCCGGCCGCGCACCAGCGGCCGGCGTCGCGTCGTGTCCGGGACGTGCCGCCCCTCTGGACGGACGACGATGGAACGCGTGACCTCGACCAGCAACGCGCGGATCCGCGCGGCGGCCGGTCTGGCCCGTGCCCGGACACGCCGTGACGAGGGACGCCACCTCGTCGAGGGCCCCAACGCCGTGGCCGAGGCCCTGGCCGCCGGCGTGGTCGACGAGGTCTTCTGCACCGACGAGGGGGTCGCGGCGGCCGTCCCGGACGGCGTGCCGGTCACGCTCGTGGACGATGCGGTGCTGGCCCGGCTGGCGGACGCGGTCACCCCCCAGGGGATCGTGGCCGTGGCCCGGTCGCGGACCGTGCCGTTGTCCGAGGTCGCCGGCACCGGGGTGCTCGTCGTGCTCGACCGGGTGGCCGACCCCGGCAACGCCGGCACGATCCTGCGCAGCGCGGATGCGCTCGGTGCCGCCGGTGTGGTCCTGACCGCCGGCAGCGTGGACGTCTTCGGCCCCAAGGCCATCCGGGCGGCGGTCGGCTCGACCTACCACCTCGGCATCGTGACCGGTGTCACGCTCGACGAGGTCGCCCGGGTCTGCCGGGAGGCCGGCCAGCGGATCGTCGGACTCGATGCGGGTGGCGGTGAACTCCTCGAGCAGCTGGCCGTGCTGTCCGGACCGCTCGCGCTGGTGCTCGGCAACGAGGCGCACGGGCTCGATGCCGGTGCCGACGGGCTGCTCGATGCGACCGTGGCCATCCCGCTGCATCCGCGCGCGGAATCGTTGAACGTCGCCGCCGCAGCGGCCATCGCCATCCATGCCGCCGTCCGCGGGCGGAGCACCGCACCGCGTCTATCCTGACGCCCGCCCGACGTCCGCCACCTCCACCCGAACGGACCCCCTGCGATGAGTGACACCGTGCGCGACCTCGACGCGCTCGAGGCCGAGGCCCTGGCGGCGATCGCGGCGGCCGAGGACGTCGACGCGCTGGACGACGTCCGGGTGCGCCTGACCGGCAAGAAGTCCGGGCTGGCCGGGATCCAGGCGACGATGAAGGATCTCGACGCCGATGGCCGCAAGGCACTGGGCCAACGCCTCAACGCCTTCCGGACGGCCTTCCAGGCCGCCTTCGACGCCCGCCAGACGGAACTCGCCGAGGTGGCGCTGCGCGCGCGCCTGGAAGACGAACGGCTCGATCTGACCGCGCCGCCGCGCCGCCTGCCCCCGGGTCGGCCCCACCTGCTCACGCAGGTGGAGCAGGAAATGCTCGACGTGTTCGTCGGCATGGGCTACCAGGTCGCCGAAGGTCCGGAAGCCGAGTCCGGGGTCTACAACTTCGACCTGCTCAACATCGAGTCCGACCACCCCGCCCGCCAGGAGATGGACACCATCTACGTCGACGGGTTCGACGACGTGGTGCTGCGCACGCACACCTCGCCGGTGCAGGCGCGGGTCATGACGAACCAGCAGCCACCGATCGCGATCGTGTGCCCGGGACGCACCTACCGCGCCGATGCGGTCGACGCCACCCACTCGCCGGTGTTCAGCCAGGTGGAGGGTCTGGTCGTCGCCGAGGGCATCACGATGGCCGACCTGCGGGGCACGCTGCTGGCGTTCTCGCGGCGGATGTTCGGGGCCGATCGGGAGATCCGCCTACGTCCGTCGTTCTTCCCGTTCACCGAGCCCTCCGCCGAGGTGGACGTCTCGTTCGAGGGGTCGGCCGGCAACCACGGCTGGCTGGAGATCCTCGGATCCGGGATGGTCGACCCGAACGTGCTCGAGTTCTGTGGCATCGACCCGCAGCGCTACTCCGGGTTCGCCTTCGGGATCGGGATCGAGCGGGTCGCCATGCTGCGCCACGGCGTCCGGGACATCCGCGATCTGTTCGATGCCGACGCGCGGTTCCTCGCCCGCTTCTAGCTCCAGCCACCGACCTTCTTCGGTCGTCGTCCCCACTGCGCAAGGGTTCCCCCGTGAAGTTGCCGCTGTCCTGGCTGGCCTCGATGGTCGAGCTCGATCTCGACATCGACGCGTTGACCGAACTGATGAGCCTGCGCGGGCTCGAGGTCGAGGAGGTCACCACCCCCGGTGCCGGCACCAGCGGGGTGCGCACCGCCCGGGTGCTCGAGGTCGCACCGCACCCCGACGCCGACAAGCTGCGTGTCGCCAGGGTCACCGGCGAGGGGGGCGAGGGCGAGATCGAACTCGTCTGCGGGGCCTGGAACTTCGAGGCGGGGGACATCGTCGCCCACGCAGCCGTCGGCGGCCACGTCCCGGGCGTCGCGGGCCCCGATGGCACGAGGGGGCTGACGATGGCGTCCCGCCCGATCCGCGGCATCACCTCCAACGGCATGATCGCGTCGGCGAAGGAACTGGAGCTCGGCGACGACCACACCGGCATCCTGGTCCTGCCGCCCGACACCCCGCTGGGCGTGGACCTGCACGATCTGCTGCCCATCGGCGAGCCGGTCGTGGAGATCGCCGTGCAGGCCGACCGTGGTGACCACCTCGGCGTGCTCGGTGTGGCCCGCGACCTCGCCGCCATCCTGGACCGCGACTGGACCACGCCGGCGGTCCCGGAGCCGCGCGACGCGCCGACGCTGCCGGTGACCCTGGACACCGACGCATGCGCCTCGTTCCACACCTGGGTCGTGGAGGACGTCACCGTCCGGTCCTCGCCGCCGTGGCTCCGCCAGCGCCTCGCCCAGTGCGGCGTCCGCTCGATCGACGTCGTCGTCGACGTCACCAACTTCGTCATGCTGGAACTCGGGCAGCCGTTGCACGCCTTCGATCTCGACCGGGTGCACGGCCCGTCGCTGACCGTCCGGGCGGCGCGGGCGGGGGAGCGGCTGACCACGCTCGACGACCAGGACCGGGAACTCGTCGCCGGCGATCTGGTCATCGAGGACGCCGACCGGCTCGTCAGCCTCGCCGGGGTCATGGGTGGTGCCGACACCGAGGTGACCGCCGACACCCGTCGGGTGCTCATCGAGGCCGCCGTGTGGGAGCCGTCGGCGATCCGGGCGACCTCGCGGCGCCTGGGGCTGGTGTCCGAGGCCTCCAAGCGGTTCGAACGGGCCGTCGACCCGGCCGGCGCGGCGCGGGCCGCGGCCCGCGCGGCCGGGCTGATCGCCGAGTTGACCGGCGGGCGGCTGGTCGGGACCGACGCGGTGGTGCGTGCACCCGCGCCGAGCTGGGCCGAACGGCCGGCGATCCGCCTGGACGCGGTCCACACCGCCCGGTTCCTGGCGCTCGACCTCGACCCGGCCGCGCAGGCGGCCCTGCTGCGGCGCTCCGGGGCGGAGGTCGACATCGACGGGGACACGCTGCACGTCCAACCGCCGAGCTGGCGCCGGGACCTGGCCCGGCCCGCCGACCTCGCGGAGGAGATCGCGCGGCTGCACGGCTACGAGCACGTCCCGACCACGCTGCCACGCGTCGATGTGACCGGCGGGCTGACCCCGGCCCAGCGGGCCGAGCGCGAGGCCCGGTCCGTCGCCGTGGCCGCCGGTTTCCACGAGGCGGTCACCCGCCCGTTCGTCGGCGACGACGCCCTGGTCGGGGTCGTGCCGAGCGACGGTCGCGTGCAGCTCGCCAACCCGCTCGCCAAGGATGCGTCGGCGATGCGCCCGTCGATGCTCGAGGGGCTGCTGCAGGCACTGCGTCGCAATCACGGGCAGGGTCGGCCCGGGGTCGGGCTGGTCGAGCTCGGGCGGCTGTTCCGTCCCGTCGACGACCCGCTCGCCGCCCCGCTCGACGCCGTCATCGACGGCGCGTGGCGCTGGCGTGCACCGGATGGGCAGGAGCTACCGATCCAGCCGCGGACCATCGGGTTCGTGGCCGGTGGCGTCAAGCTCGGCCATGGTTGGCTCGCCCCCGACGAGCGGTGGTCGGTCCACGACGTCCTCGCGGCCATCGACGAGGTCGTGCGCCGCATCGCGCCACCCGACGATCCGAGCTGGACCCTGGAGCGGCGACCGGTCGAACGGGACGGGTTCCACCCGGGACGGACCGTGGCGCTGTGTCTGGCCGGCCGCGACGACGGGGACGCCCACGAGATCGGCATCGTGGGGCAGCTGCACCCGACGACGATCGAGGACCGCGACCTGCCCGAGGCGGCCGTCGCCGGCGAGCTGCTGCTCGAGCCGTTCCTGGCCGCGATCCCCGCGACCGGGCACCCGCCGGTCACCGCCGAGGTGTTGATCAAGCACCCGTCGATGTCGATCGACGTGGCGCTGATCGCCGCGGACGAGGTCCCCCACACGGCGCTCGAACAGGCCGTACGCAGCGGTGCCGGCACCCTGCTCGACGAGCTCTGGACCTTCGACGAGTACCGCGGCGAGCAGGTCGGTGCCGGCCGGCGCAGCGTGGCGCTCCGGTTGCGCCTGCAGGATCCGCAGCGGCAGCTCACCGACGCGGACGCGGAGGCCGTGATCGACGCGGTCGCGGCGGAGGCCGAACGCATCGGGGCGACCCTGCGGCGCTGAGGGCACGCCCTATCCTGGCGACCATGCCATCGATCAAGCTCGGCCGCGGCGTCTCCGTCCCGGAGGCGGAACTCGAGCTGCGCGCGGCGCGGTCGGGCGGTCCCGGCGGCCAGTCGGTCAACACCACCGACTCCAAGGTCGAGCTGCGCTGGTCGGTGCGGGAGACCGGCGCGTTGTCGCCGGCCCAGCGCGAACGGGTCCTCGACCGGCTCGGGTCGCGGCTGACCAAGGACGGGGTGCTGATCCTGCAGGGCTCGGAGCACAAGAGTCAGCACCGCAACCGTGACGCGGTGCTGTCCCGCTTCCAGTCGATCGTGGGCGAGGCGCTCGAGCCACCCCGGCAGCGGCGCAAGACCAAGGTCTCGCGGGGGGCGAAGCGGCGACGGCTGGAGGCCAAGCGCAAGCGCAGCGAGACCAAGAAGCTGCGCAAGCCGCCCAGCACCTGACCCACGCATCGACTCTGCACTTGTTTGCAATTTCCTGCATCATGCGCAAGGCTGGTGACGGAACGCCGCACCTGACGACCGCGACCCGCAGGAGCCATGTTGAGTTTCGCCATCGGCATCGTCGGTGCCTCCGGGTACGGCGGCGTGGAGCTGATCCGTCTGCTCGACGCGCACCCGGCGCTGCACACCAGCGTGGTCGCCGCCCACTCGCAGGCCGGGCAGCCACTGCACGAGCTGTTCCCGAACCTCGCCGGGGAGCGGGTGTTCGACGCGATCGACGTCGACCGGCTCGCCGAACTGGACCTGGTGTTCATCGCCGCTCCGCACGGCCCCGCGCTCGAACTCGGCGCCCAGCTCTACGACCGCGGCGTGAAGATCGTCGATCTCTCCGCGGCCTTCCGGCTCAGTGAAGCGGGCTTCCGCGAGTGGTACGGCGAGGCGCATCCCCGCCCCGACCTCGCCGCCGGGGACGCCTCGGCGGCCGCCGACGTGGCCTACGGCCTGACCGAGTTCCACCGCGACCGGGTCGCCACGGCGCGGCTGGTGGCCAACCCGGGGTGCTACCCGACCGCGACCCTGCTGGGCCTGACCCCGTTGGCACCGCTCGTCGAGCCCGGCTCGATCGTCGTCGACGCCAAGTCGGGGACCTCCGGCGCGGGCCGCGCCGCGAAGGACCACCTGCACTTCGCCCACGTCGACGGGAACCTCACCGCCTACGGCGCACCGGCCCATCGTCACACCGGCGAGGTCGAACGGTGGCTGCCGGGCGAGCTCGGGGCGATCAGCTTCACGCCGCACCTCGTTCCCATGCCCCGCGGGTTGCTGGCGACCTGCTACGGCTCACTGCGGGCCGACACCTCGGCCGATGACGTCCAGGACGCACTGCACGCCGCCTACGACGCCGAGCCGTTCGTCCACGTGCTCGCGCCCGGCACCTTCCCGCACACCAAGGCGCTGGCCGGGTCGAACGGGTGTCAGTTGAGCGCCGTCGTCGACGAGCGCACCGGCCGGGTCGTGGTCACCAGCGCGATCGACAACCTCGGCAAGGGCGCGGCCGGCCAGGCCCTGCAGAACGCCAACCTGCTGCTCGGGCTCGACGAGACCACCGGGCTGAGCGCCATCGGGATGTACCCATGAGGACCCGGCCATGAGGAACCACCCATGAGTGCGGCCCCGATCCCCGGCTGGGGACCCGCCGACCGCAGCGGCCTCGAACCGCTCGACGGTGGCATCACGGCTGTGGCCGGTGTGCGCGCCGGCGGGGTCATCAGTGGCGTCAAGCCCTCCGGGCGCAGCGACCTCGCGCTGGTTGCGACCGACGGGCCGGCGGCCACGGCCGTGGTCACGACCCGCAACCTCGTCAAGGCACCCGCCTGCACGTTGAGCGAACAGCACGCCGCCGACGGTCGCGCCCGGGCGATCGTGATCAACGCGGGCAACGCCAACGTCGCCACCCCGGACGGCGAGGCCCATGCGCTGCGCCTGGCCGTCGGCGCGGCCGATGCCCTGCGCCTGGATGCGGCGACCGACGTGCTGGTCATGTCGACCGGGGTCATCGGCGTGCCCCTGCCCATCGACCGCATCGAGGCAGCGATGCCCGCGGCCGTGGCGGACCTCGACCACCAGGGCGGGGGTCGGGCGGCCACGGCGATGATGACCACCGACACCCACGCCAAGCAGGTGGCCTTCCGTGTGACCGACGACCAGGGTTCCTGCACGGTCGCGGGCATGGCCAAGGGCGTCGGCATGATCGAGCCGAACATGGCGACCCTGCTGGTCGTGCTCACCACCGATGCACCGGTCACCGGCCGGGTGCTGCGCCAACTGCTGCGCCGGGCCGTCGACACGACGTTCAACCGGATCAGTGTCGACGGCGACGGCTCGACCAGTGACACGGTCGCCGTGCTGGCCACGGGGACCGCCACCGCACCGCCCGGGCTCGAGACCCTGGCTCGTGCGCTGCAGGCGGTCTGTGCCGATCTCGCCCAGCAGGTCGTCGCCGACGGCGAGGGCGCGAGCCGCGTGGCCGCCGTCACGGTGACCGGCGCGGCCACCGAGGCCGAGGCCGAACGCCTCGCCCGGTCCGTGGCGACCTCGCTGCTGGTCCGCGCCGCCATCCACGGGGCCGATCCGAACTGGGGTCGCATCCTGATGGCGCTCGGCAACGCGGGCGTCGCCTTCGATCCGTGCCGCGTGAGCGTGCGGTGCGCGGGGATCACCGTGTGCCGGTTCGGGGTCGCCGCCAGTTTCGATCGCGGTCAGGCGGCCGCGGCCATGCAACGCCCGCAGGTCGACATCGAGGTGGAGGTCGCCTCCGGGGACGCCCGTGCCACGGTGCTGACCTGCGACCTGACGCCCGAGTACGTCCGTTTCAACGCCGAATACACCACCTGATCCAGCTGATCCGGGCCGCGCCAGCAGCTGCGCACCAGCCGAGTCACCGCATCCCTGCCGCATCGCTCGAGTCGCTCCATCCACTGAAGGTCCGCACCGTGTCGTCCGAGTCCAACGTCCCCACGCCCGCCGTCGGCCGGCGCATCACGACCGCGCCCGAGGTCTCCACCGCGCGCGTCGAGATCGCGCAGGAGAAGGCCGCCGTGCTGCGCGAGGCACTGCCGTGGATCACCCGGTTCCACGGGCAGACGGTCGTGATCAAGTACGGCGGCAACGCCATCGTCGACGACCAGCTGAAGCGGTCGTTCGCCGCGGACGTCGCACTGCTGCACTTCGTCGGCCTCAAGCCGGTCATCGTGCACGGCGGCGGACCGCAGATCAGCGCGCTGGCCGACAAGCTCGACGTGCCGTCCACCTTCGTCGGGGGACTGCGGGTCACCGACGCCCCGATGATGGACGTGGTCCGCATGGCGCTGCTCGGCCAGGTGAACCCGGAGGTCGTCGGGTTGGTGCAGGAGGCCGGGGCCCCGGCGGTCGGCGTGGCCGGGACGGACGCCGGTCTGCTGAAGGTCCGTCCGGCGGTGGGCCCGAACGGCGAGGATCTCGGGCTCGTCGGTGAGGTCGAGTCCGTCGGGGTCGGTTACCTCAACGAGCTGCTCGCCGACGGCTTCCTGCCGGTGGTCGCCACCGTCGGTCGTGACGCCGATGGCGTGGAACGCAACGTCAACGCGGATCTGGCCGCCGGGGCGATCGCCGCGGCGCTCGGGTCGTCCAAGCTCGTCTACCTCACCGACGTGCCGGGGCTCTACCTCGACTTCGGCGACCCGGAGAAGCAGGCGCTGGTCAGCGAACTGTCCGTCGACCGGCTGCAGGGCATGCTGGAACGCAACGAACTGCACGAGGGGATGCGGCCCAAGGTGCGCTCCATCGTGGCGGCCGTCAACGACGGGGTGCCGCAGGCCCACATCCTCGACGGTCGGGTCCTGCACGCCATCCTGATCGAGATCTTCACCGACGAGGGCGTCGGCACGATGGTGTCGCCCTCCGTGCCCGGCCACGTCGCCACGCGCGAGCAAGGCACGGCCGACACCCCTGCAGCCGCCGCCGCGGCCACGGCGAGGAGTCGCTCATGAGCGCGCTCGACACCATCCAGGCCCGGGCCGATGCGCACATCATGCGCTCGTACGGTCCGCCGAAGCACGCGTTCGTCCGGGGGCAGGGCAGCGTGCTGTTCGACGCGGACGGCGACGCCTACCTCGACTTCCTGTGCGGCCTGGCCGTGACCAGCCTCGGGCACGCGCACCCGGCCGTCACCGCGGCGGTCGCCGAGCAGGCCGCGACGCTGGTCCACACCTCGAATCTGTATCTGACCGGTCCGGCGATCGAACTCGCCGAGCGGCTGGCGACGATCACCGGCTGGGACGACGCCACGACCTTCTTCGCCCAGTGCGGGGCCACCGCCAACGAGGCGGCCATCAAGCTCGCCCGCAAGCACGGCAAGCACCAGCATCCGGACAAGGTGCGTGTGGTCACCCTGAGCGGGTCGTTCCACGGTCGCACGCTGGCCACGCTGGAGGCGACCGGGCAGCCCACCAAGCACACCGCGTTCCAACCGTTGGCCGGCTTCGTCGACACCGTCCCCCATGACGATCCGGCGGCGCTCACCGGCGCCGTCACCGACGCCACCTGCGCGGTGCTGCTGGAGGTCGTGCAGGGGGAGGGGGGCGTCCGCCCGCTGGATCCGGCCGTGCTGCAGGCCGCCCGTGACGCCTGCGACACCCACGGCGCGCTGCTCATCGTCGACGAGGTCCAGACCGGCATCGGCCGCACCGGACCCTGGTTCGCGTTCCAGGACACCGACGTGGTCCCGGACGTCGTCACCGTCGCGAAGGCGCTGGCCAACGGCATGCCGATCGGGGCGTGCATCGCCCGCGGCGACGCCGCGAAGGTCTTCGAGCCCGGTGACCACGCCACCACGTTCGGTGGGAATCCGGTCACCTGTGCCGCCGCACTGGCCGTCATCGACACCATCGAGCGTGAGGGCCTGCTGACCACGGCCGCGGCACGCGCGCAACGCCTGCTCGCCGGACTGCACGAGCTGATCGCGACGCATCCGCTCGCCACCGGTGTCCGCGGTCGGGGACTGCTGCTCGGCCTGGAACTCGCCGGCCCGCACGCCGCGGCCGTCGAGACGGCCTGCCGCGAGCGCCACCTACTCGTCAACGCCGTCGGTGGGGACGTGGTCCGACTCGCGCCCCCGCTGACCGTGGAACGCGGCGAGGTGGACAGCGCCCTGTCGACCCTTCGGGCCGCCCTCGACGCCGTCGCCGCCGACCACCCTGACCAGGAGTACCCATGACCGCCGCCCCGCTACCCACGCCCCGGCACTTCCTCGGGGTGGACGACGTCACCGCGGCCGAGTTCATCGACCTGCTCGACCTCGCCGACCGGTTGAAGGACGAACGCGCCGCCCGCTTCGCGGCGAGGGCGGACATGGCCCGTGACGATCTGCGGGGTCGCACGGTCGCGCTGGTGTTCGAGAAGCCCTCGACCCGCACCCGCGTGTCGTTCCAGGTCGCGGTCACCGAACTCGGCGGGGAACCACTGCCGCTGTCGTCCGCCGAACTGCAGCTCGGTCGTGGCGAGACCATCGCCGACACGGCCGCCGTCCTCTCGCGCTACGTGCACGCGATCGTGATCCGTACCTTCGGTCAGGACCGCATCGCCGAGCTGGCCGCCAACGCGAGTGTCCCGGTGGTCAACGCGCTCACCGACCTCGAGCACCCGTGCCAGGCGCTGGCCGATCTGCAGACGCTGCGTGGGGCCTGGGGCGGGCTGGAGGGCCGCACCCTCACGTACGTCGGGGACGGCAACAACGTCGCGCACTCGCTGCTGCTGGCCGGGGCCAAGGTCGGCATGCACGTCCGGGTCGCCCACCCGGAGGGGTTCGCCCCCGCCGGCGAGATCATGGACCGTGCCCGCGACCACGCCGCCTCCAGCGGGGCCGAGGTGTCCGCCACCACCGACGTCGAGGCAGCGGTCGACGGTGCGGACGCGCTCTACACCGACGTGTGGGCGTCGATGGGCCAGGAGGACGAAGCCGCGGCGCGCCTGCAGGTCTTCGCGCCCTACCAGGTGACGCCCGAGCTGATGGCCCGCGCCGCCGACGACGCCGTGTTCCTGCACTGTCTGCCCGCGCACCGCGGCGAGGAGGTCGCGGCCGAGGTGATCGACTCGCCCGCCTCGAAGGTGTTCGACCAGGCCGAGAAC
>CAYTLZ010000122.1:0-11147 GCA_964438785.1 uncultured Actinomycetota bacterium | reverse complement strand
GGGCCGCGGTGGTCGTTGATCGGCGCACCGGGGGCGCCGCCCTGGCGTACGTGGTCTTCGCGGGCAACGCGCCGGCGACGTCGACCGCGGAGCTGCAGGCGGTCGGCTTCACCCACTCGGAGGGTGTCTCGTTCACCAACGACGGCGACTTCACGACACACCCGTCGGGCCTCTGTATCGAGGGCACGCACACCAATCTCGACGGCCGCACCTGGCGGTTCGGCTCGGATGGGGACGCCAACCCGCGTGAGGGTTCGTGCGGCTGACAGTGCGAGCCAGGGAAATCCCATCGATGTTGTTCTCAAGTAGCGGGCGAAGTGGGTCGACTGTTGTTCTTGACGCCCGATTGAGGCCCCTGTTAGAGATGTGGTCTGAGTAGAGTGTCGACAACGACTGGTGATCCTGACGGACGCTGGGGCAGGTGGGGTAGCGCCGCAGGACGGGTGCCGGGACGAAGGACGACCGATGACCAGGACTGATCGCGACGGGCCGCTCGTGGGCCCGTTGCTAACCGTCGCGGAGGTCGCCGACGTCCTGCGCGTGTCGAACATGACCGTCTACCGGCTGATCAAGGCCGGGCAGCTCCCCGCCCTTCGTGTCGGGAAGAACTACCGGATCCGCAGCCAGGACCTCGACGAGTTCCTCGTCACCGGGACCGCTGACGTCGACGAAGCGAACGGTTGATCATGGCCACCAGCGCGATCGGCATCGACATCGGGACCCGCACCATCACGGTCGCCGAGGTCAAGAACGCCAAGGGCGGTGCGCTCGTCACCAACTTCGGTGGGGTGGAACTGCCCGTCGACGCGGTGCGTGAAGGCGAGATCCTCGACGTGGCTGCCGTCTCGGAGGCGCTCAAGGAACTGCTCGGCAGCGCCAAGGTCAGCTCCAAGAAGGTCTGGCTCGGGGTCGCCAACCAGCGCGTGGTCGTCCGTCAGGTCGACCTGCCGTGGCTCGAGGAGAAGGAGCTGCGCGCGTCGCTGCGCTACCAGGTCCAGGAGCACATCCCGATCCCGGTCGAGGAAGCCGAACTCGACGTGCACATCGTCGATGAGTTCGTCACCGAGGAGGGCGACCGGATGCAGCGGCTGCTGCTCGTCGCCGGCCACAAGGACATGGTCGCCGCCCACGTCGATGCCGCCACCGGGGCGGGCCTGAAGCCGATCGGGGTGGACCTCAACCCGTTCGCGGTGCTGCGCTCCATGGGTGACGACAGCCCGATGGAGCAGGCCAACCAGGTCATCATCGACATCGGTGCCGGCGTCACCAACATCGTGGTTCACGGCCAGGGCACCCCGACGTTCGTGCGCATCCTGGTGATGGGCGGCGACGCGATCACCGAGGCGCTCGAGTCCGGGCTGTCGGTCAGCCGCGAGGAGGCCGAGGCCGCCAAGCGCAGCGCGGTCGTCGGCGCGTCGTCCACCGACGTGGCCGCCCGCATCGTCACCGAACAGGCCGATGCGCTGGTCGACGAGATCCGTAGCTCGCTGGACTACTACCAGGCACAGGCCGGCAGCGTGCAGCTGTCCAACGTGGTGGTCACCGGGGGAGCGGCCACCGTGGTCGGTCTGGTCGAACGGCTCGAGGCCGCGGTCCGCCTGCCGGTCGTGCTCGGCAGCCCCTTCGACCGTTATCCCGCGAAGGACACCGTCTACGGCGAGGAAGATCTGCGCCGCGTTGGGCCGAGCCTCGCAACCGCCGTCGGTCTGGCGCTCGGAGGTCTCGAATGAGCGTGCGCGTCAACCTCCTTCCGGAGGCCACCAAGCAGAAGGACCAGGCGTCCCAGCAGCGTTCGCTCGTCGGTCTGGCCGGCGTCGTGCTGCTGGCCGTTCTCGGCGGGATCTACGTGTGGGCGACCATGCAGGTCAACGACGCCGAGGAGCGGCTTGCGGCCGAGGAAGCCACGACCGCCGACCTGCGCGGTCAGCAGGCCGAACTCGTCGGCTTCCAGGAGCTCGCCGATCGCCGTGACCGTGCCACGCAGACGCTGATCACCGCGATGGGCAGTGAGGTGTCGCTGGCCGCGCTGCTGCAGGACGTCGCCGCCGTGATGCCGGGTGACGCGCAGATCGAGTCGCTCGCCATCAACCTGCCACCCGAACCGGACCCGCTGGTCCCGGCCGTCGGGACGCTGAACATGACCGGCAAGACGCTCACCAGCCACGCGCCGGGTGTGGAGCGGGTGCTGCTGTCGCTCGACAAGATCGTGAGCTTCCGCGACCTGTACCTCAACTCCTCGACCCTGGACGATCCGGAGGGCTCGGTCGCGACCTTCTCGCTGGACGGCCAGGTCGGCATCGAGACGCGGACCGAACGCTATGCCGACGGCCTGCCGGAGGAGTTGCGATGAAGCGCTCACAGATCCTGCTGTTCGCCGCGGGCGCGGTCCTCGTGATCATCCTGTTCTTCGTGCTGCTGTTCCAGCCGGCCCGTGAGGACCTCGCCGAGGTCGAGGACCGGATCACCGCCGAGCAGGACCAGCAGGCGCAGCTGACCCAGGCCATCGCCCGGCTGCGTTCCGTGCGCGACGACGCACCCGAGGTCGAGGCCGACCTGGCCGCCGCCGAGGCGATCGTCCCCCGGGACGCCGCGCTGCCCTCGGCGCTGCGCCAGATGCAGCTGGCCGCCGACGAGTCCGGTGTCATCCTGCAGTCGGTCGCCACGAGTCGGCCCACCGAACTGCCCGAGACGACCGATGGGCTGTCGTCGATCGAGGTGTCGACCCAGGCGACGGGCGGCTACTTCCAGATGATCGACTTCCTGCGGCGGCTCGAGGACACGGCGATCACCCCTCGCGGTCTGGTCTGGACCAACGCGACGATGGCCATCGGCTCCGAGTATCCGGAACTCCAGGCGACGCTGAGTGGTCGTGTCTTCGCCGTGATCAGCTCGCCCGCGCCGCCGGAGACCGAGGAGCCGGTCGACGGCGAGGCCGAAGGCGACGACACTGAGGATGGAGCCGACGTCGACATCGACGTGGACGTCGACGTGGAGGATGTCTCATGAGCACGGCAGCGCGGATCGATCGGCCCCGAGTCTCCCACCGCACGCAGTTCGTGACCGCCGGCATCGTCGCCGGTCTGGCCGTGATGGCCACGCTGCTGCTCGTCTTCGCGGTTCTGTCCGGTGGTCCGGCTGGCACCCCGGACCAGCCCACGGCGATGCCGCCCGCGACGCCGGTCGTGGAGGCCGACGAGGACGACACGGCGACCACCGTGCAGGACGCGGCGTCACCGGTCGTGCCCGTGGTCACCTACGAGGTCTTTTTGTCGCGCGATCCGTTCGAACCGGTCGTGCCGGACGACACCCCGGAGCCGGTGTCGGACCCGACCGATCCGACCGACCCGACCGCGCCCACCGACCCGTCCGATCCGACATCACCGACCAGTCCCACCGATCCGTCCAACGGCGGTGCGACGCCGGTGTCGCCCACCGACCCGCGCTGCAGCAACGGTGCCGAGGTGGTCTGTGAAGGGCGTGTCCTGACCGCCGTGGACATCTTCCGTGGTGACGATGGCGAGCTCGTGGCCGTGATCCAGGTCGACACGACCGAGTTCGAGGTGCGACGCGGTCAGGAGTTCAGCTCGAACCCGGTGTTCCGGGTGCTGGACATCACGGCGACGACCGTGACCCTGCAGAGCGGCGATGCGGCGTTCACGTTGACCACGGGGGACACCGTCCTCAAATAGTGCTCGGCCCACCACTCAAGGTGGTAGCACGTCCTGCCGATGCTAGGAGCGGACCGGATCCCGGTCCGCTCCTCGCGTTGCAGGGAGACGCCCGTGTCACCAGCTCCGTTCGTCACCAGGGCCCGGCTCCGGGCGGCTCCGTCGTTCTCGGATGACCGGGGTCTGACCCTCGTCGAACTGCTCGTGGCGATGCTGCTGCTCGGCATCATCCTGAGCGCAACCGCCTCGTCACTCATCCAGTTCGGCCGGACTGCCGCTGACAACGAACGGCGCGTGCAGGCCACGGCACTGATGAACCGGCTCCACGAGGAGATGCAGACCGTGCCCTGGGGGGACGCCGGCAACTACGTCGACGAGCTCGACGCGCTCCACGACGACGAGTTCCCCGGTCTGAGTGACAGCCCGGCGTGGACCATCGACGGTGAGGACATCGTCACCATCCTGGCCCCGGTCGACGAGCGAAGCGCCACCGTTCCCGAACTCGTCACCACGGAGACCATCGACGACCGCGTCTACGACGTCATCCGATTCGTGACCTGGAGCGACGAGAGCGCAGGCATCAAGCGCTTCACCACGATCGTGCGATGGCAGCTCTACGACCGCGTCTACGAAGAACGGTTCTTCTCCGAACGCGCCGCCACCTCGGCCGAGGCCGGCGACCCGGAGCTCCCACGGGTCGTGCAGTTCCAGATGGGTCCGTCGCCCATGGAGCTCGTGAACGTCGACGAACTCAACCCTGCGCAGAACGCGAAGGACATCGAGGTCATCGTCCGGTTCAGCGAAGGCGTGGACAGCGCGGAAATCGCCTACCGGTTCGTCGACGTGAAGCAGATCGGAGACGACATCACGGTCGAACTGTCCGCGGAGAAGACCGAGCCACTCGAGCCCTACATCGGCGAGCCGGGCACGGGACGCTGGCTCGGCTTACGCTACACGATCGACGCCGAATCGGAGACATTCCCCAACGGCACCCATCCCTTCACCGTCCGTGGCACCGTCGGAGCGCAGACCGCCGTGGGACGGACCTCCATGGTCTTCCAGGGCGGCTCGATCGATCTCGAGGACGTGGGCGACGAGAGTGACGACGCCGATGACGCCGAGGACGACACGGACACGGGAACGCCGGAGTCATCCGTGCCTCTGTCGATCAACAGCGTGTCGCTGAGTCGCACCAACGTCTGCCAACGGCAGAACAACGACCACTTCCGCTCGACGGTCACGGTGTCGGCGTCGATCGACGGGCTCACGCCCAACGATCATGTCGTCACGATCAGCTACTCGGCCGGTGGTAGCTCACGTAGCGAAGCCATGGTGCCCGTCGCGCCGGACACCTTCGCCGAGACGAACGCGGTCTTCACGACGACCTTCGAGGAGGGGGTCGATCACGGCTTCCGGCCCACCGGGAACAGCGCTGGGGACCGGGACCAGACCAGTTTCACGGTCAACGCGTCACGCAACGGTGGCGACACCGACTTGAAGGTCTCGTCCAGTGAACTCGCCGTGCGCTACGGATCGGGAGGATCGTGCTGATGGATACACGATCACAGGAGCAGGGGTTCACCCTCGTCGAACTGCTCGTCGTCGTCCTGCTGCTGGGCGTCATCGGTGGCTTCACGACCACCGCACTCGTCACGGCGCTGAACAACAGCCGTGCGACTTCCGAACGGGCCATCGCCCTGCACGACATCGAGCGGTCGCTGCAGGTCGTCGCTCGCGAGCTGCGCGTCGCGGACCCGATCTACCTCACGGCCGACGACGACTACGAGGCCACGATCGGGGCGGAGATCGTCCGCGATCGCAAGATCGAGGTCCACACCTTCACGATCGAGGAGATCGAGGGACTCGACTATCTGGTGCAGAACATCGCCCAGTACGACCTCGAGGACGTCGGTGCCGGGATCCCGGCCAACGCCACGCCGCTGGAGTCCCAACGTCGGCTCGTGACCGACCTCGACAACGCACTCGAGTCGGTCTTCACCTACCACGATGACGACGGTGAGGAGATCGACTGCTCCGAGCTGACGGTCGCCGAGTGCGAGGACCGGTACGCCGATTCCGCACAGATCGGCATCCGGCTGATCCGGAACCTCGAGGGGCAGGAACCGATCCGGGCCGAGACCCGAGTCAACGTGCGCAACACCCGATATGTGAGGTCGACCACATGAGCATCCAACGCCGACCAGGTCCCGCAGGCAGCAGCGAGGCGGGTTCCATCCCGCTGGTCCTGCTCGTCTCGATCATCGTCGCCGGGCTCCTGATCGCTCTGTTCATCGATGTTCGGACCGGCATCCGCCTCGCCGCCAACGACCGCGACTTCAATCAGGCAGTCCAGGTTGCTGATGCTGGCCTGCAGGAGGCATTCACGGTCCTCGCGCGACTGGACGAGGACGACGTCGACATGCCGGCACTCGGTGAGGTCTACAAGGGTGCCGCGCAGGCTGGTGAGCTCGGGGCGGGAGAGTTCGCGTGGACCGCCCGTCGGGTCGGGACCAACCGGTGGCAGGTTCGCTCGGAGGGGCGGGTCAACGACGTCGAACGTGCGCTGGAGGCCTCCATGGGCCCCGAGAACTACTTCGGGCTGGCGGCGTTCGGCGACGTGAAGATCGAACTGCGGGGCGGGAACCAGGCCTTTTCCTACGCCGGCACGGTGCACAACAGTGGGCGGGGAACCGTTGGCTCGAACAACAACGTCACCTTGCGCGGAAACTCGACCGTCGACTGGGTGGCCCGCTACGCGAACGCCACGTACAACGAGGGCGGCATCATCCGCGACGGCGGCGGCTTCGAGACGGGGCCCTATCAGGATCTGCCGGACCTGGGCTCATTCGCCTACAACGACGACGGCGTGTGCGCCGGCGGGGCGGAGCACGACGACATCGACGATGCGGTCGCGGCCACCGGTGGAGCGCTCACGCGTGGCGAGGTCTACTGCGTCTCACAGGCGCGATTCAGTGCCGGCCTGCACCCGGTCGTCGACAATGCCGACGATGATCTGAACGACCAGCCAGCACGGATCTACATCGCGGTGTCCGGGAACCTGGAACTGCTGGGCCAGGGCAACGACCCTGACTGCTCCAAGGTCACCTGCGTCAACTACCACCCCGATGACGGTGACACCCCGGATGCGACGAAGCTCGAGATCTTCCTCGCCGGCGGCGGTGGAGAGGTGCTGGCCAACAACCACACGGTCATCGCGGCTGGCATCTACGCGCCGCTGTCGAACTGCTCCGGACCGAACGCCCAGGGCGACATCTACGGCTCGATCGTGTGCCGCACCCTCGACTCCAAGGGCGGCTGGACGTTCCACTACGACGAGCGCTTCGACGACGTCGATGCCGAGTTCTTCGCGATCTTCGGCATCCGTGAGGAGACGCCCAACACGACCAGTTTCAGCTGATGCCCACACGCGAGCGGCATCGAGGGCACGGCGGAGCGACGGTCGGACGCGGGTAGTCTGCAGGTCACTCCGCGCGTCGAAGGCTGATCGTGACCGTCCTGCGTTACCTCACCGCCGGTGAGTCCCACGGCCCCGCGCTCGTCGCGACCATCGAGGGGCTCCCGGCGGGACTGAGCGTGTCGTCGAAGCTGCTCGCCGCGGAACTCGCGCGCCGCCGGCTCGGGCACGGCCGCTCGCCACGCATGCAGTTCGAGGTGGACGACCTCGAGGTGCTCGCCGGCGTCCGTCACGGCACGGCGCTCGGCTCACCGGTCAGCGTGGTCATCCGCAACACCGAGTGGCCCAAGTGGGTCGACGCGATGGACCCGGAACCCCGCGACGACGTCGACGCCATCCGCGAGACCGGGCGTGGCGGCAAGCTGACCCGCCCCCGCCCCGGCCACGCCGATCTGACCGCGGCGCTCAAGTACGGCTACGACGACGTCCGGGACGCGCTCGAGCGCGCGTCCGCGCGGGAGACCGCCGCCCGCGTCGTCGCCGGCACGCTCGCCAAGCAGCTGCTCGCCGAGGTCGGTGTCGTGGTCGTCAGCCACGTCGTGGAGATCGGCGGTGTCACCGTGCCCGACGACGTCGCCCGGCCCGGACCCGACGAACTGGACGCGGTCGACGCAAGCGAGGTGCGCTGCTTCCACGAGCCCACCGCCGCTGCGATGATCGAGCGCATCGACGCCGCCAAGGACGACAACGACACGCTCGGCGGCGTGATCGAGGTCATCGCCTACGGCCTGCCACCCGGGCTCGGCAGCCACATGCACTACGACCGCAAGATCGACGCGCGGCTGGCCGCCGCGGCGCTGTCCGTCCAGGCCATGAAGGGCGTCGAGTTCGGCGACGGGTTCGACCTCGCCAGCCGCCCCGGCAGCGCGTCGCACGACGAGATCGAGTACGTCGACGGCCGCTACCAGCGTCTCACCGACCGCGCCGGCGGCATCGAGGCCGGCATGTCGACCGGCCAGCCGCTGCGGCTGCGCGTCGCGATGAAGCCCATCTCGTCGTTGCCACGGCCGCTGGCGACCGTCGACATGGACACCCACGACCCGGCCGTGGCGATCACGCAACGCTCCGATGCCTGCGCCGTACCGCGCGCCGGGGTGGTGCTCGAATCGGTCGTGGCGTTCGAACTCGCCGCCGCGCTGCTCGAGAAGACCGGAGGCGACACCGTCACCGAGGTGCGCCGCAACCTCGCCGCCTACCTCGCGGAGGTCGCCGAGCGATGATGAGCCGCAACCTCTGCCTCGTCGGCATGATGGGCGTCGGCAAGTCCACCGTCGCCGCCATGCTCGGCGACCGTCTCGGCCGGCGCGTCGCCGACACCGACGACGAGATCCGCAACTGGACGTCGCAGTCCATCCCGGAGCTGTTCGCCAAGCACGGCGAGTCGGGCTTCCGCGAACTCGAACGCAACGTCATCGAGGAACTGTCGACCTTCCACGACCTGGTCATCGGACTGGGCGGGGGAGCGGTGCTGCGCGACGACAACGTCACCTCGCTGCTGCTGACCGGGGTGCTCGTCCACCTCGACGCCCCACCCGAGGTGCTCGTCGAGCGCCTGGCCGGCGACACCGATCGCCCGCTGCTGGCCGACGACCTCGAGGCGCAGGTGCACGCCACCCACGCCGCGCGCGTCGAGCGCTACCGCGAGGTCGCGGACGTCACCATCGACGCGGCCCGCCCAACCGAGGACGTCGTCGCCGACGTGCTCGAGTGGGCCTGGAAGAACAACGACATCCTCACCCCCTCCGAGCACGAGCAGGTCATGACGTGACCGACGGCACGGCTCCCGCGACGTCGGTCGTCGAGGTCGCACTGCGGGACGCGCCCTACGGAGTCGTCATCGGGGCGCGCCTGTTCGGCGACGCCCCCGAGCATCTGCCGCTGCCCGCCACGGCGAGACGCGCCCTGGTCGTGTCGCAGGAACCGATCGTGGCGGCGGGCCACCTCGACGCTGTCGAGGCAGCGCTGACCGGCGCGGGGCTCGAGGTGGTGCGCCACCTCGTCGCCGACGGGGAGGCCGCCAAGCGCGTCGAGGTGCTGGCCGAGTTGTGGCAGGCGTGTGCGGCGGTGCCGCTGAGCCGCGACGACGTGGTGGTCGCGGTCGGTGGTGGCGTGGTCGGCGACCTCGCCGGATTCGCCGCCGCGACCTACAACCGCGGGACCGCGGTGCTGCAGGTGCCCACCACCCTGCTCGCGCAGGTCGACGCGGCCATCGGCGGCAAGACCGGCATCAACCTGGCCGCCGGCAAGAACCTCGTCGGTGCGTTCCACCAGCCGATCGGCGTGCTGTGCGACGTCGCCATCCTGTCGACCCTGCCGGCACGCATCCTGCGGGAGGGGTTCGGTGAGGTCGTCAAGTACGGCCTGATCCGCGACCCGGCCGTGCTGACGCGACTCGAGGACGTCGTCGATCGCACCGCCACCCCCGATGCCGCCGCCGACGCGCTGGACGTCGCGATCGCCGACCCCGCCCTGCTCGCCGAGCTCGTCCGGCGCTCCGCGATGGTCAAGGCGGCCGTGGTCGCCGCGGACGAGCGCGAGGCGGGGGAGCGGGCGTACCTCAACCTCGGACACACCTACGGCCATGCCGTCGAGGCACTCACCGGCTACGCCGAGGTGCTCCACGGTGAGGCGGTCGCCATCGGCACCGTCGTGGCCCTGCGGCTCGGCGTGGCGCTCGGCCGGACCCCACCCGAACTCGCGCACCGGGCCGAGACGCTGCTCGCCGCGCTCGGGCTGCCCGTCCGCGGCCCGGCGCTCGACCGCGACGAGGTCTGGTCGGTCATGGGCCGCGACAAGAAGGCCACCCGTGACGGCGTGCGGTTCGTGGTCCTCGACGACCTCGCGGTGCCCACGGTCGTCACCCCGTCGCGTGGGGACGTCGATGCGGTGCTCGACGAATTGATGCTGGACGCCGGCTCGTCCGACTGAGACCCTCCGCCGGCGAGACGTGCCCGGGTCGGTCCCGAACGGGGAGGTCATCGCCGGATCGGCCGGCCCGCTCCCGACCGGGCCGGGCGTAGCATGGGGGTTCGATGTGCGTCTGAGTGAGAGTTCCCGGGTGGGCCTGACCGGCCTGTTGGCCCTGATCGCCACCTACGCGCTGGGACGGCAGGCATTCGGTCTGTTCGTGCCGCGGTTCCGCGACGAGTTCGGCCTGTCGCTCGACGTGCTCGGCTACTACGCCAGCGGGGCGCAGGCCGGCTACCTCATCGCCACCGTCGCCACCGGCGTCGCGACGGCGAGGTACGGCCCGCGCGTGCCGGTGGTCACCGGCTGTCTGTTGCTGACCTTCGGGGCCGCTACCATCGCCACCGCGCCGGGTCCGGTGTGGCTCGCGGTCGGGGTCATCGCGGCCGGCACGAGCGCCGGCGGTGCCTGGGCCCCGTTCTCGGACGCGATCGCCTACAAGGTGCCGACCGAGCAGACCCGCCGGTCGTTGTCGCTGGTCAACGCCGGTTCGCCCGTCGGGCTGGTCGTCGCCAGCGCCGTCGTGCTGGTCGCCGGTGCGCAGTGGCGGTTCGTGTGGTGGGCGTTCGCCGCCTTCGGGCTGATCGCCGCCGCGGCCTCCTGGCGGGTGCTCTCACCGCACGACGGTCCGCGCAACCGGGGACACAAGCGACCCCGGTTGAGCTGGTTCCTCAACCCCCGTTCGCTGCGGATGCTGACGGTCGCCCTCGGTATCTCGATCACCTGTGGGGCCTACTTCGCCTACGCCCCCGTCATCGTCCAGGACGCGGGGCTCGGGGCCTGGAGCGGCCCGGCGATGTGGGCGTGCCTGGGCGTCGCCGGCGCGACGATCGGTGCGTTCGGAGGCACGATCGCCATCAACTGGGGTGTGCGTCGTCCATTGGCCGGCATGCTGGTGCTGATCAGCGCATCGCTGCTGTTGCTGCGGTTGTGGGCCGACTCCGTCGCGCTCGCGCTCAGCTCCGCCGCGCTGTTCGGCATCGGGTTCACCACCGGGTTCGCCCTGCTGGTGATGTGGAGCCAGCACGTCTACCGGG
>CAYTLZ010000121.1:0-11263 GCA_964438785.1 uncultured Actinomycetota bacterium | reverse complement strand
ACGTCACGGATATCGTTGCGGGCGATGAGCACGTCACGCGCGGCGACGGTGGCGATGCCCTGGCGACCGTTGCGCGCGAAGGTGGAGTCGACCACCTCGATGTCCTGCGACCAGCCGTGCACAGCGGTGCGGTGACCGGCGCCGTCAAGTGCGAGGTAGACGAAGTCGCCGTACACGTCGTAGGCCTCGACACGCTGGAGTCGGGCGCCGTGGACCCCCTGCAGGGCGAAGGCGTGCTGGAATGCGCGGTCCGCGCGGTAGGCCGGTTCCGAGGTACCGGCCTCCGGGTTCGCCCCGATGACGGTGAGATCCTGGATGGTGAGGTCACCGCCGCCGAAGAACCAGAAGTGACGGCGGTCGCGGTCACCGTCGGTCATCGCCTGGAAGGTGGCGCCGTTGCCGTCGAAGGTCAGCCCCCAACGGTCCTCGATCCTAAGGCTGCCGTCCACGCGGTAGCAGGCATCCGTGCCGAAGCGCAGGGTCGCCCCATCGGGCACACCCGCGATCCAGCCCAGCAACGCCTCGGTGACGTCCGCTGAACAGTCGGCAGCGATGCTGCCCGGCACCTCGTAGCGTGCCTGGCTGGCAGCCGAGGACGGCGGCGGGCCAGCCAACCCGGCGAACATGACGAACACCATCACGGCGACAACGCTTCGACGGACTGCCACCTGCATCCTCCGGGCTCGGGGCTCCTCTTCCTGTCGTCCGGTGCGGACGATGTATTGACCTTCCGTGGTCTGTGTGTGCGTTGCGCGACCGATCGCGGCCTCTGGGTATCCTGAAGCGACCGGGGATCGGTGCGGCCGGGATCGGGGTCGACAGGTGGGGGCCATACAGGCGGCGCAGGTCGTCGTGCTGGGCGCCGCCGTCGTGATGGGTGTCGCCACGCTGTCCCGCGTGGTGTCTCGGCAGCACGACCCGATCGTCGGTCGGTTCATCGTTCTGGGGCTGTTTGCGAAGCTCGCAGGCAGTGTCGCGCGCTACACCTTCATGGCGGACCTCTACGATGGTCGTGGCGACTTCAACAGGTACTTCAGTCGCGGCCGTGAGATCGCCGGGGTCATCCGGTCGGGCAGCCTGCCCGACGAAGCGCGCGAGACCGGCACCCCCTTCATGGACTTCATCGCAGGGGTCGTCTACGCCGTGGTGCCGAACCGGCTGTGGATCGGCTTCGCGGTCTTCGCGATCCTGTCCTTCATCGGGGCCCTGTTCTTCCTGCTGGCCTTCCAGCTCGCGATCCCCGACGGCAACCACCGGCTGTACGCGGGGTTGATCTTCTTCCTGCCGACGATGGTGTTCTGGCCGTCGTCCATCGGCAAGGAGGCGTGGCTGGTCTTCACCTTGGGGATCGCGACCTACGGTGCTGCCCGGGTGCTGCGACGTGCCCCGTTCGGCTACCTCGTTGCCGCTGTGGGCATGACCGGGGTGTTCCTGGTCCGCCCCCACATGGGAGCGCTGATCGCGCTGTCCTTCACGGGCGCCTTCGTGCTGCGGTTCCGTGACCCGGACGTGTCGACGAACCCCATCGCCTGGATCATCGGCCTGCTGATCATCAGCGTGGGAGCTGGCTACGCAGCGTCGAACTTCGGTGACGAGCTGCCGCGTGACGAGTCCGTCGAGGGCACGGCGACCGACCAGGTGTTCGCGGAGACCACCCGGCGGACCAGTCAGGGCGGCTCGGCCTTCGACAGTCGACCGGTGCGGGGCCCCGTCGACTTCCTGCACGCCGCCGTGACCGTGCCGTTCCGGCCTTTCCCCCTGGAGGCGCACAACCGGCAGGCTCAGCTGACCAGCCTGGAGGGGTTGCTGTTCCTCGCGCTCATCGCGCTGTCCCTGCCGCGTCTAGCGAACCTGCCCCGCCTGCTGTTGCGACGGCCCTTCGTCGCGATGGCCGCGGCCTACAGCGTCGGGTTCATCATCGCCTTCTCCAACGTCGGCAACTTCGGCATCCTGACCCGCCAGCGGGCACAGCTGCTGCCCTTCATCATCATCCTGCTGTGTCTGCCCAGGAAGGGCGCTGAGCGCCAACTCGCCGACCTGGACCAGGTCCAGAACACGGTCCGGTACAGCGGGGTCGTCCCGAGCTCCGGACCGCCGGTGCTGGTGTACGCACCCCGCCGCCAGCAGACCGAAGGCGACCGTCGGCCCCTCGCGCCGCTCGGCGACGGCCCTCAGGCGGCGGTGTCCGAGGACAGCTGAGCCAGCGCTTCGCGCAGCTCCTCGAGTCCCGACCAGCCCTCCGGCACCTGCACCAGGCGCTCCGAGAGGCCCACCATCTCGCGCACCGTGTCCGCACCGGCGCGCCCGCGCAGGTCCAGCACCGCTCCCGCGGACCCCACGGCCCGTTGCGCGAGCGTGCGCTCCTGCGGCCGCACGGTCCAGGTCGCGATCGGCCAGGTGCCGGACCGCACGTCCCCGTCCGCACGGTGGTCGACACCAAGCGCCGCGACGCGATCCTCCAGCGCGGCCTCGGTGACCTGCTCCGGCACCGGGGGCGCGTGGACCGTGCCCTGCTGCGGGTCGAGGTGCACCCACCGCCGCTCGACCAGGTGCAGCCCGGCGCGCCGCCAGCGCTTCTCATCATCGACGACGAAGCGGCGCCAGTTGCGGTTCAGCAGGTGCGCACGGCTGGCGCCGTCGACCAGCGTGGTCGCGTCCACCAGCAGCTGCGTGCCGTCGACCCGCACATCCCGGGCATCCAGCTCGTGCCACAGCGCCGCCAGCGTGCGGGTGACCGAGCGGCTCCGCAGGCTGCGGGTGAAGGTCTGGTACAGCCGGTGAAGGTCCTGTGCGCCGTCGGTGGACGGCGGCGCCAGCCACAGCGACAGGTTGCCCGGTGGCGTCGCGTCGGGCACGTACCGGTCAGCGAACAGCTCACGCACCAGCGCAGCAGCGTCCTCGGAGGGCACACGTACCCCCAGGACGTGGTTCCCCGCACGCAGCGGGACGGTGACCGCCCAACCTAGGCGGTCGACCTCCTGCACTCAGGTGGAGGGCGGCACCGCCAGGTAACGGGGCTCCTCGAGGGGCTCAGCAGCCATCGTCGGGCGTCTCCACGGGGATGTGCCCCTCGACGTCGGCGAACAAGCCCTTGCGGCCGAGGTCACGGACCAGGGTGAGGACGTCGTGTTCCACGACGCCACGATCGGCCCCGAAGGCCTCCGCGAGGTCGCTCACGGTCTGCTCGATGGACGACTGCCCGTCGAACAGCCCCACCACGACGGTCGCGATCGCGTCGAGCTGGTGGAGGCGCCCGGTGTCCTCCTCGTACAGCACCGCCTCGTCCTTCACGGGCACGACCACGACGCCCTCACGGAGTCCCGGTACGTAGCTCGGATCGATGGCGTCGGGCTGCAGCAGATCGGCACTCATCCGTGGTCCCCCTCGTCGTGCAGGAGTGCATGGTAGAGGCTCCGGGTGCGTTGCACCGCACGGTCGATGGAGAACGCCTCCGCGACCCGCTGGCGCCCGGCGGCGGCCAGCCGTTCCCGCAACGCGTCGTCCTCCAGCACCCCGACCAGGGCGGCCGCCAGCTGCTCCGGGTCACCGGGTGCGACCAGGCGACCGTGCTCCCCGTCGGTGATCGCCTCCGGGATGCCACCGACCCGGGTCACCACGCAGGCGACCTCGGCCGCCATCGCCTCCAGCATGGAGATGGGCAGGCCCTCGAACCGGGAGCTGAGCACGAACACGTCCAGCGCCGGCAACAGCTCCGGCACGTCGTCACGGGAGCCCAGGAAGCGCACGTGGTCCGTGAGCCCACGCTCGTGCACCACCCTGCGCAGCTCCTCCTCCAGCGGCCCCGTGCCGATCAGCAGCAGGAGCACCTCCGGCACCCGGGCACGCACGCGCTCCAGTGCGGCCAGCAGCCCCGCGTGGTCCTTCTTGGGGGTGTGGTTGGCCACGTTGCCGATGACCGGCCGGTGCTCGTCCAGTCCGAGCGCCTCCCGCGCGCTGACGCGGGCCTGTGCCCCGCGGGGCGCCAGGTCAGGTTCCACGCCGTGCAGCAGGGTCTCCACCTCAGGTGCGGTCCCGAAGCGGGCCCACCGGGGGCGCCGGATGGAGTCGGCCACCCCGTCGGAGACCGCGAGCACCGCGGCGTTGCGTCCGTAGGTCACCGCGTTGATGGCGTAGGTCGGCCAGCGGTAGCGGTCCCACACGTTGTGCTCGGTGTGGACCAGCACCGCACCATCGCGCGCCAGCAGGCGCGCAGCAGCCCCGGGCACGGGGCTGTGGGTGTGGATCACGTCGTAGTCCCGCTCGCGCAACAGCGTCCGGAGGCGACGTGGCCAGCCGAGCTCCGTGGTGCGCCGTGCACCGAGGCACACCGTGCGGACCCCGGCGGCCTCCAGATCGCCCACGAAGGCGTCCTTCCACGGCAGCAGGTAGGCGACGTCCACCTCGAGGTCGTCACCGTCGAGCTTGCCCGCCATCAGGGTCAGCAGGCGCTCCGCGCCCCCCAGCCCCAGCCCCTTGGTCAGCCACAGCACCCGTGTCGGCATCAGCGCAGCCCCCCGCTGAACAGCGAGCGCACCCCGCGCCGGATCCACGCGCCGCGGGGCTCGGTCCCGCGGCTCTCCACGAACTCCTCGCTGGGCACGGCCGCAGCGCGCAGGAAGGCGAGCTTGGTGCCCACACCGTCGAGGTAGGCCAGGGAGGCCATCACCTTCGCGGCGTAGTGCCGGTTGGCGCCGACGTAGCTGTCGATGGCGCGCCGTTCCCGGCGGCTGGGCTGGTAGCTGGCCACCGCGTGGGCGAGGTGTCCGCTGACGGTGACACCGAGCACCTCACGGCACAGCCCGAAGGCCCTGGCGACCACGGCCTCGGCCCTCCAACGCTGGACCACCCGCAGCACCTCGGCGTCGTCGTGGTCGCCGACCGCCACGATCTGCGCGAGGTCCCGCAGGCTGCTCAAGCGCGGGTCGGGGTCACCGAGGGCGGTGTGGTAGCAGGCGTGCAGCAGCCGGTTCGTGGGGCTCAGGGCCTGGAAGCGCCGCCCGCCCAGCGCGAAGGTGACGTTGTCGGTGAACAGCCGGTCCAGCTCGATCGCGAAGCCGAAGGTGCCGAACACCAGGTTGCGGTGCAGGTCGACCTCGTCACCCTGCGCGCCCTTCAGCGTCGCTCCCTTGGAGAAGCGGCGGTCGAAGTCCGGACGCGGCGGGGCCACCGGGCGGACGTAGCCGAGCTCGGTGATCGCGGCCAGGCCCCGCTCGAAGTCCCGGCCCCGCAGCAGCAGGTCGTTGTCGGCGAACACCCGCATCGCCGGATCCGGGTAGAGCAGGTGGGCGGATGCGGTGCCCTTGAGCACCACCACCTCGATGCCGCGGGCGTCGAGGTGGTCGACGATCCGTACCAGCTGCCGGTCGAGGCGCACCGCCCGGGCACACGCCTCCTGGTGGCGCTGGTCGAGCTCCGTCGCCTGCTCGTCGGTCAGCGCCAGGTCGCCGGCCTCCTTGGCGGCGTGGAGGTAGCCGAGGAGGCGCTGGCGACCGACCTGACCGAGCAGCGACGACCACGGGCCCGGCTCCAGTGGCGCGTCGAGCAGTGGCGCGGTGTGCTCGGGCAGGCCGTAGACGGCCACACGCCGCAGCAGCTCCGTGTCCTCGCTCATGCGGCCTCGACGACACCGGCGGACCGCAGCTGTTCGAGGAAGGGCGTGAGCTGCTCGGCGACCACCTCCCGGTCCACCTCGAAGGTGGCAGCCAGCTCATCGATCAGCTGGTCGGTGGACCTGGGCTCGTCCAGCAGCTCCCACGTCAGCGCCCCCGTGCCTTCCAACACGAGCACGTCGTCACCATCGGGCACGGCGAGCACCGCCGTGAGCCCCGACCGACGCCAGCAGACACGAGCGTTCCGCCGCCAGGCGGCGGTCACGACCGCTTCATGCGACTCGCGATCCACGGCTCCGAACGCTCCCCCTCGACTTTGGCGTCGCGGATCGGAGCGTAGTAGTAGTAGCCGTCACGGCCGGCGCTCTCCGAGCCCATCAGCACGACCCCGGCGACCGTGGCGCGCAGTTGGGTGAGCAGCTCCGTGGCCCGCGTCCCCTGGGTTCGGGAGATCCGACCGGCCATCGTGGTGGCCAGGACGGTGTCGACCGTGGGGATCATCGCCGCGGCCTCATTGGTGGCCAGCAGCGGTCCGGTGTCGAAGATGACCACGTCGGCGAGCTCCGCGGCGCGGGCGACGATCTCCGCGCTGCGCGCGGGGAACCAGGCCGGTGCGATGCCTGCGGCCCCGGTGCGGATCACGGCGACGTTGTCGTGGTCGGTGGCCAGCACCAGGCTCGCGATGTCGTCGTCATGCTCGCTGGCCTCCGCCAGGCTCGCCAGGTCCTCGTACTGCCCTTCGCCGAGCGTACGCAGCCCCGGGCCGTCGGGCGCGTCCAGCAGGCCGGACACGGTGGAGCGGCGGAAGTCGCAGTCCACGACCAGCACCGACTGGCCGGTCTCCGCGAAGCTGATGGCCAGGTTGGCGACGACGGTGGACTTGCCCTCACCGTCCCGGGCCGAGGTGACCAGGATCGTCCGGGGCTGCTGCTGCTCACCGCTAGGCACGGCGGAACCAACGGCCCCGGAGCCGACGGGAGCGTTGTGGTCGAGCTCCCACTTCGGCGCCAGGGTCAACGACAGCCTGAGCGAGCGGAAGGCTTCCGCCAGCGACGACGAGGGGTCGGAGACGGTCGGCAGTGGATCGGCGCGCTGCGCGCGCTTCGTGCGTCGCTCGACCTCGGCGAGCACGGGGAGACCGAAGGCCTCCTGCGCGTCGTTGCGGGTCCGGATACGGGTGTCCATCCAGTCCAGAGCGAAGACCAGCCCGATGCCGAGCAACAGTGCCGCGCCGATGCCCAGCCCGAAGCGCGCCCACGGGGTCGCCGGCACCTCGAAGCGCGGCGCGCCAGGACCCGCAACCGGGCTCGGACTGGGTTCCTGGATCGTGCGGAAGGTGGGCTGCTGCTCCGCAGCCTGGGAGCGCAGTGACTGCAGCTCCGACTGCAACGCCCCGAACTGCTGCACGAGCGCGTCCAGTTCGGACTGGATCAGGCGCGCTTCCGCGCTGGCCTCCGGCACTCCCCCTAGCTCAACCTCGAGAGCACGGACCTGCTCTTCGAGGCTCGCGACGCGGACCTCGAGCTGCTCGATGCGCTCACCACCCGACACCTCGGCGCGTTCGTCGAAGTAGCGGACCAGCTCCTCCGCGTAGGTGTCGACCAGCAGCGTCGCGCGTTCGGGGGTCGGCTGGATGGCGCTGATGCCGAGGGTGCCGAGGTCGCTGTTCGGCTCCAGCCCCACGGCGTCGACGCTGCCGGGCTCCACGGCGTCGCCCAGCTCCTCCTCGACGATATCGTGCAGATCACCCTGGCGGGCGAGCAGCACCAGCAGGTCGAAGTTGGCGGTGTCGGCGGTGGTGCGCTCGCGGAGCAGCAGGTGGGTGGCGCTGTAGCTGACCTCCGGATCGATCTCCTCGAAGGCGTCGGGGTCGGGCGCCTCCGGCAGGGTGACCCACACGCCGATCAGCGCGACAGCCAGCGTGACCAGGATGATCGGCCAACGCCGACGCAACGGGACCAGGTAGCGCGCGAGAGGGTGGTCCTCAGTCATCGACGGGTCTGTCCGCTTCGTCCGGGTCCGGGCCGCCGACCAACATGCGTGGCTGGCCGTTGAGGTTGAACAGCAGGCTCGTCACCGCAGCATCGTCGCGCTCGTGGACCACAGCCTCGATGCGGTGCAGGGCCTCCTTGAGGGTGTCTGCAGAGGATAGCGAGGGGTGAAGCTGCACGATCTTGGGGTGACTGGTCGGCTCCGGCGCCTCGTCGGTGGTATGGAGCTCCTCCGCGAGCTTCTCCCCCGGCCGGAGCCCGGTGACCTGCACCTCGATGTCGGTTCCCACCCGTAGGCCGGCGAGCGAGATCATGCGGGAGGCCAGGTCCATGATCCGGACCGCCTCCCCCATCTCCAACATGAACACCTCGCGGTCCTGCGACAGCGCCGCGGCCTGCAGCACCAACTGCACCGCCTCCGGGATGCTCATGAAGAAGCGTGTCATCTCCGGGTGGGTGACCGTCACCGGACCGCCCTGGCGGATCTGGCGCATGAAGGTCGGGACCACGCTGCCCCGGCTGCCGAGCACGTTGCCGAAGCGCACGGCGCACCAGGCGGCCTCCTCAGGTGCGCTGGCCAGCACCAGCTGCTCACCGAGGCGCTTGGATGCGCCCATGACGCTCGAGGGGTTGACGGCCTTGTCGGTGGAGATGAAGACCACCCGTGACACCCCCACCTCACGGGCAGCCTCCACCAGGTTCGCGGTGCCGAGGACGTTGGTGGCTGCCGCCTCCCGGGGGTGGGCCTCCAGCAGGGGCACGTGCTTGTTCGCGGCGGCGTGGAACACGATCTCCGGGCGTTCGGAGCGGAACAACTGGAGCAGTTCCGCGCGGTCGCGGATGTCGAGCAGGACCGGTTCCGCCCGGCCCTCGATCACCGCCATGGCGTCGAAGAGGTGGGTCTCGTCACGGTCAAGGACCAGCAGACGCGCGGGGTCGTAGGCGGCCACCTGCCGCACGATCTCCGAGCCGATCGACCCGCCACCACCGGTGACCAGCACCCGACGGCCGTGGACCAACGCCTTGACCGATGCCAGGTCGGTGGAGATCGGCTGGCGGCCCAACAGGTCGTCGATCGACAGGTCGCGCACGTCGCGCAGGTGCGGCTGACCGTTCATCAGCTCCGAGACGCCCGGCAGCACCTTCAGGGGCACCATGAGCTCCGCGGTGGCGTCGGCGACCTTGCGCACCAGCGTGGAGTCCGCGGAGGGGATGGCGAGCAGCACCTGCTCCGCGTCGTAAGCCTCGCCGACCTCGATCAGTTCGTCCAAGGTGCCGGCGATGGGCACGTCACCGAGCCACCGGCCAACCTTGCGGGGGTCGTCGTCCAGCAGGGCGACGATCCGCACCCCGGGGTCAGGCTGCCGGGCGAGCTCGCGCATTATGGCGCCCGCGGACTCACCCGCGCCGACGACCAGCACCCGCGACTCGTCCCCGGCGCCGCGCCGGTGGAAGGCGAACAGCCGCGACTGGAAGCGCAGGACGCCCATCAGGCCGGTGGCGACCATCCCGCCCGTCACCGCGGCGGAGAGCGGGATGCGCCGGTCTCCCACCAGGACCCACACCACGAGCAGCAGCGTCGCCATACCGCCGGACAGCAGGATGCGCTGGGCCTCCATGATGCTGGCCTGCTGCCAGACCGGTCCGTACAGCCCGACCAGGCGGTTCATGACCAGGTGGACGACGACCGCCACCGCGGCGAACAGCAGGAAGCCATCCCACGCGCCCGTGGGGACCGCCAGCTCGTAGCGGATGACCAGCATGGCCAGGTAGCCGACGACCACCAGCACGGCGTCGAGCAGCACCAGCGCGACGTCGGCAGGGCCCTTCACGGAGTAGCGGGCCACCGACCGCCACCACGTCGAGGGTGGCGGGGTGCGGGTGTGGGTGCCGTTGTGGGTGGTATCGGCGGCCATCAGGTCCTCACCTGCTCGTCAGCCGACCAGGTCACCAGGCCGGCCTGCTCGAGCTGTCCGAGCACCGCCGCCACGTCACGCAGCGCCTCCCCGTGGGGCACGGAGAACACCTCGCAGATCGCGTTGACCAGCTCGTCCAGGGTGGTGGTGCCGTCGCACAGCTCCCAGATCGCCCGCGCGGTGGGGTTGAGGACGTGGGTCGTGCCGACGTCGGGATCGATGAGCGTGCTGCGCGTGTCCTCATCCATCAGCAGCACATCGGTGCGGCGACGCGGCAGGTGTTGGAGCGGGGTGTCCATCATGCGCTCCGTTCGACGATGCGCTCGAGCCGGTCGGCGAGCCCGGTCTGTGCGACCAGGGCCACGGCCTCCGCCCTCGAGTGGACGTCCAGCTTGCGGAGCAGCCGCTGCAGGTGGGTGCGTGCGGTCTCCGGGGAGATGTACAGGGTCTGTGCGATGGCTTCCTGGTCCAGCCCGTCGACCAGCAGGGAGAGCACCTCGCGCTCACGCCGGGTGAGCGCGACCAGGCGCTCCGCGGCGATGGCCGCCTCACGCTGCCGCTGGATCAGGCGACGGAGCAGCGGCCCCAGCATCGCCGCGGGTACGACCGACTCTCCACGTGCGATGGCGTTGATCGCGTCGACCAGGCCCTTGAGCCCCTGAGCACCGCTGGAGTAGCCGTCCGCACCGGACTCGATGGCGTGCAACAGCGCGTGCTCATCGGGTGCAGCGTCGGCCACCAGAACGCGCGGTGGGTGATCAAGCTGGTGGAGCCGCTCACAGAAAGCCGCGAGGGAGCCTGAGAGCCGCTGGGAGATGACGACCACGTCGGCCTGGACCCGTTCCGCCTGGAGCAGCGTCGTGCCGAGGTCCTCGGTGACGGCGGCAACCGTCACCCCGTGATCCTGCGTAAGACTCTCCGTGACCGCCTCGCGCACGAGGGGTCGGGGTTCGACCAGGACGACCGTGGGACCGCTCATGCGCTCGCTTGCTGTCGTGCGCCAGCCGGCGCGAGGCCAGCCTTCAGCGCCCACGCGGTGGCTTCCGCCCGCGTGCGGACCCCCAACTTGCTGCAGGCCGCCTGCACGTGGTCACGAACAGCCTGCTCCGACACCGACCACCGGTCGGCGATCCGCGCGGTGGAGTTCCCGGCGAGCAGTTCGCGCAGGACCTCGCGCTCCTTCACCGACAGCGCGACTCGGCCGGGCCGGCCGGGAGTGGTCGTGGACCGAGGTCGAGCCTTGGCATCGGAGCCGTCCACCGCTGCCGCCAGGACATCGAGCGTGACCGTCGGTGGGACCGTGGCGTGGACAGCTACGCCGCCCAGCGCACCATGGACGTCCGACCCCAGCACGACGGTGCGCTCGGTCCGTGGACCGACCAGCGTCGCGACATCGAGGTCGCCGCTGTGGCCGTTGGCGGCCACGTCGAGCACCAGGATGCCGTTCACCGTGCCCTTCGCCTCGCCCGGATACAGGAACCGCGCTGCGTGACCGCGACGCGCGAGCCCAGCGGCCAGCGCCTCACCGAAGCTACGGTCGAACGACACGACCACGACCGAGTTATCGCCGACGTCCATCGATAATCCCCCTCGGCGCGGGATCACTGACACAGCAGGCGTACGACCGGCGGTCGCGGGCTCGTGTGCTTCCACCCTGCCTGGGCTCAGTGGCCCCAGCACCACTTCCTAGCTTGCAGCCTGGCAGGAGGCACGTCAACCGTGGAGCCGCCTAGCGGACAGCACGCAG
>CAYTLZ010000120.1:0-11481 GCA_964438785.1 uncultured Actinomycetota bacterium | reverse complement strand
CCAGTCGACGAATGCGCCGTCCATCCAGATCGTGTCCGAGGCGGGGAAGGGCATGTCACGAACTCCTGCGGTCGATGCGCACGGTGCCGGTCGGGCGGTGCCGATCAGGCCGGCTGCTCAGCCGACACCGATCAGGCGCTGCCGACGAGCTCCACCAGTTCGTCGCCGACGTCGCCGGTCGAGTATTCCACGCCGTCCGGGACGCGTGTGCCGCGTGCGGCCAGCAGCTCGGCGACGGCCCGGTCGACCCGGGCCGCGGCCCCCGCCTCGCCGAGGAACGCCAGGAGCTGCCCGAGGCTGATCACGGCCGCGACCGGGTCGGCGCGACCGGTCCCGACGATGTCGGGAGCGGAGCCGTGGACCGGCTCGAACATCGAGGGTGCCGCGCGCGTCGGGTCGAGGTTGCCGGACGCCGCCAGCCCCATGCCGCCCTGCACCGCCGCGCCGAGGTCGGTGATGATGTCCCCGAACAGATTCTCGGTCACGACCGTGTCGAACCGCTCCGGCTGCGTGACGAAGTACAGACACGCCGCGTCCACGTGGACGTAGTCGCGTTCGACCGTCGGGAACTCGTCGGTGCCGAGCTGCTCGAAGACACGCATCCACAGCCCCCCGGCGTAGGTCAGCACGTTGGTCTTGTGGACCAGGGTGAGGGTGCCGCCTCGGGCCTGCGCGGTCTCGAACGCGTAGCGCAGCACCCGCTCGACGCCGTGGAAGGTGTTGACGCTCTCCTGGGTCGCGACCTCCGCCCGGGTGCCCTCGTAGAGCACCCCGCCCGCGCCGGCGTAGACACCCTCGGTGTTCTCCCGGATGACGACGAAGTCACAGCGCTCCGGGGTGAGGCCCGCAACCGGTGAGGTCACACCGGGGTAGAGCTTGACCGGCCGCAGGTTGACGTACTGGTCGAACGCGAACCGCAGTTTCAGCAGCAGACCCCGCTCGATCACGCCGGGCGGCACGTCCGGGGTGCCGACCGCACCGAGGTAGATCGCATCGAAACCGCGCAGCTCCTCCAACGTGTCCTCGCCCAGGACCTCGCCGGTGTCGAGGTAGCGGCGACCACCGAGGTCGTAGTCCACCCGTTCGGTGGCGAAGCCCTCGAGCTGTTCGAGCGTGTCGAGCACCTTGAGGCCCTCGGCGACGACCTCCGGGCCGATGCCGTCGCCGCCGAGGATCGCGAGTCGGTGTGTCATGGGGTCGTCCACCTGGTTGATGGGTCGTCTGGAATCCGGGTTGGTGATCGTAGGCAGCTGCGCGCAACCACCTCGACCCCTACCCGCCCGCGCGGTCAGCGTGCGGTGCTGCTCGGGCCATGTCGGGACCCTCGCCAGCACGTGACACATCACCTAGCGTGGTGTGAACAGCGTCGTCGGTACCGCGCCATGGACCGATCGACGCACCACCGAACCGATCTCGTACCGAATCCGTAAGGGGCACCCGTGAGCGACGGTCCGAACAACCCACCACCGAGCGACTCGGGGAGCGGCACTCCGCCGCCACCCCAGCCCATGCCGCCCCAGGCCCCGCCGGTCGACCCGAACGCCGGCGGTGGTGGCGGTGGCGGCTCGGCCGCCACCCTCGGTGTGCGCTTCGTCGCCAAGCTGCTCGATGGTCTGATCGTCGGGATCCCGCTGGGCATCGTGTTGGCCATCGCCGGGCTCGCGACCAGCTACGTCGGGACGCTGATCCAGGCCGTGGTCTACCTCGGCTACCTGTCCTACCTGGAGTCGACCAGCGGTCAGACGATCGGCAAGAAGGTCATGAACCTGACCGTCGTCGACGAGGCCGGCAACCCGCCGAGCCTCGAGGCGGCGATCAAGCGCAACGTCTACGTGGCCCTGAACATCATCCCGACCGTGCTGGGCGGACTGATCTCCCTCGCGGCCGTCATCGGCATCGCGGTCACGATCAACTCCGACCCGTCCAAGCGTGGATTCCACGACAAGTTCGCCGAGACCGGGGTCATCCGTAGCGCCTGACAGGCCTGCGTCGCCCGGTGGAACGTGATCAACGAGCCCGGGTGCGGGCCCAGCTACGCGAGCTCGCACCCTGGCTCGACGCCACCGACGTCGGCCCCCGCGCGGTCGACGCGGGAACCTGCGACCGCTGCGGCCAACGACCGCGGCTGCTGCCGACCTGCGGTCCCGCCGGCTGGCCGGCGCTCTGCCGTCCGTGCGCGGCCGAGGTCGGCGACGACGGCTGGTGCGACGGCCACCTCGACGAGGGCCGCGCCGCGCGGGCCTGGGCGGATGCACTTCCCGACCGGTGGGCCGACGTCGTCGTGGCCTGGTGGGTCGCGACAGGTGAGGTGCGGCTCGACCCGGACGCGGCGGGCGAACGGGTGCGGGCGGCGCTGGGTGACGGCACCTGACCGGCCACACCCGCCGCCTCGGTGCCGGACGCCGACGACGTCCGCACACCGAACGTCTTCGTTGTCGTGAAACGCGACCGCTCATCGCGTTTGGCTACAACGAATCCGAACGGGGCCGCCGCAGCGGCGGCCGCAGCGGCGTCAGGCCGCGAGCGGCACACCCTGCGCGGACAGCCAGGCCCGCAGCGTCGGTGCGTCCTCGAAGTGGTGACTCGCGATCCCGACCGCCTGCGCGCCGGCGACGTTCTCGTCGCGGTCGTCGATGAAGAGCACCTCGTCGGCAGGCAGCTCGATCCGCTCGAGCAGCCGTTCGTAGAACGCGGCATCGGGCTTCCGGACCCCGAGGTGGTAGGAGGCGACGATGTGCTCGAAGCGACCCTTGAGCGGCCCGGCGGCCAGCTCCTCGACCCACACCGGATAGTTCGACGCCGTCGCCCGCACGATCCGCCCATCGAGTTCGTCGAGCAGCTCACGCATCCCGGGCAGGAACTCGATGCCCTCGTGGCGGACCTCGTGGAACGCCACCGGGTCGACGGCGATACCGGCGTCGGCATAGTGCGCCCAGTAGGCGTCCTCGTCGAGCTCGCCGCGTTCGAACGCCGGGTAGACCCCCGGTTCGCGCCGTTCGAACAGCTCGGTCAGGCTCAGTCCGGTGGCCGCCTCCAGCGCCTCCCGGAACGGGTCACGGAAGACCGTGTCCATCAGGTCGAAAGCGACCGCTCGTACCATCCCGGGCTCCTCGTCGACACCGCTCGTCGCGTAGCGTATTGAGCCGATCGACACCGACGAGACGAGAGGCCGTGCACGTGGACGCAGCCGAGCAGGTCACCACCGTGATCGACCGACGCAACGAGCAGTTGCTCGCGCTGTCGCATGCGGTCCACGGCGACGCGGAGGTCGGCTTCGAGGAGCACACCTCGTCGCAGCGGGTCGCCGACGCGCTGGACGGGGCCGGCTTCGCGGTGCAGCACGGGGTTGGTCGACTCGACACCGCGGTCCACGCGACGTTCGGGTCCGGGCCGCTGCACGTCGGCATCTGCGCGGAGTACGACGCCCTGCCGGGCATCGGCCACGCCTGTGGGCACAACGTCATCGCGGCGGCCGCGGTCGGCGCGGGGCTCGCGCTGGCGGAGGTCGCCGACGAGGTCGGGCTGACCGTCCACGTGCTCGGCACACCCGCCGAGGAGGGCGGCGGTGGCAAGATCCTGATGATGGAGGACGGCGCCTTCGACGGCCTGCACGCCGCGATGATGGTGCACCCGGCACCGTTCGAATCGTCGGTCTTCCCCTGCCTCGCGGTCCAGCACTTCGACGTGCGCTACACCGGCCGCTCGGCTCACGCCTCGGCGTTCCCGCAGATGGGGATCAACGCCGCCGACGCGTTGACCGTCGCGCAGGTCGGGATCGGGCTGCTGCGCCAGCACATCAAGCCGACCGACCGGATCCACGGGATCGTCACCGACGGCGGCGATGCCCCGAACATCGTCCCGGAGCGCACGGCCGGGCAGTGGTACGCCCGCGCGGCGGACCTCGCCCAGCTCGCCGAGCTCTACCCCCGGGTGCAGGCGTGTTTCGAGGCCGGCGCGATCGCCACGGGCGCGACCGTGCACTTCGACGAGCCGGGGCCCGCCTACTCGGAGTTCCTCCACGACGAGCAACTCGTCGGCCTCTGGGAGCGCGAGGCGCAACAGGCGGGCCGGGTGTTCCCCGACGACGATCTGCCCCGGGAGCTGGCCGGGTCCACCGACATGGCCAACGTGTCGCTGGCGATGCCCACCATCCACCCGATGCTCGCCATCGAGACGGACGGCGCGGTCAACCACCAGCCCGAGTTCACCGCCGCCTGCATCCGTCCCTCGGCCGACCGGGCCGTGCTGCAGGGTGCGGCCGGGATGGCCCGCACGGCGGTGGCCGCCGCCGACGATGCGGCCGTCCGCGAGCGGCTGCTGGCCACCACCTACCGGTTCGCCGGTTGATGGACGCGAACGCGCGGGCCGATGCCACCCATCGGCGAGTGACCGCGACGCTCGGGGGCGACGCGCACGACGCCCGGTTCGTCGTGCACGGCTGGCGGACCGACGGCGAGGTGCTGTTCCTCGACGTCGAGATCACGGGGCTGAGCCGCTTCACCGAGACGCTGCGGTTCGTCGGCCGCGACCTCGATGCGGCCCTCGACGGCCCCCGGGCCGCTGCGCTGCGGGGCGCGCTCGACGTCCTGGCCGTCGCCGCCTCGACGTCGTACTACAAGCTGACGATCCCGCGTCGGATCGAGCTACCGGCCGCGACCGACGCGACCCGCGACATGCTCCAGGCACTGGTCACCGATGGACTCGCCGAGTTCGCCGTGGCCAACGACCTGGATCTGCGCGGCTGGGCCGACGTCGAGGTGGCACGCGTCACACCGGCTGCGCCGCCGGCCGAACCGGGGACCGGGGTGCTGGTGCCGGTCGGTGGCGGCAAGGACTCCGCGGTGACCGCCTGGCTCGCGAACCGGGCCGGACTCGACGCCGAGGCCTTCGCCGTCAACACGCGCGCGTCGATGGAGCGCACGGCCGGCGCCGCACATCTCGAACTGGTCCGCGTCGAGCGCCACCTCGACGAGCGCCTGTTCGCCTACAACGACGCGGGCGGGCTCAACGGCCACATCCCGATCACGGCCATCGTCGCCTCGATCGCGTGCGTGAGCGCGATCCTCGACGACCGTGGCGACGTGCTGCTGTCCAACGAGGGGTCCGCCGACGAGCCGACCCGCACGGTCGATGGCACGCCGGTCAACCACCAGTATTCGAAGTCCACGACGTTCGAGACGCTGCACCTCGCCGCCATGCGTGCCGCCACCGGCGGCGCCGTGCGGGCGTGGTCCGTGCTGCGGCCGTTGCCCGAACTCGTCGTCGCCGGCTGTTTCGTGGCGCTCGGGGTGCCGCTGACGGCGGTCAACAGCTGCAACCGTGCCTACGCCCTGCGGGGCGAACGCCGTGAATGGTGTGGCCGGTGCCCGAAGTGCCTGTTCGTCCAGGTCATGCTGGCCCCGTTCACGATCCCCGAGGACTTCCGGGCGGCGACCGGCTACGACGCCCTGGCCGAACCCGATCTGGTGGCGGCACTCGGCGATCTGGTCGATCCGGTGCGCAAACCCTTCGAGTGCGTCGGCACCGTGGAGGAGGTCCAGCTCGCCTACGACCTGCTGGCCGACGATCCGCAGTGGGCGGACCACGTCGCCGTCCGTGCGCTCGGACACGCCGGCACCGGCGCGTCGGACCGGCTACGGGAGCTCGTCCAGGGGGTCGACCTCCGCGGCTACGACCCGCGCCTGCGACCGACGCTGGAGGCCGTGCTCACCGAACTGCCCGGATTGGCCTCGTGATCGTCCTGCTCGGCCTCGGACGGGAGACCCGGGAACTCGCCCGGCTGCTGCGGGCGCGCGATGCGCGGGTGCCGCTGCTGCTGCTCGACGAGGGCACGCCGGACCCGGGGGTGCTGGCGACGCTGGACGATCTCGGGCTCGACGTCCGCATCGGCGTCGACCTCGACGTCGTCGGCGCGATCCCCACCGGGGCCACGGCCGTGTACCGCTCGCCGGGCGTCAGCCCGTATCGCCCCGGGGTGGCCGCCGTGGTCGCTGCGGGTGTGCCGGTCACGACCCCGACCGGCTGGTGGGCCGCCCAACGCGACAACCACGACGTCATCGCGGTCACCGGGACCAAGGGCAAGTCGACCACGGCGGCGATGATCGCCCATCTGCTGCGCGCCGCCGGCCGGGACGTGGCGCTGCTGGGCAACATCGGCCGCGCGGCGCTGCAGGCCGACGACGCGGCGCTGGACGTCGACGACGTCGTGTTGGAGCTGTCGAGCTACCAGCTCGCCGACCTCGACGCCCGCGTCGCGCTGGGGGCGATCACGACGCTGCTGGTCGACCACGTCCCGTGGCACGGCAGCGTGGAGCGCTACCACGCCGACAAGCTGCGGCTGCTGACCGTGGCCGACCGGGTCGTGGTCACCCCCACCGTCGCCCGCCACGACCGCGTCGAGGCAGCCGGGAGCCGCATCGCCGCGGTCGCGACCTCCACCGACCGGGCGGCGATCGGTGCGGCGCTGCGCGCCGCCGGGCTGGTCGGCGACCACCTCGTCGACGACGCGGTGCTGGCGCTGGCCGTGGTCGACCAGCGGCTGGCGCTGCCCGGTGGCGTGCGCCCGCTCATCGGTGCCCTGGCGGACTTCGCGCCACTACCCCACCGGCTCACCCCGGTCGGTGACCACGGTGGGGTGCGGTTCGTCGACGACAGCATCTCCACCGTGCCCGAGTCCGCCGTCGCGGCCGTGCGGGCGTATGTGGACCGGGGACCGGTCACCGTGCTGCTCGGCGGGGACGATCGTGGCCAGCAGCTCGACCCGCTGGTCGACCTGCTCGCCGACGAGCGGGTGGTGGCCGTGCTGCTGCCGCCACTCGCGGCCCGGCTCGGACCGGCGCTGCGCGCCAGCGGGCACGCCGACATCGCCCGCCGGGTCATCGACGCCACGGACCTCGGCGAGGCGGTCGGTGTCGCGGCGGCGCGGACCCCGCCCGGTGGCAGCGTGCTGCTGTCACCGGCGGCACCGTCGTTCAGCTCCCACCGGGACTTCGTGGCCCGCGGCGAGCACTTCGTCGCGCTCGTCGACGCGCTCGCCTGAGGACGCCCCCCGGCCCGCACCGTGCGGTGTCACCGTCACCCGGGCCGCCACCGTGACGTCGGGCCGGCCGCGGACTAGCTTTCGCGACCGCCGGGTCGCCGCGGCCCGGAGTGTGGACGAGGGGAGTCGGACGCGTGGGCACAGCCCGATGTGCAGTCCTACCGGCGGGAACGCGTGATGAACTGCGCGAGGCCGTGACCGAGGGTGGCGGGGAACTGGTCGGCATCGACGAGGCCGACGCGCTCATCTGGGCCGCGCACGACCGTCCCGACGAGCTGCGGCGCATCCTGGACGAACACCCGGACATCAAGTGGGTGCAGTTGCCCTTCGCCGGCGTGGAACCCTTCGTCGACGTCATCGACGACGTGCGGCAGTGGACCTGCGGCAAGGGCGTCTATGCCGAGCCCGTGGCCGAACACGTCCTCGCGCTCATGTTGGGTGGGCTGCGCGGCATCGGCCGGTACGCCCGCGCCACCGAATGGTCGGAACCGGTCGGCAAGAACCTGCTCGGCGCGCACGTCTGCATCCTCGGTGGTGGCTCGATCACCCGGTCGCTGGTGCGCCTGCTGCTGCCCTTCGGTGCGTACCTGACCGTGGTCCGCAACCGTGCGGAGCCGATCCCCGGGGTCGCGGAGGTCTTCGGACTCGACGAGCTGCACCATGCCCTGTCGGAGGCCGACGTCGTCGTCCTGGCACTGGCACTGACGCCGGCGACCGAACACATCCTGGATGCGGCCGCGATCGACGTGATGCGCGAGGATGCGTGGATCGTCAACGTGGCGCGCGGCCGGCACATCGACACCGACGCGCTGATGTCGGCGTTGCGTGAGGGGCGACTGGGCGGTGCGGCGCTGGACGTCACCGATCCGGAACCGTTGCCGGCGGACCACCCGTTGTGGTCCATGGACAACGTGATCATCACCCCGCACGTCGGCAACACCCCGGAGATGGGGATGAAGCTGCTGTGGGCCCGGGTACGGGAGAACGTCGAGCGGTTCGTCCGTGACGACGAGCTGCTCGGACCGGTGCACGTCGACCTCGGCTACTGACCATCAGGCATCCCCACCTGCGTGCCCCGGCGAGCGGTGCCGGTTCGATCACGGCCATCCTGCCGGCCGTGTGGTCGGCGGTCACCGGGAGTGATCCGGCCCCGCTCACGCTGCCGGCAGCGATCCGCGGCGTCGTGGTGCTCGTCGTCGACGGCCTGGGCCGGGAGCTGCTCGACGGTCATGGGTCGATCGCGCCGATGCTCGCGGCTGCGCCCGGCCCGACCCTCGATGCGACCTTCCCGGCGGCCACGGCCACCAACCTGACCAGTCTGGCGACCGGCCGGGCCCCGGTGGCACACGGCATCACCGGTTCGTTCCTCACCCTGCCGGGTCAGGCACAGCGGCTGTCGACCCTGACCTGGACCTTCCACCGCATGGACGGTGCCGATGCCCGCAGCGCGCTCCCGCCCGAGGACCTCCAGCCGGTGCCCACCGTGTTCGAACGTGCCGATGATGCCGGGGTCCGCGTCACGCGCGTGCTGCGTGCGGAGTTCCTGGACTCCGGCCTGACCCGGGCGGCGCTGCGGGGCGGGACACCACGTGCGGCACAGGATCTGGACACGACCCTGACCGTCGCCATCGACGCCGCCGTACGCCGGCCCGATGCGGTGGCCGGGTCCCGTGATCCCGCGATCGTCTACGCGCACCACGGCGAGGTCGACCAGATCGGTCACGTGCTGGGTCCCGGCAGTGACGAATGGTGCACGGCGCTCGCGGCGGTGGAGGGCGCCCTGCGTCGCGCCCGCGACCAGCTGCCCGCCGACGTCGCCATCGTCGTCACGGCCGACCACGGCATGGTCACCGTCGCCGACGACGGGTTCGTCGACCTCGTCGACCGCCCGGACCTGCTGGCCGGCGTGCGGGCCGTGGGCGGTGATCCCCGGGCGAAACAGCTGATGGTGATCGACGGCGCGCACGACGACGTGGTCGCCACCTGGCGGGCGCACGTCGGTGACCGCGGTCTGGTGCTGACCCGGGCCGAGGCGATCGCGGCCGGCTGGTTCGGGTCACCGGTGGACCTGCGCCCGGCGGTGGCCGAGCGGATCGGCGAGGTGATCGTCGCCGCCGCGGATCCGATCGCGTGGATCGAATCCGACCGGGATCCGTTCGGTGGGCGGCTGCCCGGGCAGCACGGGGCACCGACCGATACGGAGCTCGCGATCCCCGCCGTCACCCTCGTGCGCTAGACCTGCGCCGCGACCAGCCCCCATCCCCGCGACCGGAGCCACCGATGTCCGACCCCCTCGACCTCGCCCAGACCGACCTCGAGCGTGCCGTGCTGACCGCGGTCGCCACGACCGGTGAACCCTTCGACGTCATCGAGATCGACCCGGAGCTCGCCGACACCGCCGACTTCTGTGCGCGCTACGACTACCCGCTGGACACGTCAGGCAACTGCATCGTCGTGGCATCCAAGGACGACCCACCGACGCTGGCTGCCTGCGTCGCGCTCGCCACCACCAAGCTCGACGTCAACAAGCGGGTTCGCAAGCTGCTCGGCGTGCGCAAGCTGTCGTTCGCGCCGGCCGAACTCACGCAGGCCACCACGGGGATGGCCATCGGCGGGGTCACGCCGTTCGGACTCCCGGCCGAGCTCCCCCTCTACCTCGATGCCCGTATCGAGTCACTCGACCGCGTCATCGTGGGCGGTGGCAGCCGACGGCTCAAGCTGCTGGTCGCACCCAGCGCGCTCGCCGCCGTCGGCGGCGAGTTCGTCACCGACCTGGCCGTCCCGCTGTAGTCGGGGTGGACGTCACCCGCGCTGACCCCGGTCGTGCGGGCCGGCCCGAGCGCCCTACGGCGTCGGGACCAGCGGCTTGAGGCGTGCACGGGATGCCTCGTAGCGGTCGATCGCATCGGCGTGGCCGAGGGTCAGCGCGATGTCGTCGAGCCCGTTGATCAGGCAGTGCTTGGTGTGCTGGTCGATGTCGAACGACACCTCGACGCCCTCGAGTTCGCCGACACCCGGGGCACTGACGAGCTGCTGCTCGAGGTCCGCGGTGACCTGCACCGACGGGTCGGCCGCGACGAGCGCCTCCAGCTGCTTGACGACCGCACCGTCGAGCTCCACGGTCAGGATCCCGACCTTGCCGCAGTTGGTGCGGAAGATGTCGGCGAAGCTGGTCGCGATGATGACCCGGAAGCCCGCGTCGTCGAGCGCCCACGGCGCGTGCTCCCGCGACGATCCGCACCCGAAGTTGCGGCCGGTGAGCAGGACTTGCGAGCCGGCGTGCTCCGGCTTGTTCATCGGGAAGGCCGGGTCCGGCGAACCGTCGTCGAGGTAGCGACGCTCGCTGAAGGCGAACGGGCCGAACCCGGTCTTGGACACCGACTTCAGGAACTGCTTGGGGATGATCAGGTCGGTGTCCACGTCGTCGAGCATGACGGGGCACGCGTGGCTGGTGACGGTGGTGAAGGCCTGCATCTACAGCTCCTCGCGAACGTCGACGAAACGACCGTGGATGGCGGCGGCCGCGGCCATGGCCGGGGACACCAGGTGGGTGCGGCCCTTGAAACCCTGCCGACCCTCGAAGTTGCGGTTCGACGTCGAGGCGCACCGTTCGCCGGGGGCGAGCTGGTCGGGATTCATGCCCAGGCACATCGAACAGCCCGGATCGCGCCAGTCGAAGCCGGCCTCGATCAGGATCTGGTCGAGCCCCTCGGCCTCCGCCGCGGCCTTCACGAGCCCCGAGCCCGGCACGACCATCGCCTCGATGTTGTCCGCGACCCTGCGGCCCTTGACCACCTCGGCGACCGCACGCAGGTCCTCGATGCGACCGTTGGTGCACGAGCCGATGAAGACCTTGTCGAGCGCGAGGTCGGTGAGCGCCTCGCCACCCTCGAGCCCCATGTAGGCGTACGCGCGGGTCCACTGCGCTGCGGTCGCCTCGTCCGGCGCGTCCTCGAGCCGCGGGATGCGCTCGTCGATCCGGATCGACTGGGCCGGGGTCGTGCCCCACGTCACGGTCGGCACGATGGCACGCGCATCGATGGTGACGGTCCGGTCGAAGGTCGCGCCCTCGTCGGTCGCCAGCGCGCGCCACGCGGTCAGCGCGGCGTCCCAGTCGTCGCCCTGCGGCGCGAGCGGCTTGTCCTTGAGGTAGGCGAACGTGGTCTCGTCGGGCGAGATCAGTCCCGCGCGTGCCCCGCCCTCGATGGACATGTTGCAGATCGTCATCCGCCCCTCCATGGAGAGGTTGCGGATCGCCTCGCCGCGGTACTCGATGACCTGCCCGACGCCACCATCGACGCCGATGGTGTTGAGCACGTGCAGGATCAGGTCCTTGGCGGTCGTGCCCTTGGGCAGCTCGCCCTCGACGTCGACGGCCAGCGTGCGCGGCATGCGCTGGGGCAGGGTCTGGGTGGCGAGCACGTGCTCGACCTCCGAGGTCC
>CAYTLZ010000119.1:0-11496 GCA_964438785.1 uncultured Actinomycetota bacterium | reverse complement strand
GCTGGTGCCCTTCGCCAGCCGTGCCGCTGGGGCCGCCCCGTGCCCGTTGGATGGCGTCGGCGGCTGGCTGGTCCTGGGCGGGGAGGACGTGGGCGAAGACGTCCATGGCCATCGTGATGTTGGCGTGGCCGAGGCGTTCGGAAACGACCTTGATGGGCACGCCCTGGTCGAGCAGAAGACACACATGGCAGTGCCTGAGGCCGTGGAGGGTCAGTCTGGGGAGCTCGAGGCCGGGCCACTGGCGGCGCCACCGGTCGGTGATCATCTCCGGGCGCCACGGCAGCCCCTCGGGGGTGGTGAACACCAGCGGCCAGTCCTCGCGCGAGGGTGGGGGCTGGGCGGCGATGGCTGCGGCGGTGTCGTCGTCGAGGAACAGCACCTGGCCGCGGCCGGTCTTGGTGGACTTCCATCGGAACCTCCCGCCGGCGTGGGCGAGGCTGGTGCACCCACGCACCTGGGGCGTGTCGAGGTCGACGTCCTCGACGCGCAGGCCCAGCAGCTCGCCGCGGGGGAGGCGGACGCGGGCGGCGACGTTGTCGTCGAGCAGGTCGTCACGGACGGCCTCCTTCAGCGCCTGGCGCAGGATGGCGTGGGCGTACTTGACCGTGCTGCGTTTCAGCGGGCCACCTCGGCGTCCGCCCTGCTGGAGGAGGTGGACGAAGTACAGGTCGAGTTGGTGGACGGTGAGTTCGCCGACGCGCAGCTGGCCGAGGCCGGGGCGCAGGTAGGCGTTGATCATGTCGTCGTAGCCCCGGAAGGTGGTGGGCTGGATGCGCGTGCGCAGCAGCGCCAACCACTCATCGAGGTAGGCGTCCAGGGTCATCGCGGCGACATCCATGCGCTGATGCTGCCCGAGCCCGGGGGAGTAGGGCCGACGGATCGCCCGCGGCCTGTGGACGGATCGTGGAGGATCGTCGTCGCGCTGAGCTGCGTCGTGCAGCGTCGGCTTCGTTGGGTGAGGCGGCGGCGGACACGCTGATGGTGCTGGTGGTCTCGCTGCTGGTGTCGGTCGTTGCGATCGCCGGTGTGGCCTTCGGGCTGGCCGGCTGACCGGAGCTGTGGGCTGGGGCGGTCGCACGCAGGGTGCTGCCGCCCCGTCCCGTCATGGGCGGATGGTGTCGCAGCGGTTCCTCGGCGGTCCGGGGATCACCGTCTCCAGGCCGACGCCGTCGACCTGCACGGTGACCTGGGCGTGGTCGATGTTCTCGCAGTTGCCACCGTTGATCTGCTGGTTGCGTCGCTGGATCCAGTAGCCGTCGGTGTCGTAGTCGAAGGTGCCCCAGACCGAGTCGATCGGGACGCTCAGACTCGTGTACTCCTTGCCGGTGAAGGCACCCGCGCGTGAGCTGACCGCCGCGACCAGACGCCCCCGTCCGTCGAGCAGCCGCACGACCACGGCGCCGGCATCCTCGTCGATCTGGCCGGCGTTGAAGCTCTCGAAGCGGAACTCGGCGTAGACCCCTCGGAACACGCCGAGGCTCGGCTCCTGCTCCGTCAGATCTCGAAACGAGAACGTCAGCCGTTCCGGCTCGAGACGCTCCGTGGACGCGATCGCAGCCGGTGCGATCGCGGTGACGAGCAGTGCTGCGGCGATGAGCCAGAGACACGTGCGTCGACCCATCGGTCTCCCCCTCTCTCTGTCGAGCACGCGTGGAGCGAGGCCGAGGAGATGGTGCGGGACAGACCAGGGAGTTTCCGACCCAAGCCGATGCCGGCCGATCCGGGGCCAGCGGTGTGACGCGTCCTCGCTCCACGCGTGCAGTCACGTGGGCTTGGAGCGGGCTCCCACTTCCAGTATGCCCCGCTGACATCGGCGGGATCCGAGCGGCAGGTGAGGACGACCCCGGATGCTGCGTGAGCGCACACGCGGGGTCAGCGCTGTATCAGCGGGTGGCGGCCAGGCCACGCTCGACCGCATCGATCAGGTAAGGACGCAGCTGCGCGGCGGTGAGCACCCGGTCAACCGACCCCACCGCCACCGCCCGGTCGATGTCGTGGATGCGGTCGAACTCGGCGGCGACGGCGCCCAGCATCTGAGATCGGACGGCGGCGATCGTCCGGTGGAGCTCGTCACGGTGGCGCGCCACCTCGACGGCTACGGCCCCATCGAGGTGCTCCCTCGCCCTGACGACCCGCGCATCACGCATCGTGCGCCGCTCCACCTCCCGGGTGAACACCACGGCGGCGGCCGGCGCCCCGCCGATCACCGACGCGTGGGCCCCCTCCAGGGCGACCACCTCAAGCGCCGGGTTCAGGGTCTTCGCGAACACCACGAAGGCCCCGCCGTGGTAGCGGGAGATGACGCAGAACACCATCGGCCCGCGGAAGTTGACGACCGCCCGACCGATCTCCGCCCCGTACTCCAGCTGCCGCTCCCGCAGCGACTCAGGTGAGCCGTCGAACCCCGACAGGTTGGCGAGCACCACCAGCGGCCGGCGGCCGCTGGCCGCGTTGATGGCCTGGGCCATCTTCTTCGACGACCGCGGGAACAGGGTCCCCGCGCTCCAGCTCTGTGGGCCGTCTGCCGGCGCTGGCTCCCGGCGCGACAACGTCCGCGACTCCACGCCCAGCAGCATGATGGGGCGCCCGCCGAGCTGGGCGTGGAACACCACGGCGGTCTCCGCGGCGGCCATGTCGGCCCACCGCTCCAGCGGGGGACGGTCCTGGTCGATCACGGCGCGCAGCACGCTGCGGATGTCGAAGGGCTTCTTGCGGTCCGGGTTGGTCGCATCGGAGAAGATGTCGCCGATCGTCGCGAACCCGGTGTCGCCCCCGCGGTGCGGCTGCGCGCGTACGTCCCGGTCGTGGGGGTCGGCGGTCGCCAGGCGCCGGGGTGCGGACCCGCCCGGGGCAACGTAGGTCAGGTCGTGGTGCCGGAGCAGCAGCGCGCACGCCGCCCGCAGATCCGGGGCCCAGTACTGCGCCTGACCGTTGGGACCCATCACCCGGTCGTAGCCCCCCAGAGCGATGTCGTCGTCCGCGGAGACGCCACCGGAGTACTCCAGCGCCCGCGTGCCGGTCAGCACCATCGCGCTCCCGGGGGTCATGATGAGCGCACCCGTGGTGTGCATCAGCATCGTGGACAGCGCGTTCCAGTAGGGCTGTGCACCGACGTTGATGCCGGCCACCACGATGTTGATCTCCCCGCCGGACTGGGTGAACCCGACGATGCGGCGCAGCACCCGGGCCGTCCAGTCCAGGTTCTCCGTGCCGCTGTCCATCGCCACCCGCGCCCCCGACGACACCGGGAACCACTCCACGGGCACCTGCAGCGCCGCGGCGAGGTCCAGCGCAGCGATGATGCGCCGGCACTCCGGCTCCGCGAGCGAGCCCAGCTCGTGGGTCGGGTCGCTGAGCACCGCGACCCGGGTCATGCCGTCCGGGTACCGGGTGGTCGGCGTGGTCACGACGCCGACGACCACGCCCGCGGTGTTGCTCCCGAGCTCGCGATCCACCGGCTGCAGCGCGCCCGTCGCGTCCAGGTCGTACTCGACGAAGCTGCCGTGGCGGGTCGGTTGCTGCGGGGTGTCCGGCGCGGTCAGGAGCCACGGCAGCACCTCCGTCGGATGGACGATGCCACGGCGTCGCGCGGAGATCACCCGGCTGGTGGGCGCATCGACGGGCCGCAGCGGTCGGCGCGGTGGATTGGTGATGCGCAACGACATCCCCTGACCGCTCCCAGGTGTCAGGCGCAGGCACCTTCGCACCGGTGTGCCGTCGGCGTTGGGGGTCCGTACCAGCAGGGTCACCTCCTCCAGGCCGAGCCCGTGCGCCAGCGGCGACAGCGCACCGACGATGCCCTCGAGCTGCGTGAGCGGCATGGTGATCGCCGGCCACAGGTGCAGCACGACCCGGTTCCACACCGGCAGCTCGTGGACGGGGAGGGTCGCCCGCGCCCGACGCAGGTCCTCCAGGCAGGCGGAGAGGACCCGTTCGAGCTCCGGGAGGGCGGTGATCGTGCCCATGGGGTCGAGCGTGGCGGTCAGGTCACGGACCTCCGCGAGGACGAACAGGCGCAGGTCCGAGGGGTCCTGGCGTGCGGTGGCGCGGAACAGGTAGACCTCATCGGCGGACGGCAGCCGGGTCAGCTCGAAGCGTTCGAAGCGCCACAGGTCCAGCCGGTCGGCGACCAGGGGATGGATGCCGCGCAGGTGGCGCTGCTCCGTCCAGCCCTCCGGGAGGCGCTGGAAGCTCAGGTGCTCGATCGCTCGCGTGCCGCTGATCGGCGTGCCGGTGTCGAGCGTGGTGATCGTCACGCGTGCCAACCCGGCGGGCACGGCGACGGCATGGAGGTGGGTGCGCAGCGCCGCGGCCAGCACGTCGGGCTGCGTGGGTGGGTCGGTGGTGCGCAGGTACACGTCCAGGGCGGTGCTCCCCGGATACCGGTCGTCGTCCTGGCCTGCCACCGCCGCCGCTCCCGCGAGCAGGGTGTCGAGGTGGTCGCCGCCCACGGCGATGATGCGTTCGGGGGCTGTACGGCCGTGCAGGGTCTCCAGGTCGGCGACCACGGTGGGGGTACGGGCACCCTCGACACGCCGGACCGCCGCGGGCGCCCGCCGGCGGTAGTAGCGCCGGATCAGCAGCTCCAGCATGGGGGACAGCACGTCCTGTGGCACCGAGGGGTCCAGCAGGACCGGCAGCAGCGGTTCGGTCGAAGCGACCAGGCTGGCCATGGCTGCCGCGCGACGCTCACGGTCCGACTCCCGGGTCACGGCGTGCAGCTGTCGGCGTACCTCGTCGTGCAGCAGGGCCCGCTCGGCTCGGATGCGGGACCGGTCGAAGAGCTGGTAGCGGGTCCGCCTGGCCAGGTCGCCGATGGCGGGCTCGCGCTGGTCGGCTGCGCGGACGAGCTGGTCGAGGGTGCCGCGCACCAGCTCGGCGAGCTCGCCCTCCGGTCCGTCCAGCTCATCGTGCCAGCGTCCCAGCAGTACGAGGACGGCTCGTCGGTGGCCGGGCGCGCGTTGCTGGGCCAGGTGCAGGCGGTACAGGGCGTCCTCCAGCCCGGGCGTGCGGTCCAGCGACGTCACACCCAGGTGCCGCAACGCCTGCAGGAGGGTGGTCCGGAAGCCCTCAGACAGCGGCTCGGCATCCGGGTCCAGGGTGCGCAGGTAGGTCCGCAGCTGGTCGCTGTCGCTGCGCGCGACGTCCTGGCCGTCGGTGGCGTCCCGGTGGTGACCCGCCAGTGCGGTGAGGTCCGCGAAGGCCTGGAGCACCTCACGTTCCGCGGCGATGGCCTCCGGGGTGGCGGCAGCCGCAGCCACACGGTCGCGGTCCACCGACCGCCGCAGGTTGTCCGGATCGGTGGTGGGGCGGTCGTAGCCGAGCACCAAGCGCAGGAGCCGGCGGGCCGCCTGGACCCGGGGGTCGGGGTGGTCACCGCCGGGTGCACCCGAGACCAGCGGCTCGAACCGGGCGCGGGGTGAGGGACGCCGACGTTCCTCGGTGGCGTGGAGGGGTTCGATCCGCAGGACGCCGTCCCCGGCCGCGAGCCGGGTGTGGCGGGCCCGCAGCAGCTCCTCGACCCGCCCAGCGAGAGGTGCGGACAGCACCGTCTCCAGCTTCATGCTCTCCAGCACCGCCACGGGATCGCCGGCAGCGACGACGTCGCCGGCCTCGACCAGGTGGCGCAGGACGATGCCGGGCAGCGGGGCACGCACCGTGCCGTCGCGGAAGGCGGTCACGCGGATCGGCTGGCCGTCGACCTCGACGAGCCGGTCGGTGCCCTGCACGCTCCAGATGATCGTGGCGCGGTGACCGCCGATACGGACCGTGCGCTCGGGGCCGTGGCCGTGCTCCAGGGTGGCGACCAGGTGGTGGCCGTCGATGGAGAGGTCGCAGGTCCGCGGACCGGTGCAGCTGATCCGGCCCCGGTAGCGGTTGCCGGTGACCTGGAGGTCGATCGTGCGCAGACCCTCGGGGTTGGCCGTCGGCCGCCCACGGGCCGCCGAGGTCAGGAACCGCTGTCGGTCCCGGGCGGTCGACGCAGCATCGAGCTCGATGGCGGCGACCACGATCGCGATGGCGGTGCGGGTCGCGTCGTCGTCCTGCCCGCTGTCCGGCGCGGCCGTCGGCGCCGCCGCTGCGTCGGCCCGGGTCGCCCCCAGTCGGTCGAGGACGGCGGCGCGGTCCGTCGCGCCGGCACCGAGCACCACGTAGGCGCCTGCGACCCCGCCGGCCAGCCGCCGGTTCGCCAGGGTCGGGTCCCGCCCGACGGCGCCCAGGGTCAGCAGCTCCGTACCGACCGCCGTGGACACCTCGTCACCCTCCTCGACCAGCGGGTCACACCGCAGCCCGGGGAGGAAGGGGGTCCGCAGGTGGACCACCGAGGTGGTGGGTGGGACCACCGGGGCCCGCTCCGTCAGCCGCAGCGTCGTGCACACCGCGACGCCGGACGGCGGGTCCGGCTCCGGGCCGAGCAGCGACCCGCTGGCGAGCGCGAACTGCATCGCCACCAGGTCCCGTCCGGTCAGCAGCTCCGTGAGGAGGTGGGCGGGCGTGAGGTGGCCGCGGACGCGGGTGATGGCCGCCGGTGCGTGCGCACCCGGCAGGGGGAACTCCACCGCCACGGCGCCGCTCAGTCCCAGGGCCCGCGCGGCGGTGGCGGCGGTCCGGGCGCAACTGGCCGCCACCTCGTCGTCCAGGAGCCCCTGGCCGGACCAGGACAGCAACGGCTGGCCGTGCGCGCCAGGAGCTGCGTGCACGAGCGTTCCGAGTGTCCAGCAGGTGCCTGCGCGATCGATCAGCAGCTGCACCTCGACCACCTGGCCGGGCGATCGCGGCCCACGGGACGGCGGCGCGAGCCCGGCAGCGGCGAGGTGCCTGGCCAGTGCCGTGTGGTCGGCAGTGGCGGACAGTGCCGCGGCCGGTGGGCCCACGAAGGTGACCCCGCGTGCCTCGCAGGCCCTCGCGACCGTGAGATGATCCTCGGGGGCGCCCCACCCGACCCACACCGCGTCGGTACCCGTGCGCTCCAGGTCCGCGGCGAGCGCCGTGACATCCCGGGCGTGCGGCGTGCGGTGGTCAGAGCGATCCGGGCCAGCCGTGCGCTGGACCACCGCGTCGACCCGGCGTCGCAGGGAGACCGGCGGTGCGGCGCCGCGGTGCAGGAGCACGATCGCCGGGGCGGTGTCGCGGGGGCCCGCCGCGCCGATGGAGCGGACGCAGCGCATGGCGGCACCGCCGGCCTCCACGATCGCCACACGCTGGAACACGGCCGTCTCCTCCCCGCTCGAGGGTAGGACGGTGCTGCGGCGGGGGTGGCCGCCTAGCGTGGGTGGACGGGCGGGTCGTGCCGACGGTGAAGGACGGGGTCCCATGAGCGCTGAGATCGAACTGACGGTGCGGCAGGCGAGCGATGACGACCTGCCGCACATCCTGGAACTGCTGGAGTCGTCGCTGGGATGGGTGCCCGACGAGCAGTACGCCGCCTTCTACCGCTGGAAGCACCACCAGAACCCCTTCGGACGTTCCCCGGCGTGGGTGGCCTTGGACGGCGAACGGATCGTGGGGCTCCGGGTGTGGCTGCGGTGGCGGTTCCGTCGCCGTGGCAGGACCTGGCAGGCGGTGCGTGCGGTGGACACCGCCACCCACCCGGACTACCAGGGCCGCGGCATCTTCCGCCGGCTGACCACCTCCTCGCTGGAGGTGCTGACGGCCGAGGGCGTCTCCCACGTGTTCAACACCCCCAACGAGCAGTCCCGCCCCGGCTACCTCAAGATGGGGTGGGAGCAGGTGGGCAAGCTGCCCGTCGGGGTGCGGTTCCGCTCACCGGTGGCCGCCGCCTCGGCGGTGCGTGCCCGGGTGCCCGCCGACAAGTGGTCGCTGCCCTCCGAGGCCGGACTGCCCGCGCAGGAGGTGCTGGCCGACGCGGGGCTGCTGGAGGACCTGCTGGCCCGGCTGCCCGACGACCGTATCCGCACCGACCTCGACGTCGAGGTGCTGCGCTGGCGGTACGGCTTCGCCCCGTTGCACTACCGCGGGCTGGCGGAGGACGGCGGGGTGGTGCTGTTCCGTCTGCGCCGTCGCGGTCCGGCCACCGAGGGCGTGATCGGGCACCTGCTCGCCCCCGACGACGACGTGGCCCGCCGGCTGGTGGCACGGGTGGCGAAGGTCTCCAAGGCCGATCAGGTCCTGCGCATCACCGACGCGCCCTTCAGCCGGGTGGGGGAGCTGCCGCTGCCGGGTGGCGGGCCGATCCTGACCTGGCGGGAGCTGGCGGACTCCGGGATGCCGGAGCTGTCGGAGTGGGACCTGACCATGGGGGACGTGGAGCTGTTCTGAGCCGCGGGGGCCGGTCGACGGGTCGGTGGCACGACCTGTCGCGGCTGGCGCCGTGGTCGGCCCGGTGGCAGGAGTAGCCTCACCGGCCATGGCGAACCCACTGCACGGCCACGGACCACGTCGCGCGATCAAGCGTGGGCTGGCGTCCGCGGGCGGCGTGCTGCCCTCGGCGCGACGGCCCGCGCAGGGCGCGACGCTGCTGATCTACCACCGGATCGGCGACGGCACCCCCGACGAGCTGGATATCGAGGCCGCCGCCTTCGACGCCCAGGTCGCGCTGCTCGCGGAGCAGCCCGTGCGGTCGTTGGACGCCGCCCTGGATGCGCTGGACCGCGGCTCCACCTCGCCGTCGGTGGTGCTGACCTTCGATGACGGCTTCGCCGGGGTGTACGAGCACGCCTGGCCGCGGCTGCGCGACGCCGGGCTGCCCTTCACCATCTACCTCGCCACCGCCTACGTCGGTGGGGTGATGCGCTGGCCCGGATCGACGGCCACGGGTGCGCCCGGACGGGGGCTCACGTGGGCGCAGCTCGAGGAGCTGGCGGCATCGGAGTTGGTGACCATCGCCAACCACACCCACACCCACGCGCTGCCCGAGCAGTTGTCCGTTGCGGAGCTGGACCGGTGCTCCGAGCTGATCGAGGAGCGGCTCGGGAGGGTGCCGCGGCACTTCGCCTACACCTGGGGCCGCCCCGTACCGGAGGCGTTGCCGCTGCTGCGTGCGCGGTTCCGTTCCGCGGCGACCGGTGCCCTTGGGCGCAACCTGCCCGGTGCCGATCCGATGCTGCTGGACCGGGTCCCGGTCCGCGCGAGCGACCCGCTGCCCTTCTTCACGGCGAAGCTGACCGGCGGGCTCGGCCCGGAACGCGCCTACGGGCGGATCGTCGCCGGGGCCAAGCGGCTCGGAGCTGCGGGTTCCGCGTGATGAGCGACGGGTCGCAGGCCGGCGCGCCCGCGGCCGCTGCTGGCTCCGGCCGTCGGTTGGCCGGCATCGACCTTGCGCGGTGTCTCGCGATCATCGGGATGGTCGCCGTCCACATCAGCCCGTCGGGCACCGGCAGCCCCCTGGCCTACGTGCTGGCGGTGCCCCGCGGTCGGTCGGCTGTGCTGTTCGGGCTGCTGGCCGGTGTCGGCGTGAGCATCCTCGCCTCGGGACGCAGCCGATCGGTGCGCGAGGCCCGGGGTGTGCTCGTCTGGCGGGCGGCCGTGCTGCTCCCGCTGGGGCTGTGGCTGCAGACACTGGACCATGACGTCGCGGTCATCCTGGCTGACTACGCCGTCCTGTTCCTGCTCGCTGTGGTTGTGATGGCGTGGCCGGACCGGTGGCTGCTGGGGCTGGCGACCGTGTCGGCGACCATCGGGAGCCTCGGCTACCTCGCCGGCGTGGTGCGCGATCCGCAACGGTTCGCGCGCGTGCCCGCCGAGTGGGGTGAGCCGCTGCTCACGAACCTGGATCGGCTCGTGCTGACCGGCCCGTACCCGCTGGTTACCTGGGCCGCACCCTTCTGCGTCGGCATCTGGCTCGGGCGGCGCCGGCTCGGGACGGTCCGCGTGCAACGCCGCATGCTCCTGGTCGGTGCCGGGGTGGCGCTGGCGGTGCCGGCACTCGCGTGGCTGCTGGGGCGGTTCGTCGTGCCGGGTGCCGCTGAGGGATGGTGGCAGCTGCTGGATGACGTCCCCCATCGGCAGATGCCGTTGTGGCTGCTCAGCGCGACGGCGTCGGCGGTCGCGGTGCTGGGAGCGAGCCTGCTCCTGGCCGAGCGTGCACCACGGCTGGTCGCGCCCCTGGCTGCCGCGGGACAACTCGCCTTCACCTGGTACGTCGCACACCTGGTGATCCTGCACCTGGCACCCTCCGTGCTGCGGACCGGCAGCAACGTCGGCACCTTCGCTGCCGTGGCGGTGTTCACGGTGGTGATGGCCCTGGTCTCCCCGCTGTGGCTGCGGATCGCCCCACGCGGGCCCCTGGAGTGGGCCCTCCAACCCCCGTGGCGCAGCGCGCGTACTTCGGATCGGTCGTCGCCGCGGTCCTGAGCAGCCCGGTCTCTGCGCCTGAGCGGGCAGCGATCACCCTGGCCGCGATCGCGACGCTGATGCTGCGCGTCACCTCGGCTTCCGACGCATCGCCGGCGGTGTTGCCAGGTGTGACGGCGCTCGTGTCTGCTGTGGCGCTTGCGCTGGTCGGGGCGTTGCTTTCCCGCGCGCGGTCCGTCCTGACGTTGCCCGTTGCCTACCTCGAAGGGGGCGCTGCGAGCTACGGGATCCCGGACGCCGGGGGGAGGCGCAGTGGACCGGGGGGAGGTCCAACGTGGGCGACGGAGCGAACGGCGGCCGCGCAACCGCAGCGTCCCGCAGACGCCATCGACCCGCACCCGCGCAACCCGAACCCCGATCCGGTCCGCAACCTCGACAGGCGCAAGGGTGGCTTTCGTATCCGGTGGAAGCGCTAAGCCGTGTCCACGGCGCGGTGGATGCGCTGCAGCAGGTTGCGCGCTTCACCGGTGCGCTTCGAAAGCCGAAGCCGTCCGACGTCGCGCGCTCGAGGACCGCCTTGAGCGAGAGCGAGCGGTTGCCGAGCTGCGGGTTGTCGACACCTCCGCCCTGTTCGCGATCCTGCCGGACGGGCCGGAACGGCAGGGCTTCACCATTCGCCTCGCCGAGGCGGCCATCCGTCGGCTGTCCGCGTCCACCCTCCTCAGGTCACCATCGCCCTCGGCTACCCCGCAGACCGCCCGGACGAGATCGCAGCACGCATCGACGCGAACCAGCGGGTACTGGCCCACGCCGAGCAGCTGCACCAGGCCAGGCAGCGGCTGCTCGACAGCGCATGAGGTTCCTGGTCGACGCCCGGCTTCGGACGGCGTCAACGGTTCCGGAGCGCAACGTCTGGCCCGGAGGCGGTGAGGCGGTCACCGGGGCTCAGCGCAGCGATGAACTCCTCCGGCGTCGCCGGCGTGCGATCGACGGTGAGACGGCTGAAGCCCGCGAACCTCGGATCGATGTGCAGGGACCCGCCTGCTGTGAAGGTGACGTCGACGCCTTCGCCCCACATCGCCGGCCCTACGGACGCGACGGTCCGCTGCCAACGCTCGAACCGGATGGTGACACGAAGGTCACGGCTGTCGTTGACGTGCATGAGGTGGCCGAAGTGGACGGTCAGGGGCTCCGTCTGTCGTTGGCTGCCGTAGGGATCGACGCCGATCGGGACCCTGATCC
>CAYTLZ010000118.1:0-11535 GCA_964438785.1 uncultured Actinomycetota bacterium | reverse complement strand
CCGCGACGGGGGCAACTGGACGGCCAAGCACACCCAGTGGCTGAACACCCTGAGCTTCGATGAGCCGGCCGCGACCGCGACGTTCGCCCACTACCGCTCGATGCTGCAGATGGCTGACACCGCACTGCAGGGCATCGATGACGATCTGGGTGCCTGGACGGTCACCGAGCCGTTCACCGACCCGGTGGCCCGTCTGGCCGCCTACCGGGGTATCCAACCCCTCGGCGCACTCGTGCTGGTGGCGGAGGTGTGCGACTACCGGCGGTTCGCGACCGCGGGGGCGTTCATGTCGTGGTGTGGGCTGATCCCCAGCGAGTACTCCTCGGGCGGCTCGACCCGGCGGGTGCATCTGACCAAGGCCGGCAGCCATATGGTCCGCAACCAGCTCATCGAGTCCGCCTTGGCGTATCAGCACCGCCCGTCGGTCGGGGTGGGTCTCAACAAGCGCCAGCAGCAGGTGACCTCGGCCACCATCGCGCGGTCCTGGGCGGCGGAGCAGCGGCTCTGCGGCAAGCACCGCAAGCTCGCGGCCCGCAAGGACTCCAAGTCGGTGGTCAACGCTGCGGTTGCCCGTGAACTCGCCGGGTTCGTGTGGGCCGAGATGGTCGCCGACGACTGACCACTGCTTCCCGGGCCGCGGGCGCGTGTCGGCGCCAGCGGCCACCACCCCAACGTGTAGATCTCGTGTCGGACATCCGCCGAGCAGGAACCGATCCCCGTCAAGTATCTGCCACCCGGAGCCGGCAAAGCCCGGAAAGAGCGCACCGAGTGAGGGGCACCCTCCTGCGGACCACGACCTGCGGTAACCAACCCGCGTACATCAGAGTGGCGGTCACACCGACACGGACAGAATCGTCCGACACGAGGTCTACCAGCCACCCCGGAGACCACCAGGACCACCTCACAACCGACTCTCCCCCTCGACACCCTGGCACCACACCCGAACCAGGGCCCCCTATCGCACTGCCCAGAAACCCGCCCGACCAGACCCGCCCCGTGCACTTGACCAGCCGTTCCACATCAGACATCCGGAGCTCACCAGTTCGAGCACACGCCTCCACTGCGGGTGGAAGCGGTACATGAAGGCCTCCTGCAGTGCTACCCCGGCGCGGTGGCACCCGTCGATCATTCGCAGCTCGTGGTTCACGTCCGGTGCCAACGGCTTCTCGCACAGGATGTGCTTGCCGGCCTCGGTGGCAGCAAGCGTCCACGGTTCATGCAGGTGGTTCGGCAGGGGGATGGAGACCGCGTCGACCTCGGTGTCGTTCAGCAGCGACCCGTAGTCGCCGTAGGCACGCGGGGCCAATCGTTCTGTGGCGGCATGGCGTGCCTTCTGCGCATCGCGTGACGCGATGGCGACAACCTCGCACCGTTCGCTGCGCTTCATGGCTGGGATGACGTGTTCAAGCCCGATGCGCGCGGTGCACACGACAACAACACGAAGTCTGCGCACCATCGCCCTATCTCCGTTCGCCTCGCCCGTCGACAGTGCCGGCGCAAGGGGTTAGGTGGTCCGCGTGATCTTGTTAAGTCCTGAGGGCTGATCGGCGTCGAAACCGCGCAGTGCCGCCAGGCGAGCGGCCACGACCTGCCCGTGGAGAACCGCCATCACTGGTGTGATCCGCTCGGGAACCTGCGGGAAGGGCAGCACGGCATCCACCTCCGCAGCGAGCTCCGGGACATCCGTGATGGCCATCGTCCGCGCCCCCCGCTCCCGGAGGGCGCGTGCGACGTCAACCAGCGAGGCGTACAGTGGCCCCGACGGTGCCACGATCAGGACCGGAAGATCCTGTTCAACGGCCGCGATCGGCCCATGCACGAGATCGGCAGCCGAATACGGTTCGGTCACGATCCTCGCCAACTCCTTGACCTTGAGCGCGATCTCGAACGCTGTGCAGTAGTTGAAACCACGTGAGACGGTCAGCATCCGATGCTGGCCGGCGAAGTCCTCGAGTTCCGGTCGAGGGTGGTGCGCCGAGGCGAGGGTCTCGCGCATAGCATCGGGCAAGCGTCGAAGGTCATCCACCAGCGTGGGATCGGTTCCTATGCCGATGGCGATCGATGCCAGCGCGACCAGTGAGGTCGTGTATGTCTTGGTGGCGGCCACCGACAACTCCTCCCCGACCTGGAGGTCGAGGACGTGGCTTGCGGCCTCGGCGAGGGGCGAGGACGTCTCGTTGGTGATCGCGACGGTGGGCACGCCCTGCAGACGTGCCTCCCGCACGACGGCAACCACATCCGGGGACTGTCCCGACTGCGAGATGCCGACCACGGCCTGTCCCCGATACTCCATCGGGGCTCCGTACGCCGTCGTCAACGACGGAGCGGCGAGAGACACCGTCTTGCCCGCGACGGCACCGAACAGGTACTGGCCGTAGCGGGCAGCATTGTCGGAACTGCCTCGGGCGACCATCTGCACCGAGGACACATCGCGGAGTTCGCGGCCGATGCGCGCTGCGGTGTCCGACTGGCGGTCGACGAAACGGGCAATGTCGGCCGGTTGCTCGTCGATCTCCTGCTGCAGTCTGGACATCTCGTCGCTCACTTCGTCGGCTTGTTGGGACGGGTCAGACTCGGTCCGTCACCATCGTGATCCACCAGGTGACAGGCGACGAGGTGCTGATCCCCACCCCGACCCTCGAGTTCGGGGTGGTCCGTCCGGCACTGCTGCTCGGCGACCGGGCAGCGCGTATGGAACCGGCAACCGGACGGGGGGTTCAGCGGGCTGGGGATGTCACCCTCGAGGACCACCCGCCCGCGAGCATCTGTATCGGCATGGACCGCGAGGGCCGCGGACAGCAAGGACTGGGTGTACGGATGCCGTGGGCGCTCGAAGACCTGCGACGCTGCCCCCAATTCCACGATTTCGCCGAGGTACATCACCGCCATGCGGTCGCTGACGAACTCCACCACGCCGAGGTCGTGGGAGATGAAGACGCAGGCGAAGCCCATCTCGGCCTGGAGATCCAGGATGAGGTTCAGGATGCTCGCCTGAACGGACACATCTAACGCGGAGACGGGCTCGTCCGCGATCAGCACCTGCGGTTGCAGGCTCAGCGCCCGGGCGATACCGACCCGCTGGCGCTGACCACCCGACAGTTCGTGGGGATAACGAGGCATCCACCCGGGGTCAAGCCCACAACGTTCGAACAGGCTGGCGACCTCCCGCTGGAGTTCGGCACCGCGCGCGAGTCCGTGCAAGTGCAGGGGCTCGCCGACGATGTCGCCGATGGTTCGTCGCGGATTGAGCGATGAGTAGGGATCCTGGAACACCATCCGGATCTCGCGGTGGATCCGGCGCAGCGCGCGGCGGTCAAGGTGCGTGATGTCTTCTCCGGCGTACTCGATGGATCCGCTGGTCGGCCCAAGCAGCCGCATCAGCAGCTTGCCGAGCGTCGACTTGCCGCTACCCGACTCGCCGACAATGCCCAGGATCTCGTCCTGGCGCACGTCGAGGTCGATGCCATCGACAGCGCGCAGGCTGCGTCCGCGTCGCCCCGTGCCGCCCACGTCGAACGACTTCACCAGTTCTCGGGTGCGGAGGATCTCGGTGGTCATCTTTACTCCTGCCCGTGCGGGCGGATGCAGGCCACCAGGCCGCCATGCGCTGCAGGATCGAGGTCCGGGCGGCCCGTCCGGCAAGCGTCGACCACCCGCGGGCAGCGATCCGCGAACGTGCACGCGTTGATCGGTGCGTCGAGGGTCGGAACGCGCCCCGGGATCTCGTGTAGGCGTGTTCCTTCGCGACCACTGCCAGAGACCGCTGCGGGGATCGCTCGGAGCAGGCCGACGGTGTAGGGGTGTTCCGGTCGCTGGAAGAGGGCTCGCGTGGATCCAGACTCGATCTTCCGACCGGCGTACATGACCGCGATGTCGTCGGCGACATCCGCGATGACCCCGAGGTCGTGCGTGATAATCATCACTCCGGCATCGAGTTCACGGCCGAGGTCGCGGAGCAGATCGAGAATCTGTGCCTGCACGGTGACGTCCAAGGCGGTCGTCGGTTCATCGGCCACGATCAGCTTCGGGCGACCGGTGATTGCCATGGCGATGACGACGCGTTGACGCATCCCGCCCGAGAGCTGATGGGGGTAGGACCGGGCGCGCGCCGCAGGGTCAGGAAGGCCGACGCGCTCAAGTGCATCGACCGCCCGCGACCAAGCCGCACGAGCCGAGATCGACTCCTGGACCCGGACGCCTTCAGCGATCTGATCCCCCACCCGCATGACGGGATTCAGGGCGGTCATCGGTTCCTGGAAGATGACGCCGATCTCGCGGCCCCGCAACCCGCGCAGCTCCTTCTCAGACAGGGACGCCAGATCCTGCCCGGCGACCTGAACAGTGCCGTGGTCGATCTGTGCGGCCGGTGGCAGGAGCGCCGCTGAGGCCATTCCGAGGGTGCTCTTCCCGCAGCCAGACTCACCCACGACCCCGACGATCTGCCTCGCCGCGACCTCGAGGCTGAGGCCGTCGAGCGCCAGGGTTCGGCCCATGGCCGAGTGGAAGCTCACCTGCAGGTCCTGGACGCGCAACACGAGGTCACTCATGCCACGAACTTTGGGTCGAGAGCGTCACGAAGGCCGTCTCCGAGCACGTTGAACGACAGGGTCGCCGCGAAGATCGCCAACCCAGGGAACAGGGCGACCCAGATCGATTGGCCCGAGTAGGCCTGCGCGGAGGTCAGCATGACCCCCCAGGACGGGGTGGGCGGCTGCACGCCGAGTCCGAGGAAGGACAGGATCGACTCGGTGATGATGGCGAACGGAACGATGATGGTCGCCTGCACGAGCAGCGTGTTGGCGGTGTTGGGCAGGACGTGACGGAGCAGGATTGTGCCGCTGCCGGCACCGTCGGCGACGGCGGCGAGGACATAGTCCTCCTCGCGGATCGCCAACGCTTCGCCGCGGGTCACCCGGATCATCTGGGGGATCTGGGAGATCCCGATCGCCAGGGCGGCATTCGTGAGCGACGGGCCGAGGATGGCCGCGAGCCCGACCGCCAACACGAGGAACGGGAAGGCGAGCATGGTGTCGGCCAGCCGGACGACGACGCTGTCCCAGGGCCCGCGGAAGTAGCCCGCTGTCAGACCGATCGGCACAGCGATCGCCAACGCCACGAACGTGGCGAGCACGCTGGCCAGCAATGATGCCCGGCTCCCCCACACCACCCGACTGAACACGTCCCGGCTCAGTTCGTCGGTCCCGAACCAGTTCGTCGCCGACGGAGGCATCAGGGACGGCGAGGAGGTGAGCTCGCTGGGCGAGAAGGGAGCGATCAAGGGCGCAGCGAAGGCCACGACCACGACGAAGGTCGCGCCGATCAGCCCGATAAGGGCCGCACGATTGCTCCGAAAGGCGGACCAGAGACTCGGTCGTGCGAGCGGCGGCTGGGAGGCTGCCATCAGCTGTCCGCTCCGAGTCTGATCCTCGGGTTGAGGATGGAGTACAGGATGTCGACGGCGAAGTTGATCACGACGTAGGCGACCGCGCTCAACAAGGCAACGGCCATGATCACCGGGTAGTCGCGTGCGGTGACAGCTTCGATGATCAACCGTCCGAACCCCGGTATGAGGAAGATCTGCTCGGTGACCACGGAACCGGAGATCAGCACGCCGAGCTGCAACCCGACGATGGTGACGACGGTAAGCAGGCTGTTGCGGAGGGCGTGCCGGATGATGACCCGAGAGTTCGTGATGCCCTTTGCCGTCGCCGTACGGATGTAGTCCTCACTGAGTGATTGGATCATGCTGGAGCGGGTCTGGCGCATGACGATGGCGGCGAGCCCGGTCCCGAGCACCAGGGCGGGAAGCGCGAGATGTCGGAGGTTCTCGAAGGGATCCGTGAAGAACGGCACGAACCCCGACGACGGCATCCAACTCACGTTGACGGCGAAGGTTGCGATCAGGATGAGGCCCAGCCAGAAGTTCGGGATGGAAAGTCCGGAGAGTGCGAAGGCGTTGGCGGCATGATCGGCCGGTCGCCCGCGCCTGACAGCGGCGATGACACCGGTCGGGATCCCGATGAGCAGGGCGACAACCATGCTCCACCCGGCCAACTGCAGCGTGATCGGTATCCGCGGAGCTACAACGTCCAGCACCGAGATGCCACTGCGGATGGACTGGCCGAAATCTCCCTGGAGGACGAGTCCCAGCCAGGTGACGTACTGCACCGGCAGCGCCCGGTCGAGACCGTAACGGACACGGATGGCCTCGAGCAGCTCTGGATCACGTGCGCCCTCCTGTCCGGATATCGCGAGTGCCGGGTCGCCCGGAAGCGCCTGGACGCCCATGAAGACGATCATCGATGCGAGCAGCAGGGTGACGATCGACCCTGCCATCCGCTTTGCGACGTACCGAATCATGGGCGTCCCTGACATCGTGGGGCTAATTGGCGAGCGAGACGCCCTTCAGGCGGATGAGCCCGTCACCAACGGCCTCGAAGCCGCTCACGTCTTGGCTACGACCGATGTACAGGTTCCGGTGCAGCAGGATCAGCTGGTGTCCGCGCTCGGTCGCGGCCTCCCAGGCCTCACGATAGAGGTCCTGTCGTGCCGACTCGTCGACCTCGGCCCGCGCATCCTCGAGCAGACCGTCGATGGTCGCATCCGACGCGAGGCCGAAGTTCTGGCCACCATCGGTGTGCTGGAAGACGAAGACGTTGCCGTCCGGGTCGAAACGACCCGACCAGTTCAGGACCACCATGTCGAAGTTCCCGGACGCAGCGTCGTCGATCAGCGTCCCGGCCTCCGTGGCGCGCAGCGCGACGTTGAACCCGGCTTCGGCCGCCTGACTCTGGATGACCTCGCCACGACGGACGTCGAGGGTGTTGTTGAGTGACAGGAAGTCGACCTCGACGGGAGTGGTCACACCGGCTTCAGCCAGCAGCGCCTGCGCCGCTTCCACGTCGCGGTCGACACACTCGAACCCATCGATGACGAACGGACTCGCCGGCGGGAACGGCTGACACGAAGGGGTCGCCAGGCCGTCGAACGCCGTGTCGACGATCTGCTGCCGATCGATCGCGAGCTCGAAGGCCTCGCGCACCAGGGGATCGGCGAACGGTCCGTCCTGCACATTGATCATGATCGAGTCGTGACCGATGGACGTAATCTCGTCGACCTCGATGCCGTCTTCAGATCCGATGGCGTCCACGTCCTGGGTCGGCAGGCGGTCGACCATCTGCAATGAACCGGAGCGCAGGTTGGCGGTCTGGACCGCCGCATCGGAGATCGGACGGAAGGTGACGCGATCGAGGAACACCTGATCGGCGTCGTAGTAGTCGGGCGCACGATCCAGCACGATGCTGTCGCCGACGACACGCTCGGCGAACTCGAACGGGCCGACGCAGACGGGGTCCTGACCGAAGTCCACCCCCAGCTCGTCGAGCGCTGCGGGGGACATGATCATGCCGGACCGGTCCGCGAGGATGGCCGTCAGGGGCGCGTAGGGCTCGGAGAGCGCCAACTCGACGGTGAGCTCGTCCACGGCGGTGACTGACTCGATCGGCGTGAGTTCGCCGGCGCGTGCGGAGCCCTCGGCTTCACGGTGCCGGTCGAGCGAGATCTTCACCGCCTCGGCGTTGAAGGGCTCGCCATCGTTGAACACCACGCCCTCGCGGAGCTGGATGGTCGCAGTCAGCGCGTCATCGGAGAACTCGGGAAGCTCGGCTGCGAGCTGGGGAACCAGCTCAAGCTGCGGGGTTGCGTCGTAGAGCTTCTCGCACATGTTCGCGAAGATGTAGCGGCCACCCAGCGTCTGACCGAACGTCGGGTCGAGGGTGTCGGCATCCTCGATGATGGCGATCTCGATCTCACCGCCATCAGCAGCAGGCGTGGCATCGTTGGTGCCCTCGGTGTCCGCGTCCTCGTCCTCGGCCGCGTCGACGTCCGTGTCGGTGTCGGTGTCGGTGTCCTCAGCGCCACCGCAGGCCGCGAGGACCAACGTCGCGCTCAGGACCATGGCAACCAGGCGTGGACGTGGACGCCGTCGGCCGGTTCGTGTGCTTCTCATGGGGATTCTCCTCGCCGCCGGTCGTCGGCCTCTGCCCGCATCCGTGTGGCGGTCCACATCAACGGTTGGCATGACCTTCGAATAGTTTGGTGACTTTCCAGTCTATTTGTCAAGAACGAGTTTGCCGGTTCGTCACCGGACCGTCATCCACTCGACCGCTCGCGACGTCCCACGCCTACTTTCCGGACACGGTCACACGACGCAAGCCGTCAACGCTGCCGTTCAGCGACCAACGACGTAGCCCTGACGATCTCGGGCGTTGGCGGCACCGCGAAGCAGACCCGGGTGCTCGGCGCGTCCGACGGCGCTGAGCCAGCCCTGCGACGAGGGTTCGTCCACGACCACGTCGTGACCACGAGCTCTCAACTCGTCGATGCAGGCGGCGTCAGCATGGCCCTCGATCACGATGCGGCCAGGCTCCCGGGCGCGCGGATAGAACGAGTCCGGAGCGTTCCTGTTGTAGAACGTCGGGGCATCGATCGCGAGTTGCAGATCCGACTCATGGTGCAGCGCCGTCAGCAGGAACGTCAGGGACCACTGGTCCTGGTTGTCGCCACCAGGGGAGCCAAACGCGAGCCATGGCCCGTCATCATCGGTGGCCAGCGTCGGGGTGAGCGTCGACCTCGGCCGTTTCCCACCGGCGAGCGATCCGGGCAACCCATCCTCAAGCCAGAACATCTGCGCCCGCGTACCGAGGCAGAAGCCCAGCTCGGGGATGGTCGGCGAACTCTGCAACCACGCCCCTGATGGGGTGGCCGCGACGTAGTTGCCCCAATGATCGACGACGTCGACGTGGACGGTGTCACCGTTCACCGGCTGGGCCGGCGGCACCTGACCAGGTTCACCGCTGCCGGCCGCCTGGCCCGGCTCCCCGACGCCGAGCACCGATCCGACACCCGTGACGTCCGGAGCGAGGATCGGCTCACGACCATCAGGGCGGCCCGGACGCAGATCAAGCGATGCCCGTTCGCCGATGAGCGCCGCCCGCTGTCGGTTGTAGTCCGGATCGAGCAGGCCAGTGACCGGCACATCCACGAAGTCGGGGTCGCCGTACCAGGCCTCCCGGTCGGCGAAGGCGAGCTTCGCGGCTTCCGTCACGACGTGTGCGAAGTCAGCTGACCGGCGGGGCATCGCCCCGACGTCGGTGTGGCTGAGGATCGCAAGCTGCTGGAGGAAGACCAGACCCTGTGTCCACGTTGACGGCTTGTGGATCGTCTTCCCCGCGTAGGTCAGGGAAAGCGCCGGCTCGACACGGGCGGAGAACTCGTCGAGGTCATCTGCCTCGATGAGGCCGTGATGAGCGCGACCACTGGTGTCCATGACCGCCGTACCCGCGGCGAAACGCACGATGGCGTCAGCCACGAAACCGCGGTAGAAGGCGTCCACCGCACGATCGATGCGAGATCCGCGGGTGCCGGGTCCGGCCGCCGCATCAGCCAGACGCTGCAGGGTAGAAGCCAACGTCGGGTTGCGCAGCAGGGTGCCCGGTCGTGGTGCTCGCCCCCCGACGAGCCACGTTGCCGCGGAGGACACCCAATGCTGCTCGAAGAGGGGAAGGACCTCCCGGATCGCTGCGCTCAGCCGCGTCGAGACGGGATAGCCGTCACGCGCGTAGGCGATGGCCGGCGCCATGACGTCGCCGAGCTCCATCGTCCCGTTCTCGGCCAGCAGGCGCGTCCAGGCAGCGAAGGCCCCCGGCACGCACGCAGCGAGCAGGCCCGTTCCCGGGATGAGCTCGAGGCCGAGTTCGCGGAACCTGCTGATCGTCGCTCGCCTGGGTGCGGGCCCCTGGCCACACACGACCTCAACGTCGCGACCTGCCGCCTGATGAATGATCGGCACCTCGCCAGCGGGACCGTTGAGGTGGGGTTCGACGACCTGGAGCACGAAGCCCGTCGCCACGGCGGCGTCGTAGGCGTTGCCCCCGCGTTCCAGCATGGCCATCCCAGCGGCCGACGCCAGCCAGTGGGTGGACGCCACCATGCCGAACGTGCCCAAGAGTTGCGGTCTTGGCGTGCTCATGAGGTCACCTGAGATGAGTCGTTCTCGCCCGCTTCGTGTCGCCGCAAGTGCGGCTCCAGACGACGCGAGCGCGTGTGGCCAGCGAGGCGGCTGGGGTGGCGTCCGCGGAGCCGGATGTCGAGCAGGTCGTCTCGGGTAGCTGACAGCGCGACTCCGAGCGCTCCGACGAGCGGGGCACGAGTCCCCAGCAAGCTGCGCTGAGTCACCGGGGGGTCGGTCATCAGGCGAGCCAGCCACGAGCGAACGGCGGGCAACAGGGGGGGTGCACTGCCGATACCGCCTCCGAGGATCACGCGTTCAGGATCGAGCACGGCTGCAATCGCGGTGATCGACAACGCGATGAGGCGAGCCTCCTCATCGACCACGCGGACGGCCAACGGATCGTCAGCTGACGCTGCCTCGAAGATCATCGGAACGGTCGCATCAGCCTCAAGCGCCGTGTCGGTGTCGTCTCGCCACTGGGAGAAGCGTTGCAGGATGGCATGACCGTCCACCGCTTCCTCTAAGGGCCCGCGCTGCTGGTTTTCGGGGTCGAACGGATCCGTACCGAGCGGCAGGTAGGCGATCTCACCAGCGGCACCACGGTGTCCGCGGCAGATGTAGCCGTCCAATACCAGCGCCATCCCAATGCCGGTGCCAACGGAGATGTAAACGAAGTTGTCACTAGTGGTCGCTGTTTGGTCGAACCGCTCTCCCTCTGCCGCCATGTTGACATCGTTGTCGACGTGAACCGCAGCAGGAAAGCTGGCCTCGAGCGCCGCCGCCAGGTCGATCCGGTCAAAACCTCGGAGGTTGTAGGCGAGCTTCATCAACCCTGTCGTTGGGTCGACGATGCCGGGAGACCCGAGCGCAACGTGGTGGACGTCCCCCGCGTCCGAGGGCAGTCCAGCAACCAGCTCTTCGCACATGGATGCGATTTGATCGACGACATGCCCACCACCGCGCGGGTCCGTAGGGACGCGCCGCTCATCCAGCAGCTGACCTCCGAGGTCTCCAATCACGCCATGGATCTTCGTACCACCGAGGTCGATCCCGATGCCGTGGGCGACCTTGGGGCGAATCGCGAACAGCGTGGCTGCAGGTCCCGATCGACCCTGAACGCTGCCGGCCGGTTCGACGATCTTGGCGTCAACCAAGGATTCAATGATGTCGGAGACGGCAGGCTTGGACAGCTGAGCTCGCCGCGCGAGCTCAGTCCGCGTGGCCGCTCCCCCCTCGTACAGCAATTCGTAGAGAGCACGTTCATGCAGCTCGCGACCGCCGGAACGTCGATCTGTCTCCACGCTGCACCTCGAAGGTCATCTCGCACATAGGCGAGCAGAGTTAATTAGGAATGCTACCTAATCAAATAGGTAGCGAACGTCAAGCGCCGCCAGCCTAGATGCGGCTACCCAGACTGCCCGACGAGCCGGTTGGTGGCGGCACCACCGGTGAACGGAAATTGCGAAGATCCTATGTCTGTCAAGCGGCAGGTTGGGTGGTGTTGGCCGCGGTGAGCAGGTGGT
>CAYTLZ010000117.1:4423-11694 GCA_964438785.1 uncultured Actinomycetota bacterium | reverse complement strand
CCGCCGCCTCGAGGATCTCATTGGTGGCGACGTTGCGTTCGTAGGCGATCACCTCACCGGGGGCGAGCGCCAGGGTGTTGTTGGCGTCGTTCCACTGTTCGCGCTCGGCCCGGACCGAGCCCAGCGACGGCTCGATGGCGCGGGCGTGGTCGATGCCGGCCGCCCAGGCCAGGCCCGGCATGAGCCCGTCGCCCGCGCGTACGTCCACCTGACCGTCGCGGCCCGGGGTCACCTCGAAGGTGGCGATCGACCGGGTCATCTTCGGGTAGGTGATGAACGCGTCGTGGTCGACCTGGGTCACGATGGTGTCGAGGTGCATCGCCGCCCGGACCTTGGGCAGGTCGACGGCCAGCACGCGGTCCACGACGCCAGCCGCAAACAGCCGGGACACCAGCGTCTCCACCCCGGATGGCGTGGTGCGTTCGCTCAGCCCGATGGCCAGGCCGCGCGCACCGACGACGAGCAGGTCACCGCCCTCGAACGTCGCCGGGAAGGGGTCCGACGGCTCGTCGCCGAACCACACCGGGACCGATGCGAACCGCGGATGGTGGCGGTACAGGGTGCGCAGCAGGTCGGTCTCCCGTCGACGCACCGTGCGGTGCATCGGTGAGAGCACGACCCCCTCACCGATCCACGCGGAGGAGTCGCGGGTGAAGACCAGGTTGGGCAACGGGTCGAGCAGCGCCTTGGTCGGCTCGCTGGCGGCGGCGACCAGGCCGCCGATCGAGCCGACCCCGTCGACCTCCTCGAGCAGGACCCCGGCGATCAGGTGGTCGACGAGTTCCGCCGGCGGCGTGCCGAGCAGCAGCTCCCGGACCCGGTCGACCAACTGGGGCCCGCAGGTCATGGCGGTGACGTGGCGCTCGACCAGCGCCCGGGCAAGGGCCTCGTCGGCGACGACCTCGGCGAGCATCGCCTCGACGGTCAGCACCTCCACGCCGGCGTCGCGCAGCACGCCGGTGAACGCGTCGTGTTCGAGTTGGGCGTGCTCGAGCCACAGCAGTTCGTCGAACAGCAGGTCGTCCATGTTGGACGGGGTGATGCGGGCGAGTTCGGCTCCGGGACGGTGGACCAGCACGCTGCGCAGCCGGCCGACCTCGGATCGCACCGACGGGGGCGGTGCGCCCGACCCGGACGTGGACGTCACGATGCGCTGGCGCGCCGCTGGCCGAGCACCCCGGTGGGCTCGAACCAACGGCCCTCCTCGGGCAGGGTCTCGAGCGTGATCCGTGGCAGGGGTTCGCCGAACAGGCCCGTGATGGTCTCGAGGTCGATGAACCGCACGTCGTCGCTGACCGACAGCTGCCCCGCGTACTCGGCGAAGCCGAGCACGCTGACCCCGACGCCGGCGGCCGCGAGCTCGTGCAGCGGATCCATGAAGGCGCGCGCGTCGTTGGAGCCGACGTAGACGGCCTCGAGCTCGCCATCGTCGTGGCGGTCCCACAGGTGGTCGATCATGTCGTCGTCGACGTCGCTGTCGCCGTGCTTGGGCTTGGCGAACACCCGGAAGCCCTGCTCGAGCAACCACAGCACCCACCCGCGCAGGGGGCCGGCGACGTGCGGCGCGACGTTGACGAACACGCACGCCTCGACCTCGTCGTCGTCGTCGTCCCGCGCGTGGTCGACCAGCCAGTCGCCGAGCACCGCCAGGTCCGGCCGGATCTTGGCGGTGGGCTTGCCGTCGATGATGTTGGCGAGCGTCATGTCGATGTTGGGGGCATCCCAGACCAGGACGTGGCGACCCACTTGTACTCCTCGAGACGGACCGGTCCCCGCAGCCGGTGGTGGCGAATCGCCGGGCACGGTCTGCATGGGTGGTGGATGCGGCACTCTACGCCGGGCAGGCCGGCTGCGGGTCGGTCCGCGCACCGGACCCCGCCAGCCGCTTGCCGTCCGTCCCATCTGCAACGGAGACGATCATCGTGGATCCCCTGCTCCCCCGAGCCGTCGACGGTTACCTCGACGACCTCGTCACCGCCCAGCTCTACGACCCCGTGCTCGTGGACCTCGAGCGCCGTGCCGAGGCACTGGACCTGCCGACCCGCGGTCGGGCGGTCGGACGGCACCTGGAGATCGTGCTCAAGCTGGCCGGGGCCCGGCGGGTGGTGCAGCTGGCCGCCGGGTTCGGCGAGACGACCTACTGGCTCGCGCGCGCCGTCGGCGATGACGGTGAGGTGATCGCCACCATCGAGGATCCCGACGACGCCGGGGTCGCCGAGTCGATGCTGCGGCGGGCCGGCCTGTTCGACCGGGTCACGATCCTGCCGCTGGCCCCGGGCGCGGCGCTGGCGACGGTCACCGGCGACGTCGACGCCGTGGTGGGGCCCGTGGACGCCGGCGCGGGCGGGGCCTGGGCTGGCGGCGTGAGCCGTGACGGCGACGATGCCGACGATCCGGCGGCACGCCTCTGGATCGAGGCGGCGGACCGGGTGGCGGTCGGGGGCATCCTCGCGCTGCTCGACGTGTTGCGCGGCGGCGACGTGGCCCGGGGACCGGGCGCGCTGGACTCGCCCGCCCTGGATCGGGTGATCGCCATCAGCCGCGAGGTCGTCAACGACCCGCGCTACGACAGCACCATCACCCCGCTGCGTGACGGCATCCAGCTGGCCCGCCGCCACCGCTGAGCCCGCCGATCCGCACCGACCCGTTCGTGGGTCAGCCGGTCGCCACGCGCAGCAGCAGTTCGGTCACGCTGGCCAGTTCGAGTTCCTCCGCGGCCAGATCCGTGGGAACCAGCACGGGCCCGTCCTCGCCGTGACGCAGCACGCGCAGACCGTCGGGGGCGCTGACGATCGCCCGCACCACCGCGGCCGCCCGGTCGGGCGTGGCGATGTCCCAGCGGTGCAGCACGATCTGCTCGGGCCGCGCCGCGCCGGTCGACGCCGCCCAGTCGGCTCCGGCACGCCGCGCGACGTCCAGCACCCCGTCGACGTCGGCCAACGGGATCGGCCCCGGTGCCGCCGGGCGTTCCGGCACCGCCAGCGCCTGCAGCACGGCCTGCGGTAGGGACCGGGCACCGACGAGGACGTAGGGCGCGGCGGCCTGCTCGTCGCGCGCGTCGGTGTGCAGCACGCACAACTCCGGCCGCCACCAGCCGTGCACCTCGGCGAGGTCCCCGGCGCTGGCCCGCAGCAGCGCGAGATCGGCGACCGGGTCGGCGACGGTGGTGCCGAGCGGGACGAGTTCCGCCACCGGCCGGCCCGCGCCGTCGAGCAGACCGAGGTCGACACACCGGTCCCGGACCGGCCCGCTGATCGTGCCCCCGACCGTCAGGCGGGCGAACCCCTCCAGGGTCGAGCGCCGCAGCCGACCGGCGGGAACCGCCAGGTGTTCGGACCCACCATCAGCGCTGTCAGGCGACACCCGGGCCCCGTGACGCGACGAGGTAGACACCGACCACGATCAGCAGGGCACCACCGACCCGCACCGGATCGAGCGCCACCGCCCGGCCCAGCACCCCGGTCGCCTCGATCGCGAACCCGGCGACCAGCTGCACCCCGGTGACGATCGCCAGGGTCGAGGCCAGGCCGATGCCGCCGACCGCGATGGCGATCCCGGTCACCAGCAGCATGCCGGCGACCCCGGCGAGCAGGCCCCACGGCGCCTGTCGGATCACCGCGGGCGCGAAGTCGAGCCGGGCGACGAGCACCCCGACGAAACCGAACACCAACCCACCGACGTGCACCCAGAAGGCCGCCACGAACGGGTGCATCCGGTCACCGAACGCGCCGATGATGGCCGACTGGACGGCGATCAGGATGCCGGCCGCGATCGCGGCGGGAAGAGCGACGTGCATCGGAGGACCTTCGCCGACCACTCCCGGCGGTCCCCGCGATTCGGGGAGGGGCGACCCGGGATCTGGCGCGGACGGTAGCGGTGGCGCGGCCCCGTGGCGGCCGTGGCGGCCGCGACGGGTGTGATGGACCCGGCGGACACGACAGCCACGGCGGCCGCGACGGCCCGGGCGCTAGAAGCAGGCGGCGGCGAGCCACGGGTAGGGGTTGATCGCGGCACCGCCACCCGGATGCAACTCGAAGTGGACGTGGGGCGCGGACCGGGAGGCGTTGCCGGTGGAGCCGTTGCGGGCGATCTGCTCGCCGGCGACGACCCGGTTGCCGACCGCCCCGGTCGCGTCGATGGAGTCGAGGTGGGCGTAGTAGTAGACGTTGCGATCGTCACCGCGCAGGTACAGACCGATCCCGCCGAGCCGGCTGCTGGAGTGCCGTTGGATGACCCCGGAGGTGATCGCGTAGACCGGTGCGCGGTGGGCCGCGAACACGTCGGTGCCGCGGTGGGAGCGCCCGCCGCTGCGCGGCGCACCCCAGGTGTCCCGGAAGCGGTAGGCCCCCTGGTCGAAGATGCAGGCGTAGATGCCCTGCTGGGCTCCCCGGTCGATGCGTCGCTGGCGCGAGACGAGCGTCGCGATCTCGTCGGCCTCGGACTGCGCGATCTCGAGCTGGTCCTGCAGCCCCTGCCCGAGCTCGTCGAGTTCGGCCTGCAGCGCCACGAGCTGGGCCTCACGGTCCGCGATCAGCGCCACCGTCTGGTTGAGCGCGGTCCGGCTCGCGACCGCATCCTCGATGCCGATGCGCTCACGCAGCTGCAACGCGCCGATCATGGCGGCCCGCTCGACCGTGGCCTGCGGGTCCTCGGAGGCGACCAGGGTCTCGACGGTGCTGGTGGGGCCGCGCATGAAGGTGGCACGGGCGCGGATGGCGAGCACGTCCTCGGCGTCGCTGGCTGCGGCCAGCAGTTCGGCGCGCCGCTGTTCGAGGTCCTCGATCTCCACCCGGGTCGATTCGAGGTCGGCCCACACGGCCTCGTAACGCTCGTTGACGGCACCGAGCTCGTCGTCGATGCGACCCACCTCGTCACGGGCATCGTCGAGATCGTCGAGTGTCTGGGCCCCCGACGGCAACGCCAGCAGCACCAACGGCGCGACCAGCGCGACGAGCGCACTCGGCCAGGCGAGCAGGCGGACGATCCGACGCACGCGGGCTCCACGGGCACGGGGGCGGACAGGACGAATGGCGACGAACGGACACCTTCGCCCCCGAGCGGTGCCACGCCGGCGCACAGGGTGCCACCTCGATGCGGAATCGGCGACTGGACGCCGGCTGGTTCACGGGACGAACCCCCTGCTGGCTACCCTGCGTGACGATGGCCGGACGGTGCCGGTCGGGTCCGACGGCGCGTCCCGTCGTCGTGGACGCCGGCGCGCCCCAGGCACCCGCGGACGGTCATCGACCCCCGGGAGGTGGCTGTCGTGAGTGCATCCGAGCCGCACGAGGACCGACCCGACGACGGTCGGTTGCCGGAGCGCGACCGCCCCTGGGTGATCCGGACCTACTCCGGGCACTCCTCGGCCGCGGCGTCCAATGAGCTGTACCGCACCAACCTCGCCAAGGGCCAGACGGGGTTGTCGGTCGCCTTCGACCTGCCGACCCAGACCGGCTACGACCCGGACCACGTGCTCGCGGTCGGCGAGGTCGGCAAGGTCGGCGTGCCGGTCAGCTCGATCGACGACATGCGCACCCTGTTCGACCAGATCCCGCTCGAGCAGATGAACACCTCCATGACGATCAACGCCACCGCCATGTGGCTGCTGGCGCTCTACATCGCGGTGGCCGAGGAGCAGGGCGCGGACGTCAGCCAGCTCGCCGGGACGACCCAGAACGACATCCTGAAGGAGTACCTCTCGCGGGGGACCTACGCGTTCCCTCCCGAACCGTCGATGCGCCTGACCGCCGACATGGTCGCCTACACCGTCGCGCACCTGCCACGGTTCAACCCGCTGAACATCTGCAGCTACCACCTGCAGGAGGCCGGGGCGACGCCGGTGCAGGAACTGGCCTTCGCGCTCGCCAACGCGATCGCGGTGCTCGATGCCGTGAAGGAACGGGGCGAGGTCGCCGAGGAGGACTTCCCGAAGGTCGTCGGGCGCATGTCGTTCTTCGTCAACGCCGGGATCCGGTTCGTCGAGGAGATCGCCAAGATGCGGGCGTTCGTCGAGCTGTGGGACCGCATCTGCACGGAGCGCTACGGCGTCACCGACCCCAAGCTCAAGCGCTTCCGCTACGGCGTGCAGGTCAACTCGCTGGGGCTGACCGAGCAGCAGCCGGAGAACAACATCACCCGCATCCTGGTGGAGATGCTGGGTGTGACCCTGTCGCGCGACGCCCGGGCCCGTGCGGTGCAACTGCCCGCGTGGAACGAGGCGCTCGGGCTGCCGCGCCCATGGGACCAGCAGCTGAGCCTGCGCATCCAGCAGATCCTGGCCCACGAGACCGACCTGCTCGAGTACGGCGATCTGTTCGACGGCTCGCACGTCATGGAGGCCAAGGTCGACGCGCTGGTCGCGGAAGCCACCGAACTGCTCGACGAGGTGCTCGAGCGTGGTGGGGCCATGGCGGCGGTCGACCACATGAAGTCGTCGCTGGTCGGCTCCAACGCCCGCCGGCTGGCCGGCATCGAATCGGGCGAGCAGACCGTGGTGGGCGTCAACGCGTTCACCTCCGCCGAGCCCTCACCGCTGGTGGACGCCGACGGCGGGTTCCTGGTCGTGGACCAGGCGGCGGAGGCCGAGCAGCTCGCCCGGTTGGAGGCGTTCCGTGCCACCCGTGACGACGCCGAGGTGGCCGCCGCACTCGACGAGCTGCGCCGTGTGGCCGCCAGCGACGACAACCTGATGCCCGCCTCCATCCGCTGCGCGAAGGCCGGCGTCACCACCGGCGAGTGGGCCGGTGTGCTGCGCGAACGCTTCGGGGAGTACCGCGGTCCGACGGGACTCGGCGAGGGTGCCGTGGTGAGCGGCAACACGTCGCTGGCCGCGGCACGCGAACGCATCAGGGCGGTCGAGGCACGCATCGGGCGGCGCCTGAAGATCCTGGTCGGCAAGCCGGGGCTCGATGGCCACTCCAACGGTGCGGAACAGGTGGCCCTGCGTTGCCGCGATCTCGGCATGGAGGTCGTCTACGAGGGCATCCGGCTCACCCCGGAACAGATCGTGCGCGCCGCGGTGGACGAGGACGTGAACCTGGTGGGCCTGTCGATCCTGTCGGGATCCCACCTGTCGCTGATCCCGCAGATCATCGACGGGCTCCGGCGCGAGGACCACGACGTCCCCGTGATCGCCGGCGGGATCATCCCGCCGAAGGACGCCGAGGTCCTGCGTGCCGCCGGGGTCGCCGCGGTGTTCACACCGAAGGACTACGCGCTGACCGACGTGCTGGTCGAGGTCGCCGAACTGGCCGTCGGGCGACTGCCCGCCT
>CAYTLZ010000117.1:0-4323 GCA_964438785.1 uncultured Actinomycetota bacterium | reverse complement strand
GGGCGACTGCCCGCCTGAAGATCGGGGCGACTGCCCGCGGCAGCGTCCGGATCAGACCTGCGCGTCGCCGGTGGACCGGAACCCGCGGTCGAGGATGCCCTCGGCGAAGTCCTGCACCTCGCCGTCGGCGTCCAACGGCAGCTGCTCGTCGAGCGCCCGACGGAAGGCGTCGGCGGTCTGGTTGATCACGACCGTGAAGCCCCCGTCGGCCCCCTCGCCGCCGAGCACCTGCGGATCGTCGGCGACCGCATCCATGTAGTCGGCCCACGAGTCGAGGTGGAGCACATAGGTCCCGCGCACGAGCTCGGCGCCGTCGTCGTCGAGCTCGCCGACGAGGTCCTCCCGGACCTCGAGCAGGGCATCGCGACGTTCGGCGGCGATGGCCTGGAGCGTGCCGACGAGGTCGTCGTCCGACCCGGCCGCGCCGAACGCCTCACCGATGTCGTCCTGGAAGCCGATCATGACCCGTTCGGAGCGGTCCACGTCGGTCAGCAGCCGGGCGTAGATGGCGTCGACGCCGGACAGGGCGTCGGGGTCGGGGGCGTCCAGCGACGGGGTGACCCCGGGGCGTTCCCCGATCGGGTCATCGACCTCGCCGTCGCTGTCGAGCCCGTCGTCGCCGGGCCCCTCGTCCGGTCCGTCCGGGGTGTCGTCACGGCCGTCATCGGCGGTCCCGTCGTCGACCGCGCGTTCGTCGTCGGCCGGATCGAGGGTGGGAAAACCCGTCCCGGCGACGCCCAACCCGACCGGGATCGCGACGACCGCGACGACGCCGATGACGGCGAGCACGATCCGACGGCGACGTCGACGCCGACGCAGCGGCGGTGGCATCGGCGGTCCGTCGGCGGCCTCGGTCTCGACCTGCGGGGCGCTCGGTGGGGGCGGGGTCGATGGCCGTCCCGCATCGGGCGGACTCCACGGTGACGAGCCGGCACCGGGGTTGTCGGGGTCCACGGATGGCTCCTTGTGCTGTGCCGCCGGACCGACGGTCGGGCCTCGGCGGGTGCTCGGCTGCCCGTCGACGGTAGCTCCACCTGCGAGGTCGGTCAGCGTCATCACCGGCCGGTCGCCCGGTCCGCCGTTCAGTGCTCGTCGATCGGGAAGCCGGCTCCGATCAGGCGCTCGTGGAGCGCGGCGACGTGTGCCGCGCCGCGGGTCTCGAGCTCCAGCACGACCTCGACCTGCCCGAGCTGCAGTCGCCGTTCGAGCCGGTGATGGGCGACCCCGACCACGTTGGCGCGGGCCTCGGCGATGACGGCCAGCAGGTCCGACAACGCACCCGGCGCGTCGGCGACCCGGGTCCGGACCGTGGCGTACCGGCCGACCGTGGCCAACCCACCGGTGACCAGGTGCTGGAGCATCAGCGGGTCGATGTTCCCGCCGGACACGGTGGCCGCCACGGTCCCCACCGGGTCGATCTTGCCGGCCAGCAGGGCGGCGACGGCCGCGGCGCCGGCCGGTTCGGCGACGAGTTTCGCGCGTTCGAGCAGCAGCACGATGGCGGAGGCGAGTTCGTCGTCGGTGACGGTGACCACCTCGTCGACCAGTGCCTCGACGTGGGCGTAGGTGAGGTCACCGGGGCGGGGTACCGCGATGCCGTCGGCGATGGTGTCCGTCGCATCGAGTTCGACCGGCCGGCCGGCGGCGAGCGATCCCGGGAAGGCGGCGGCTCCGGCCGCCTGGACCCCGACGATGCGCACGTTCGGTTTCAGGGCCCGCAGCGCGACGGCGACGCCGGCCAGGAGCCCGCCACCACCGAGACAGACCACGACCGTGCCGACGTCCGGGAGCTGCTGGGCGATCTCGAGCCCGACGGTCCCCTGGCCCGCGATCACGTCCGCGTGGTCGAACGGGTGGACGAACACGCGCCCGTCGCCGTCAGCGAGCGCCCGTGCGGCCGTCATGGTCTCCCCCAGCGACCGTCCGACGAGTTCCACCTCGGCTCCATAGGCGGCCGTGGCGTCCACCTTGGGCAGGGCGGCTTCCTGGGGCATGCACACCGTGGAGCGCACGCCCTGCAGCGACGCGGCCAGCGCGACACCCTGGGCGTGGTTGCCGGCCGACGCGCACACGACGCCCCGGTCCCGGTCGGCCGGGTCGAGCTGGGCGATGCGGTTGTAGGCCCCACGCAACTTGAACGAGCCGGTGCGCTGCAGGTTCTCGCATTTGAGCCACACCTCGGCACCGACGGCGGAGCTCACCGCCCGGGACCGTTCGAGCGGCGTGAGTTGCAGGACGTCGCGCAGCCGCTCGGCGGCGGCACGGACCTCCTCGATCGACACCATGGTCACGACAGCGGCCCCTTCCAACGACGCGGCGGCGGTCGCCGGTGTCGCCGACCGTAGACGGGCGGTCGTGACCACACGGCCGGGATCGACCGACCGTTCGTGTCCGGGGTCACCAACCGCTTGTGTCCGGGCGTCTCCGGCCGACGGGCCTGCGGATGTCGCATCACCCGGCACCGTCGTCGGCGGACCGGTCATGCCCCCGTGAACGGAGTTCGAGACCATGCAGCGACTGCTCGCGACGCTTCCCCGCGGGGGCACCCTCGACAGTGCCCAGTGGGCGGCACGTCACCGTCTGCTCGTGCGCGTGTTCATCGGCCACATCGTGGTCCTGGGCGTGCTGGGCCTGGTGCAGGGCGAGGTGCTGCTGCACCTCGGTCTGGAGCTGCTGCCGATCGTCGGCGCGCTCGTGCTCACGACCCGCTCGAGCCTGTCCCAGCGCACCCGCGAGGTCGTGCTGGCGGTGGGCTTCCTGGTGTGTTCCGCGGTGCTGATCCACCTGGTGTCCGGTATCACCGAGGCGCACTTCCACTTCTTCGTCGTGCTGCCGCTCATCGCGCTCTACCAGCGGTGGGCACCGTTGCTGGCCGCCATCGGGTTCGTGGTCGTCCACCACCTCGCCATGGCCGCACTGGCCCCGCAGATGCTGTTCAACACCCAGATCGCGATCGACAACCCGTTCTGGTTCGTCATCATCCACGCCGTGTTCGTCCTGCTGGCCGTCGGGGTGCTGGTGGCCTTCTGGAAGCTGGCCGAGGACGCCGTGCTGGAGGCCGACCGGCTCAACCGCGAGCGAGCCGCCCAGGCCGAACACGAACTCGCCCGCCGCCGTGACACCCAGGCCCGGACCGGGCAGCGCGTCGACGCGCTCGCCGGCGCGACCACCCGGGCCACGGATCTGACCGAGAACGTGGCCAGCTCCGTCAACGAACTCGCCGAGGTGGCCGGCAGCGTCGCCGAGGAGGCCGCCGCCAGCGCCCGGGTCGCCTCCGACGCATCGGCGGTGACCGTCCGGGGTGTCGCCACGGCCGACCGGCTCAGCGCCTCGACCGCGGAGATCGGCGACATCGTCACCTTCATCGAGGGCGTCGCCGCCCGCACGAACCTGTTGGCCCTGAATGCCACCATCGAGGCAGCCCGCGCCGGTGCCGCCGGCAAGGGGTTCGCGGTCGTCGCCACCGAGGTCAAGGACCTCGCGCGTCAGACCGAGACCGCGACGGCCGACATCGCCGGCCGGTTGGATCGGATCGTGGCCGACGCCGACGACGCCTCCACGGTGCTCGGCGAACTCGGGGCCGTACTCAGCGACATCGCGGACCGTCAGCAGCGCATCGACACCGCCGTCGGCCAGCAGCTCGACGCCGCCCGTGGGATCGCGGCCGACGCCGAGGCGGTCACCTCGACCGTGCACGGCATCAGCGAGGACGTCCACCACCTCACCCGACTCGTCGACGGCAGTGACGCGGCCGAGTTGGACGCCGCCGTCTGACCGGTCCGGCGCGTGCCACCTCGATGCGGTCGGGAGTCGGGCCCGGTGCGTCGGAGAATGGGACGTGCGCAGGCTCGGAGTAGCCTCCGCCTCGGACGCCGGCGACCGGCGCGGAGCAACCCGACCTGCGAGGACCACGATGGCTGAGTACCGCACCGCACGCGACACGATGGGTGAGATGCAGATCCCGATCGACGCCCTGTGGGGCGCGTCGACCCAACGTGCCGTGGAGAACTTCCCGGTCTCCGGCGCGGGCGTGCCCGTCCAGGTCGTCCACGCCCACGCGATGCTCAAGTGGGCGGCGGCGGTCGCCAACCAGGAACAGGGCGTGGTCAGCCCGGACGTCGCCGAGGCCATCAAGCAGGCCGCCGACGAGGTCATCGCCGGGGACCACGACGACCACTTCCCCGTCGACACGTTCCAGACCGGCTCGGGCACCTCGACCAACATGAACGTCAACGAGGTGGTCGCCAACCGGGCCAAGCAGCTGATGGGCCAGGACCTCAGCTCCGACGTGGTGCACCCCAACGACCACGTAAACGCCTCCAA
>CAYTLZ010000116.1:0-11698 GCA_964438785.1 uncultured Actinomycetota bacterium | reverse complement strand
GGAGCTGACCGACGAGTTCATGCTCCACCCGGAGCAGTCCACCTCGGCGATCGTGCTCCATCACCCTGAGGCCAAGTACTTCAACGCCCGGTGAGCAACGCGCCATCCCAACGCAAGACCGGGAGCAGCCGGCGTACGGGCGACGCCTCGATGGCGACGATGAGGACGGGGGCCCTTCGGTCAGGCGTCTCCGGTCGGGGGCCGCTGGCTGAAGCGCTGGTCGAAGACGTCCTCGGCGATGCGGTTGCGCATCATCTCGACCGACCCACCGGCGATCATCCAGCCTCGGATGCGCCGGACGAGGTACTCGAGCGGGAACTCGGTCGAGTACCCGGAGGCACCGAGAGCCTGGAGGGCCTGGTTGGCGACCTCGAAGGCCGCTTCGTTGGCGAAACACTTCGCCACCGCCGCCTCAGCGGGGTCCGGTGCACCGGCATCCGCGTTGACGACCGCCCGGTAGATCAGCAGCCGCGCGGCGTCCAGCTTCATCCGACTGTCGGCGAACCGCCACTGCAGGCCCTGGAACTCGGCCAACGGTCGACCGAACTGCTCGCGGGTCTTGACGTGCTCGACCGCCCGGTCGAAGGCCGACTGCGCGAGCGAGAGCGCACGCGTGGCGTTGCCGATGCGCTCGACCCCGAAGATCGTGAACATTCGGCGCAGCGCGTCCTCGTCGGCCAGGACGTACTCACGGGGGACGCGGACCCCGTCGAGGTGGAGCGCGCAGTGGTGCTCACCGGACATGTAGGCCTCGGGCGCACCCTTGGTGAAGCCCGGTGCGTCCACCGGCACGACCACGGCACCGATGTTCCGGGTGCGCGGCCCGAACCGGCACCAGACCACGGCGTGTGTGATGTCGGGACCATGGGAGTTCCAGACCTTCTGCCCGTCGATGACGACCTCGTCACCCTCGTAGCGCGCCTTGGTCCGCAGTTGTGTGAGCGCCGACCCAGCCTCCGGCTCGCTCATACCGGCGCTGACCAGCGCCTCACCAGCCAGCAGCCGGGGGAGGACTTCCTCCTTGACCCGCTCACTCCCGAAGGCCGCGATCTGCCGGATCGCACCGAAGTTGCTCGCCTGCACCGCATCGCCGGTGTGCGGACAGATCTGGCTGACGGCCTCCATGACGAGGACCGCGTCGAACAGCGAGGCGCCTTGCCCACCGTCCTCGACCGGGATGGTCAGGCCGGTCAAGCCCTGCTCAGCGAGGATCCGCGCGTTCTCCCAGGGGAAGGACTCCCATGTGAAGGCCTTCGCTGCGAGACGATCCTCGGCCAGCCGCCGGGCGGATGCCTGCAGCGCGAGCTGTTCCTCGGTCAACTGGAAGTCCATACGTCACCTCATGATCGTGAGCGGTCCGACCCGTCGGCAGGACCTCAGTTGGTAGCCCCGGCCGTGCCGGCCGCGAACTGCGCCTGCCACCTGCTCGCCTCGACGAGCGCGGACACGGCACGCATCGCGCGATCGGGCGCATCCAGCACCGGGATCGCGGCATCGCGGTAGCGGGCCATAGCCGCAGGGGCCAGTTGGTCACCGCCGTACCGGGACAGGTAGATCGGGATCTCCGTGGTCTCCAACAGCGATACGGCGGCTTCGGCGATGGCGGTGGCACCCGGATCAGCGTTGGTGGTGAACTGCAGCAGGACCGCATCGAAGGCGTTCCCACCGGCCAGGGCGGCGAGCACGGCCTCGAAACGATCCGGCGAGCTGATCAACTGGTAGCTGACATCCAACGGGTTGCGGACCGCCGCGAACGCCGGCACGTGTTCCTGTATGGCCCCGCGCGTGCCTGCGTCGAGATCCGGGAGCTCGACGCCGAGCTCCACGGCAGCATCGGCGATGATCGTGCAGGCTCCCCCGGAGAAGGTCAGCGCCGCGAGCCGTGGACCCGCAGGCAAGCCGTGACGGGCGGCGAACCGCAACGCATCCTCGAGGGTCTGGAGCGACGGGGTACTGACCACCCCTCCAGCACGCAGGACCGACTCGCGAAGTTCGAAGGCCCCGACCATCGCGCCGGTATGGCTCTGGGCTGCGGCCGAACCACTCGCTGTCCGGACCATGTGGTAGGCGAATACCGGCTTCCCGGCAGCGTTCAGTTCCCGGGTTGCGGCCGCGAAGGTCGGCCCGTCCTTGATGTCCTCGAGCAGCAGCCCGACAGCTCCGGTCGCGGGATCGTCGACCAGCCAACGCAGGTACTCCGCGATGGTCACATCCGCCTCGTTGCCGGCGTGGATCCAGTGCGAGAGGCCGACACCGCGCTCCAGCAACCGGGTCGCCAGGCAGGAACCCAGTGCCCCGGAACTGCTCACCAGCGCCACAGAGCCTGCGCGCAGTTCGACACGCGAGAGTGCCCCCGAGATGGATGCCGCCAGCCCCTGGTGCGGCGCCACGATACCCATGTCGTTCGGTCCAGCGAGCGGTACGCCACCGGCAGCCAGGACGGCCGCCAACTCGTCCTGGAGTTGCCGGCCCCGGTCACCGATCTCCGCGAAGTCCGAGCTGTGTACCAGCACCGATCCCGCACCGACATCCACGGCTTCCTGGGCGACCGCCGGGACGTGCTGCGCAGGTACCGCGATACAGACCAGGTCCGGGGCGGACTCGAGCTCCCGCAAGCTCCTGGCCCGGCGATGGCCGTCGATGGTGCCACCGGAGGGGTGGACGGGGTGAAGCGCTCCGGGGAACCCGTGGGTCACCAGATGGCCGAAGAGCCGCGTGCCGACCTTCGACCGGTCATCGGAGACCCCGACCACCGCCACACTGCGCGGCGCGAGCAGGCGATCGAGGTCGCGGACCGCTCGCACGGTGAGCCGCTCCTGTGTCCGATCCACCAGCACACGCACATCCACAGCGCGTACGCCCTGACCCTCCGATCCCACCATGATCGGGTTCAGGTCCATCTCGGCGATGTCAGGGTGGCGCTCAGCCAACTGCGACACCGCGACCATAGCGGCGACCAGTGCGTCGACATCGTGCCTCGTCCCGCCACGGACGCCATCGAGCAGCGGCCGGATACGCAACCGATCCAGCATCGCTCGCGCAGCGACCGCATCCACAGGCACGCTCTCGTACTGGACATCCTGCAGGACCTCGGTGAGGATCCCGCCCGCACCGACGACCAGGGCCGTGCCCAACTGCGGTACCCGCCTGAGACCGACGAGTACCTCCACACCCTCGAACTGCTCCTGCACCACGAGGGGCAGGGCGCCGTCACCGAGACGGGCAAGAAGATCCTCCGCAGCGGCACGGACAGCACCCGGGCCTTCGAGGCCGAGGACGACACCCCCGTCATCGGTCTTGTGCAGCAGGCCTCCGGCCTTCAACACCAACCGCGGGCCGGGCAGCTCAGCTGCGGCCGCCGCGGCCGCTTCCGCGTCCATCCCGGTCCCCGCAGCAGGGGTCGCGATCCCCACCCCCTCCAGCCGAGTGAGCGCCTCGTCCTGACCCAGTACCTCAAGGACCATGTACGCCCCTCCACTCCAGACAGTTGGTCACCAAGCCCACCCGTTCGAACTCCCGGGTCGCACGGTAGCGGGGCCGAACCCGCACCGGCTGTTACGGTGCGGGACCCACAGCATCCTCCGTGCAAGGGCAGGTGGAGAACGGTGGTACGGGACCTGCCGGGGCGGGAACCTCGACATCGTGACCACGACGGGACCTGCCACCCCGATCGGGACGGGGTCGAGGGAGCCGAGCCTGTCCGGAGTGCGCGAGCACGTCCTTCGGTGCCTGAAGAATATAGGATGACCGAAGTCGGTGGTCTCCCGCTCGAGTGGACGCATGACCCGGCACCACGAGACCATCGCTCAGACCATCCGAGAGGGAGAAGAGATGAGAGAGCATGCCGTGGTCGGGATCAAGCCCGGCCTTGAGAGCCAACCCCTGCTTGAGCTCGCCCTGGACGTCCTCGCGCCCGGCGGGACGATCCACCTGGTGTCGCTCGTAGCTGTGGGCACCGACGACGACGAACTCGAGCGGGTGGAGACGGTCAAGTCACAGGTCGAATCGATCGCCGAGCCGCTGCGCGAGCAGGGCTACGCCGTGCGCAGCACCGTGCAGGTGTCGACCGTCGGGCTCGGAACCGATCTGGCACGCGTCGCGGAGAACGCCGGTGCCGACCTGCTCGTGATCGGCCTCGCGAAGCGCAGCCGCGTCGGCAAGGCGCTGCTCGGCAGCGATGCCCAGACCGTGATGATGCACGCGACCTGCCCGGTTCTGGCCAGCCGGCTGGCATGAAGCCAGGCGCCACCGCCGATCCCGACGGTGGTCTGCGACCCATGATCTACCCCTAACTAGGCGGAAGAGGAGCCAATGAGCACCAACAGCTTCGGAACGCGCGGTGACCTGCGCGTCGGCGACAAGACCTTCGAGATCTACCAACTTGACGCGCTCGAACAGGACGTCAGCCACTTCCCCTACGCGCTGCGGGTGCTGCTGGAGAACGTGCTACGTACCGAGGATGGGAAGGCGGTGACCAAGGCCAACGTCGAGGAGTTCCTTCGCTGGAAGCCGAACCTCGGTGAGGACCTTGAGACGCTGTTCACCCCGGCTCGGGTCCTCCTACAGGACTTCACGGGCATCCCGGCCATCGTCGACTTCGCTGCGATGCGAGACGCCGTGCGTGACCGCGGCGGCGACCCGTCATTGGTGGCGCCCAAGATCGGCGCTGACCTGGTTATCGACCACTCGGTGATGGTCGAGGCTTTCGGGACCGCGAACGCTTTCGACCTCAACGCCGAGATCGAGTTCAACCGGAACCTTGAGCGGTACCGGTTCATCCGTTGGGGTGCGGAGGCCTTCAAGGGCCTGCGCGTCGTTCCACCGAGCACCGGCATCGTCCACCAGGTCAACCTGGAGTACCTGGCACCCGTCGTCTACACCGACGATGCTGGCCGCGCCTACCCGGACACGGTGGTCGGCCTGGACAGCCACACACCGATGATCAACGGTGTCGGTGTGCTGGGCTGGGGCGTGGGTGGCATCGAGGCCGAGGCCGCGATGCTCGGCCAGCCGATCTCGATGCTGGTGCCCAAGATCGTGGGCATGAAGCTCGAGGGGGAGTTGCCTGAGGGGACCACGGCGACCGACCTCGTGCTGACGATCACCGAGCGGCTGCGCAAGCACGGCGTGGTCGGCAAGATCGTGGAGTTCTACGGCCCCGGTGTGTCGCGGGTCCCGCTGGCCAACCGCGCCACCATCGGGAACATGTCCCCTGAGTACGGTTCCACGGCCTCGATCTTCCCGATCGACGATGAGACGCTGCGTTACCTGCGTTTCACCGGCCGCAGCGATGAGCAGGTCGACCTCGTCGAGGCGTACGCCAAGGCACAGGGCTTCTTCCACGACCCGGACCATGAGCCCGAGTACGACGAGACCCTGACCTTCGACTTGTCGCAGGTCGTTCCGAGCATCTCCGGCCCGGCTCGCCCGCAGGACCGCGTGTCCCTGACCGACTCGAAGCCGTCCTTCCGCTCGGCGGTCCAGAAGCACGTCAAGGACGTGCCGGTCAGCCCGGCTGCGGACCCGGCCGTCGAGGAGAGCTTCCCGGCCAGCGACGCCCCCGCCCAGTCCGAATCGCGCGGCAACGAGCAGGGTGCTCCCGTCGCGCCGGCTGCCTCCATGGACCGTCCACACACCGCGGTCCCAGTCACGCTCGACGACGGGACCAGCTTCGAACTCGACCACGGTGACATCGTCATCGCGGCCATCACGAGCTGCACGAACACCTCGAACCCGGAGGTCATGCTCGCCGCGGGGCTGCTCGCCCGCAACGCGGTCGAGAAGGGCCTGATGACCAAGCCGTGGGTCAAGACCTCGCTGGCTCCCGGATCCAAGGTCGTGATGGACTACTACGACCGCGCCGGCCTGATCCCGCACCTGGAGAAGCTGCGCTTCAACCTCGTCGGTTTCGGTTGCACGACCTGCGTCGGCAACTCAGGCCCGCTGGACCCGAAGATCTCCGCCGCCATCGACGAGGGCGACGTCGCGTCCGTGGCGGTCCTCAGCGGCAACCGCAACTTCGAGGGCCGCATCAACCCCGACGTCACGATGAACTACCTGGCGTCACCGCCCCTGGTGGTGGCCTACGCGATCGCCGGGACGATGGACATCGACCTGTATAACGACCCGCTGGGTGAGGACACCGACGGCAACCCGGTCTTCTTGAAGGACATCTGGCCGGGGACCGAGGAGCTCAAGTCCGTCCTCGAGGACTCGGTGCGCTCGGAGATGTTCAAGGAGCGTTACGCCGACGTGCACCGGGGCGATGAGCGCTGGCAGGGCCTGGAGATCCCCTCGGCGGACGAGTCACCGTGGGACCCGGACTCCACCTACGTCCAGAAGGCACCTTTCTGGAAGGACATGCCCGACGAGCCCCGCGGCGCACACGACATCACCGGTGCTCGCGTGCTTGCCGTACTCGGTGACAGCATCACCACCGACCACATCTCGCCGGCGGGCTCGATCGTCGCCTCCACGCCGGCCGGACAGTGGCTGATGGAGCGTGGCGTGGAGCCCCGGGAGTTCAACTCCTACGGCTCCCGCCGCGGCAACCACGAGGTCATGATGCGCGGTGGCTTCGCGAACATCCGCCTGCGGAACAAGATGGTCGACGGCAAGGAGGGTGGTTTCACCCTCAAGCTGCCGGAGCAGGAGGAGACGACGATCTACGACGCCGCCATGCGGTACCAGGACGAGGGCACGCCGCTCGTCGTGCTGGGCGGCAAGGAATACGGCTCCGGCTCGTCGCGCGACTGGGCTGCCAAGGCACCGTGGCTGCTCGGCATCCACGCGGTGCTGTGCGAGACATTCGAACGTATCCACCGGACGAACCTGATCGGCATGGGCATCCTGCCACTGGAGTTCCAGAACGGTGACTCCATCGAGTCCCTCGGGCTCACCGGCCAGGAGACGATCGACATCGTCGGATTCGACGGGGAGAACATCCCCGACGAGGTCACGGTCCGTGCCGACGACAAGGAGTTCACGATGACGGTGCGCGTCGACACGGCGCTGGAGGCGGACTACTACCGCCACGGCGGGATCCTGCACTACGTCCTGCGTCAGTTGGTGAGCGAGCCCACCAACTGACACACCTGCACCGACCGAAGGGACAAGGGGGGCCGTGCACACGCACGGCCCCCCTCACTCGTCGAACCCCGGACCAGGGAGACCACCCATGCGACCTTTCCGCTACATCGGCAACGCCGACGTGAAGCGCATCCTCACGCCCGCCGATGCTGTCCGTATCGCTGAGCAGACCCTCCACGACCACGCCAACGACCAGATCGACTGGGCCGACCCACGACAGCTCGACCTGTGGCCGGAGCACGAGGTCACCCGGTACAAGGTCAAGGGCTGCTTGCTGCGCCGGCCAGGTGTCGCCGGCTTCCGGGTGACCGGCCTGAACCGGACCGTGGCCGGCAAGCACGCCTCCGCGCTGCGACCGACGAAGCACGTGCTGCTGTCTGACGTCACGGACGGCCAGTTCTTCGGCATGGTCGACGAGCGGTGGGGCTACGGACTGCGCACCGGTGCCGGTGCCGCGATCGGCCTGAAGCACCTGCGGGCGCCCGGGGCGGACGAGGTCGCGGTGTTCGGGACCGGGCACATGGCCTACGGGGCGATCCACACCCTTGCAGCCGCGGTACCGCTCAGCCGCCTGCGCATCTGGTCTCCCACCCGGGAGAAACGGGAAGCCTTCGGGGCCCGCATCGCGGAGGAGCTCGATATCGAGGTGGTGGTGCCCGCGACCGCGGAGGAAACGGTGCGCAACGCGCCGCTGGTGGTGACGGCGACGGAGGCGCCCGAGCCCTTCCTGCGCACCGAGTGGTTCGCTCCCGGCGTTACGGTCTACGTGCTGGGCCGCCTCCAGGAGCTCGAGGTCTCGGCGTACCACGAGATGACGCTGATGGCTGATGACACGGAGCAGATCCGGGTCTGCGCGGAGATCAAACGCTTCATCGAGGAGGAAGGGTACTCCGACGACTGGGTGGAGACGCAGCTGGCGGGCGTCGTCGGCGGCCAGCACCCAGGTCGGGTGCGCGATGACGAACGCATCATGATCCGCAGCCAGGGACTCGTCACGATGGACGTCGCCCAGGCCTTCTGGATCTACGAGGAGGCGGTGCGCCGCGGCTTGGGTATCGACCTGGAGCCGGCGATCGAGGAACAGGAGGGCGATCCCCTGTTCTGATCACCGGGCGCGGAGCGCCGTGGCGGCCCGAACCTCAGGTCTGCCGCGCGTCACGGAGCAGGGCCACGACCGCCGCCAACGTCGTGTGGTCGCCGACGTTGCCGGGGAAGACGACGTAGGGCAGCCCCGGACAGGCGCTCTCGGGACCCAACTCCCACACCGAGAGCTGGCCGAGCCGTAGCTGTCCGAGGACCGTCGCCCTGCGGACGCCGAGACCGGACGTCGCTACCTCGCTGGAGGTGATCCCTCCCTTGGCGACCAGGTAGGCGGGCGTGGCAGCCTTGACGAGCGTGCCCACGATGCGAACGACCGCGTCCGAGACACGCCGCGCGAGCGCGAGCGAGTCCGCTCGATCGGCTCCGTCGACCCGCTGCCTGCTGGTGGAGATGACGACGTCCTGACCAGCTGCGTGCACCGCGAGTTCCTCGAGTACACGATCGACCTCTCTGGCGGCATCGGCCAGGAGCGAGGGTACGTCGAGCTCGACGTGGAGCAGCCCTGGGACCGCGCGCAGCAGTTCCGCGAGCTGACGCGTGGAGACGGTCGTGTGGGAGCCTACGACAACGATCCCACCACCGGGCGACCGTCGGTCCCGGCGCAATCCGTCAACGCCGAGCGGGTCGATCGGCCGCTGACCGACCAGTGGGCCAAGGAGCGACGGACCGGACCGGTGGAGCAGTCGGTGGCCAGACGACCGCAGCGTAGCCAGCACGATCGCGGCCACGGAGAGGTCCTGGGGCACGACGGCGTCGATAGCCACGATCGTCCCCCGCTCTCTGGCGGCGAGACGCTGCGCGATCTGCACGGGCTCCCTCGTCCGCAGTTCCGCGGCTGAGAGCACGGTGACCGCTGACGCCGGGGTGTCTCCACCGGTTCTCTCCTCGATCCACTCGGGCAGCGACGATGCGCGGTACCCGAAGGTGGCATCCCGGGCGAACTCGGACTCGCCCGCCGGTACGAAGCCGTCGGCGGTCCCGACCAGGTGCAACCCATCGATCGTGATCCTTCCGGCTTCAGGGAAGGCTGGACACAAGGTGATCAGATCGACCGGCTGTCCGGCCTCTGCCAGCACCGTCGTGAGGGTCTCGGGCTCTGCCGGGACGTGGCCCCGCAGCGTGGAGTCACCACGGCTGACGAACTCCACCCGACGACCCTGCGACGCCGCGTCGGTGAGGAGCCGCTCCGCGAGCCGCTGGTTCAGTGCGACCGCTGCCGAACGATCGAGTGCCCGACTGTTGGTGAGGACGAAGCCGAGACCGGACGGCGGGTCCAGCAGCGCTGCGAGATCGGCCGGATCCTCGCCCGTCACCACCTCGACGTCGTGGACGACCTGGCTACCGGTCGGATCGTCATCCAAGGCGATGACGGTCGTGGCCGTCCGTGTCAGGGAGCGGCGCACCGCAACACGCTGCTGCTCGGTGGGGTTGACGATCGGTGGGAGCGGCGCGATCAGCTGCCGGAGCGATCGTGGCCAACTCGCGCCGACGCCTCGCGTCATGCGCTGTACCTGACATCCCGGCGCGCCATGGCCACGATCGTCTGCGGCATGCCCACCCCCGTGGGAAGGCTGGCATCGGGGAACCCCCGCCCGGCTCCCCCACACGCCGCGGTCCGCTCGATCGGCCGGTCGGAGGTGAAGCAGATCTGGACCAGCGGGACCTCCACCAGGTAGGTCTCCACCGACGCGTCGCGATCCATGCTCCCAGCCTCCGGTTCGGGTGTTGCGGTACCGCGCGCGTTCACACGCGAGAGATGCTCGTCGATAGGTCCTACTCGGCCTTCAACGCCGGGATCACCTCGCGTGTCAGCAGTTCGAGCGAGGCCATGGCCATGTCCGTCGGCATCCCGGCCCACTCGGTGCGCAGGATGAAGTGGTCGACACCGACCTCATCCCGCCACGCACGGAGTTCGGACAGACAGTCATCGGGAGAGCCGACGATGAAACGCTGGTCGACCAGTTCCTCGACCGGACGCTGCAGCGTGTCACCGCTGGGCATCGCCGTCTCCTGACCCCAGGACAGATAGGTGCGGTACTTGGCTCCGAGATAGGGGAGGCACCGTTGCCAGGCTGCCTCCCGGGTCGGCGCGCAGAAGACCTCCTTCAGGGCCGGCAGGGTTGCTGGGCGGGGATCACGCCCGGCGGCGACACGTGCGTCGCGGAAGGTGGCCATCTGCGCACGGACGGTATCCCGCCGTGCGTGCGGGTTGATGATCCAACTGTCCGCCATGCGGCCGGCCCGCTCGATCGCGACCCCGCTGTTGGCACCGATCCAGATCGGGAACCTCGGCTGCTGGATCGGCCGATTGCGTAACCGTGCGTCCTGGAGGCGACACCAGGGCAGATCCACCGTCACGCTCTCACCCTCGACCAGGCGGGTCACGATCTCCAGGTTGTGCTCGAACCGCTCGACCCGTTGTCCACGCGGTACGGCGAAAGCGTCATGCTCGACCTCGCGGTATCCGAGCCCGGCAGCGAACACGAACCGTCGACGGGACAGGACATCGAGAGATCCCAGGGTCTCCGCAACGGCCACCGGGTTCTCCAAGGCGAGCAGCAGGATAGCGATACCGACCTGCATGTCCCCGGTATCGGCGCACAGACGCGCGAGGAACGGCACCGGCTGCAGCTTCCGTACCTCGTCGAGGAGGTAGTGGTGGCCGGTGAAGACCGAGTCCCAGCCGGCCTCCCGCACGAGGTGGACCATGGCCAACTGGTCGTCGAGCGCTTCCAGCGCATCACGTTGCGGTGGCTGCTGGTTCGAGAGGAAGAGGCCGACGGCCGGTGAGGTGGTCACGTATGGTCCTGTTCCTTGGGCACCGTGCTGGCATGTTCGCTGTCACCGCGGCCCGGTCGAGCCAGGGCGATGGCCAGATCTCGTGCGGCTGCATCCGGGCCGGTCGCCACGGCTAGACCGGTTCGCTGCGACACGCTGTCGGCGACCGGCGCCAGGGAGTACTGCACGAACGCCACACCCTCGACGCCGTCCTCCCGCCAGGGCCTGATCGCCGCCGCCAAGGTGGCAGCGAGCGCGCTCTGGTCCCCTGCCTGCGCCATGGGCAGTGCCTCCGGTACTGCCACCGTCCAGACCGCGGTCGGGCCACCCCGGTCAGCGAGCAGCGCGCGAAGGCGCTGTTCGGCGGAGTCCAGCGCTGTCGGGACCGTGGCCACGAGGCCGATGCGGCGCATCGGACCGTCAGCGAGCTGGCGGTAGAGCGCACCGTCAGGCGTGCGGACCGGGATGTCCAACGCGGCTGACAACCGATCCACCACCGGGGCGAACCCGGAGCAGGCGAACTGCAGGGCGTCCACAGGCTCCGAGAGCAGGTAGGTGACCAGTCGCTCCAGTCGTCGCTCCAGGGCAGGCGTCACGCAGCCGTGCTGCTGCAGCTCCACCAGCAGGGAGTCGTCGAGAACGTTGCGGACGGCGGCACCGGGCAACCAGCGGGCCAGCGGGCCCACCAGCGCCGTCAGGCTCATGGGTGTGGCGTGCACCACGCCGATCG
>CAYTLZ010000115.1:0-11746 GCA_964438785.1 uncultured Actinomycetota bacterium | reverse complement strand
TGCTGCCGCGCCGTGAGGTCGCCGGCGACCGCAGCGTCGCCGATCTGATCGGCGAACGCTTCGGTCGCGAGGTGGTCGACACGCTGGTCGAGCCCCTGCTGGGCGGCGTCTACGCCGGTGACGTCGACCGGCTGTCGGCGCAGGCCACGCTGCCGCCGGTGTGGCAGGCCGCGAGCGCGCACCGGTCGCTGATCCGTGGGCTCGCCGCCCATCGTGCCCGCACCGCCGGGGACGACCGGCCGGTGTTCAAGACCGTGCGGGGCGGACTGGGCACGGTCGTCCAGCGGCTCGTGGCGGCGCTCGGCGATCGCGTGCGGTGCGGGACGCGGGTGCGTCGACTGCGTCGCTGCGACGACGGCCGGTGGGCCCTCGAGCTGGTGTCGTCCACCGGCGGGGCCCACGCGCAGGTCGAGGAGGTGCGCGTGGATCAGGTCGTGCTCGCGGTCCCGGCGGCGGCTGCGGCCGTCCTGCTCGCCGAGGTCGATGCGGACGTCGCCCGGGAGCTGGCTGCGATCCGCGCCGCGTCCGTCGCGGTGGTCGCGCTGTCCTACGCCCCCGGTGATGCGACCCGGATCCCCGCCGGCAGTGGGGTCCTGGTCCCACGGACGCAGGGGCGGCTGGTCAAGGCGGTGACGATCAGTTCCCGCAAGTGGCCGCACCAGGCCGCGCGGTCGGACGCGTTCGTGCTGCGCGCATCGGTGGGACGGATCGACGATGCGACGGCCCTCGAGCTCGACGACGACGTCCTCGTCGAGCGGGTCGACGCCGAGGTGCGTGCGCTGCTCGGGTTCACCGGCGCCGCCCGGGACGGGCTGGTGCAGCGCTGGACCGATGCTCTGCCGCAGTACGACGTCGGTCATCACGCCCGGCTCGATCGGGTGCGCACGGCGCTGTTCGAGGACCACCCGGGGCTGCAGCTCGGCGGTGCGAGCTTCGACGGGGTCGGGCTCGCCGCACGGGCCCAGGACGCGTCACGGCTCGCGCACGAGGTGCGCTGGACAGCGGCGAACCGCTGATGGCCGTGCAGGGCTGACGGCGCGCCCGGTCCGTCAGTCCTCGACGGTGTCCGGTTCGAGCAGTTCGGGACCGTCGTTGCGGACCGCGTTGACGCGGTCACCGATGGCGGTGGCGCGCAGCGCCGGCACCGGCATCGCGGCGATGGCATCGAGCAGGTGCGGGGCCTCGTCCTCCGGCGCGCTCAACCAGGTGTCCCACAGGTTGGCGGGCAGGATGACCGGCATGCGGTGATGGATCCGGGCCATCTCCCCACTCGCGTCGGTGGTCACGATGGCGGCGGAGAACAGCGGGTCCGGATCGTCCTCGCCGGGGTCGCGCCAGCTCGACCAGATGCCGGCGAAGGCCAGGGGCGCACTGTCGGGATCGGCGAGGTGGAAGGGCTGCTTGCGCCGGCCCTCACCACGGTCCTGCCACTCGTAGAAGCCGTCGGCGGGCAGCAGACACCGACGACGACGGAAACTCGGGGCGAACATCCGGTTCGACGCGACCGTCTCCACCCGGGCGTTGATCGGTTGGGGCGCACCCTTCAACGCCTTCGCCCACACGGGCACGAACCCCCAGCGCAGCGTCCCGAGTCGACGTTCGTCGTCGTGGTCGAGCACGGCGTAGATCGAGGTCGACGGCGCGACGTTGTAGCGCGGCTCGAGCGGATCGGTCCGGACCCGGTCGACCTCGAAGCGCTCCGCGAGGTGATCAGGTGACGACAGGGAGAGGAAGCGACCGCACATGGGGTGAGGATAACGCCGGTTGCCCGGGCGGCCGCCCGGATCCGTGGTGATCGGTCCGGCGGGGGCTACCGTGTCGGGTCGTCCGGCCGCTGGACACCTCCCAGCGCCTACCACCGTCCGGGACGACGCCCCACCTGCTCCCCGGCATCCGTCAGGACTCGGTCATGGCTGCGGAACCCACCGCGCGTGAGATCGCCCGTCGACTGATCGACGAGGTGCTCGCCGAGCGGTCGATGCACCGTCCGGCGATGGTGCCGGCCAGCCCGGGAACGTCGGGGGTCGCCGGAGCGGGGGAGCCCGGACCGCCGGTCGTCGCGGAACCGGAGGTGGACCCCGTCGCCCGCGCCGCCGCGCGTCGGCTCGTCGACGAGGTCCTGACCAGCCACGGGGTGCGCGTCGGCGCGCGCGGCGCACAGCCCGAGGAACCGCCGTCCCCACCGCCCAGGCAGCCGGTGCCCCCGGCGGGTGGTCGCGCGGACGACGATGTGACGGCGGAACGGGTCGATCCCGCGGCGGCCGCCGCGGCGCGTCGGATCGTGGACGAGGTCCTGCGCGAGCACGGATCGGAGGAGGTCGGCCCGGTCGAGAACGGTTCGGTCGAGAACGGCCCGCCACCGGCACCGACCCGCGAGGAACGCGCCGAGCGGGAGGAGGCCCGGACACGCGACACCCGTGCCCGACCCGCCGCGGTCCTGATCGGGGACGTACGCACGGACGTCGACCCGGCGGTCGCCGCCCGCCGGATCGTGGAGCGTGTCCTCGCCGCCCACGCGGCCGTGACGGTCGAGCCGGCGACCGCGGTGGGGCCGGGTCCGGAACCGCAGGGCGACGACGGGCCCATCCCCGACGAACTGTTCGCGCCGTCGACGCCGGTCGACGGCGACGAGGAGCCGGTGTCGGGCGACGTGGACGAGGACCCGGTGCCGGGGGCCGTGGACGGGGAGCCGGCACCGGGCGAGCCGCTGGTCGTGGACGTCACGGACCCGGCCGGCGCGGACACCGAATCCACGCGGACCGCAGCGCGGATCGTGGCCGAGGTGCTGGCCGCGCGCTCGGCGGCACCGATGGCGGCAGGCGGTCACGGGCCGCTGCAGGACGACGGTGCGCCGTCGGTCGACGCGGTGGCGGCCCCGGAGGATGAGGGACGCGCGGGCACCGGCGACGTCAGTGCCGCAGCGGCGGGCGTGTCGGCCGAGGACGAGAACCTGTGGCCCACCGACGACGTGTGGCCGGCCGAGGACGTGTGGCCCACCGACGACGTGTGGCTCGAGTCCGACGCGGCCGGGGACGACCGGTCGGCTGTGATGGCCGTGCCGCCGGACGGAACCGATGCCGGGTCCACCACGGAACTCGATCCGGACGTCTGGCCGCAGCCGTCACCGCCGCGTCGGACCGGTCGTTGGCTCGTGACCACCGTGCTGGGTGCCGTGGCGCTGGCCTACGTGTTTCCGCTTGCGGTCCGGGCGGTCCGCGACCTCGTCGCCCTGCCCTGACGGCACGGTCCCGACAACCACCCTCAACCCTCGGATCCCCACACGTCCTCGAACCACGGGGGTCGCGGCGGAATCGGCCCCGGTGCGGCGAAGTGGGCGTCCGCGTCGGCGGTGAGGTCCAGCGCGAAGATCCAGCCGTCACCGCCGGGAAAGCGCACATCGAGATCGGGGCGTCGCACGAAGCCGAGCCCGCGGTACAGCGCGTGGGCCCGATCCATCCAGGACATGGACGTGATCAGCATGCGGCGCGCGCCGGCGGCGCGGGCGGCCTCGATGCAGGCGTTCACCAGCGCCCGTCCGACGCCGCGGCCCTCGACGTCGGGGGCCACGGCCAGCACCCGGAAGCCGGCGTCGCCATCGGGCTGCGGCCGACCCTCCCATTCGCGGTCACCGGGGCGCACGTAGGTGACCGTGCCGACGACCCGGCCGCCGAGCTCCGCGACGAACAGGCCGCTCGAGCCGGCGATCCGGCGTCCCGGGTCAGCCAGCTGTGCGCGGTAGTCGCCCTCGATTCGTCCGTAGGCGTCGTAGCTGGCCAGGGTCAGCCGCCCGATCAGCTCGAGATCGGCCTCGACGGCGGGCCGGATGTGCACCGGGCCGCGTGCCATGGAGGTCGGTCGCCCGACCGGCTGATCCATCGCTCAGGCCTGATCGTCGTGCAGCCGGAAGACCATCGACTCCTCGAGGCCGATCAGCAGTTCGTCGAGTAGTTCCATCCGGCGGTCGCAGCGGTCGGTGGCCAGCACCCGTTGGGCGTCGAACGGGTTGAGCGGAGCCAGCACGGCGCACTGCCAGCAGGCCACTTCCGGCTCGTCGGCGAGATCGAACGTCGATTCCATCCCGGGGTCACCCAGCTCGGACTGCATCGCCAGGACCCGACGGATGCGCGGCACGACCTGCTCGAGCCAGCCACCCAGATCCGCCTCGACGTGGGTGTCCTCGAGGAACGTGACGGCTGCCCGCGGGTAGGGGTCGTCCTCCAGCCAGGCGTCGACGGTGAACCGTCGGGTTCCGACACCCAGCGCCAGCCACCGGCCGTCGTCGAGTTCCTCGGACTGCACGAGCTTGGCGACCGTGCCCACGCTGCTGCGCGCATCGCCGCCACCGACCTCGTGGCCACGTTCGATCAGCGCGACACCGAACTCGCCGTTGCCGGCTAGGATGTCGTGCATCAGCACGCGGTAGCGGGGTTCGAAGACGTGCAGGGGCAACACCATGTGCGGGAAGAGCACGGTGCCGAGGGGGAACATGGGCAGCTCTGGCAAGGGAGACTCCACAACTGCACGGGTTCGGGAGGAGGGCGGCGACCGGGCGTGTGTGCCGGCCAGCCGGTCCGAGTGGTTGCGCGGAAGGTTCGCCACCGCCTGCGCGGCGGGTCGGTCCGTACCCCGGTCGATCGGTCCGCGCGGGTCGGTGGTGCACGCCAGGTCGAACTGGTACCACTGCGGGCATGAACACACTCGATGACCACACCATCCGCACCGCGCTCGAGGACCTCGAGGGGTGGGAGCGTCGCGACGCCACCATCCACCGGTCCTTCAGCTGTGACGACTTCCGGGCCGCGATCGCGTTCATCAACCGCATCGCGGATCTCGCCGACGCGGCCGATCACCACCCGGAGTTGTTCAACGTCTACGCCACCGTCGAGGTGACGCTGACCAGCCACGACGCCGGCGGCATCACGGAGAAGGACATCGCGCTGGCGCGGGCGATCAACGACGTGGCCGCTTGACCCGGTCATGATCGGCCGGTGGTCGCCACCGGCCCGGGTCGGGGCGGTGGCCGACACCCGGTGTCGGCCCCGACCTCCTGGAGCCCGGCCCGATCGCCCGGGCCGAGTTCCACGGGTCCCGCACCGGGGTAGGTGTACATCAGTTCGTCCGGGTCGTCGGTGTGCCCGAGCCCGACGAGGTGGACGAGTTCGTGCAGGATCGTGGCCCCCCACGCGGTGGCGCGGTCGCCGACACCCGGCGCGAGGTCCGTTCGGTCGCGGTTGAACACGACCTGGCCCGTCACGTAGCTGCGGTCGCCCTCCGCGCCGACCGCCACGGGCATCGCCACGCCGCGGTCGAAGTCGTCGAGGGGCAGTCCGGCCTCGTGCGGCTCGGCCCAGGCGATCAGCACCGGGGCCCACCGATCGCCGTAGCGTCCGGGCTGGTGGGCCGCGCGGTCACCCGATGGGCGCTCGTCGGTCGGACCGATGACGCGCAGCTGCAGACCGCTCGCCGCGCGGAGCGTCTCGATCGCCACCGCCAGGTCCGCGTCGAAGCCGTCGGGTGCACCGCGGTCGTCGACGACGAGGTCGATCGGGCGGCAGGGGTCCCAGCGGACCGGCCCACCGTCGTCGTTGCGTGCCCACACGCGGTAACCGTCGGTCAGCGGGGCCGCCCGTGTGGTCGCCGACCCGGATCCCGCCGACGACGCCTCGACGTCCGCCGGTGCCGTCCGGAGCCCATGCGACCCCACGAGCATCACCGTCACGACGGCCACGGCGGTGACCACGGTGCCAACGGCCAGGATGATCGCGACGGCGACGGAGCGGTGCCGCGAGGCGTGGGTCGGGTCGGTGGTCATGAGCGACGACGGTAGCGTGAGGCCGCCGGAGGATCTGACGTGGACGTACCGCTGCTGCGCGAGATCGGGGTCGGGGGGCTCGTCGTCCCCTACCTCGAGGTCGGCGACCCCACCGGCCCGCCGGTGGTGATGATCCCCGGGTTGACCGACGGCCTCGGGCCGGTGAGCCTGCCCCGGACCCGCGAGCTGTTCACCGCCCTGCCGCTGCCGATCGAGCGCGTCCGGGGCCTGGTCGTCTCGCACCGTGATCCGGTGGTGGCCCCGGTGACCACCCGGCAGCTGGCCGCCGACATCGCGGCCACCCTCCGCCAGCTGCTCGACCGGCCGGCGATCCTCGTGTGTCACTCGATGGGCGGGATGGTGGCGCAGCACCTGGCCGCCGACGATCCGGAGCTCGTCCGCGGGCTGGTGCTGACGGCGACGGCGGCCGTGTCGGACGCCCGTGTCGCCGCGGTGCTCGCGCGTTGGCAGGCCCTGGTCGTGGCCCACCGGTTCGACGACTTCGTGGCCGCCGCCGTGGGCGATTCGTTCCCGGAGCCGGAGGGCTCACGCCGGGTGGCCGATGTCCGCCGGGACCCTCCGCCCCATCCACCGATCGAGCTCGTCGACCGGCATGTTGCGCTGACGGCCGCGTGCGCCGGTCACGACGCCCGTGACCGCCTGGCGGCGATCCGGCAGCCGGCACTGGTGGTCGCCGGGACCCGGGACGCGGTGATCCCCATCGACCTGGCCCGCCAGCTCGCCGCCGGACTCCCCGACGCACGGCTCGTGGAACTCGACGGGCTCGGTCACGGTTTCCCCGACCAGGACCCGGTGCGCTTCGAGCGGCACGTCGTGCCGTTCGTGGACCAGCTGCTGGCCGGCGGGTCGTAAGCGGCCACCGGCACTAGTCTGCCGCGCATGCGCACCCTGTTGATCGTCACCGGAGGCTCGGCCGGGCTCGGCCGTGGCCTCATCGCCACGGCCCCGGCGGGCAGTCATCGCGTCGACGTGTCGCGGTCGGGTCCACCCCCGGAGGCCGATGCCCATCTGGGTCTCGACCTCGCGGTCCCGGCGAACTGGCCGACGCTGCGGTCCGCCTTCGACGCGTTGTTCGCCGCGGAGCCCTGGGATCGCATCACGGTGGTCCACAGCGCCGGCACGCTGCATCCGATCGGGTTCGCCGGCGAGGTCGACGCGGCCGCCTACGAGACGAGCGCGCTGCTCGGGTCGGTCGCCGGACAGATCATCGGTGATCACGTCCTGTCGAGCGCCGCTGCCGGGACCCGGCTCGAACTGGTCATGATCACCTCGGGTGCGGCCCGTTCCGTCTACCCCGGCTGGTCGGCCTACGGCGCCGGCAAGGCCGCGCTCGACCAGTGGGTCCGCATCGTCGGGGCCGAACAGCGGCAGCGTGCCGAGGAGCGCGGTCACCGCCCCGCCAAGGTCCTCGCGATCGCCCCGGGGATCGTCGCCACCGACATGCAGGCCACCATCCGCGACACCGACCAGCAGGCCTTCCCCGAGGTCGAGCGCTTCCGGCGACTGCACGACGAGGGCCAGCTCACCGAACCACACGACGCCGCCCGTGGGATCTGGGACGTCCTCGACGATCCGGGCGTGCGCACCGGGTCGGTCGTCGACCTGCGGGACCGTGCCGGGGCCGGCTCGTGAGCGGGCCACTCGAGGGCGTGCGCATCGTCGAACTCGCCGCCATCGGCCCCGCGCCCTACGGCGTGATGCTGCTGGCCGATCTCGGTGCCGAGGTGATCCGCGTGGATCGGGCGGCTGCGGCCCGGGGCGCGCTCGGCGCGGAGGCCAGCATGGTCGGGCTGTCGCGCAACCGGCGCTCGATCGCCATCGACCTCAAGGCCGTCGCCGGGATCGAACTGGCCACGGCACTGATCGCGACCGCCGACGTGGTCGTCGAGGGGTTCCGGCCCGGTGTCGCCGAGCGGCTCGGGCTCGGCCCCGAGGTCCTGTGCGAACGCCACCCACGACTCGTCTACGCCCGCATGACCGGGTGGGGTCAGGACGGACCGCTCGCCCCGCGGGCGGGGCACGACCTCGACTACGCCGCGTTGACCGGTGCGCTGCACACGGTCGGGCGGGCCGACACGCCACCGCCGCCACCGGTCAACTACCTCGCCGATTTCGGTGGGGGCGGCACCTTCCTCGCGCTCGGGGTGCTCGCCGCGCTGTTCGAACGCGAGCGGTCCGGGGCGGGACAGGTGGTCGACGCCGCCATGATCGACGGCACCGCCTCGTTGACGGCCTTCCTGCACGGGCTGCTCGCGATCGGCGGCTGGTCGAACGAGCGGGAGGCCAATCTGCTCGATGGTGGGGCGCCCTACTACGACACCTACACCTGTGCCGATGGTCGCTACCTCGCGGTCGGCGCACTCGAGCCCGCGTTCTTCGCGGCGTTCTGCGCCGGGATCGGGGTCGACCCGGAGGAGGTTCCGCAGCACGACCGGGCGCAGTGGCCGGCGCAGCGGGAACGGTTCGCCGCCATCATCGCGACCCGCACCCGGGACGAATGGGCGGAGGTCTTCGACGGGACGGACGCCTGTGTCGCGCCCGTGCTCGATCTCGAGGAGGCACCGCGGCACCCGCACCACGTGGCCCGGGGGACCTACACCGAGGCGTTCGGCAGTGTCCAGCCGAGTCCCGCACCACGCCTGTCGCGCACCCCCGGGGCGATCGACCGCCCGCCGCCGCGCCCGGGGGAGCACACCGAGCAGATCCTCGATGAGCTCGGCGTCGACGAGGACGCCCGCTGGGCGCTGCGCTCCACCGGCATCATCGCCTGACGCTGCCGGTCTCAGTCCTCGTCGTCGCCGTCCCCGGGTTGCGGTTCGGGTGCCGGTTCGGGTTGCGGCTCGGGCTCGGGTGCCGGTTCGGGTTGCGGCTCGGGCTCGGGTGCCGGTTCGGGTTCCGGCTCGGGCTCGGGTGCCGGTTCGGGTTCCGGCTCGGGCTCGGGTTCCGGTTCGGGTTCCGGCTCCCCGAGGATCTCCACACACGGGCGACCCTGGAAGTCGCGCAGGTCGTCGATGACCTCGGGCGTCCGGTCGAACTCGTCCGGACCGGTCGGGCGCTCGGCGAACTCGAAGCCGGGCGGGCAGGGTTCGAGCTCGGGCTTGATCTCGACACAGGGCTGACCGTCCTCGTCGAGGATGTCGATCAGCACGTCCGGGAAGAAGCCGTCCTCGTCCGCCGACGACGGTGGGGTGGCGAACTCGTAGCCGTCGGGACAGCTCGCGTCGTCCTCACCGAGGACCTCGAGGTCACCGGACGGGGCGTTGAACCCCTCGACCTCGAGCCCCTCGACCGCGACCGCCATGTACTCGGACCACACCGGCGCGGCCAGACCGCCCCCGGTCGCACCCTCGCCCTCGATCGGGCTGTTGTCGAGGTTGCCGAGCCACACCGTCGTGGCCAGTTGCGGGACGTAGCCGGCGAACCAGACGTCCCGGCCCTCGTTGGTCGTGCCGGTCTTGCCGGCCACGGGACGCTCACTGAGCGCCGCCGCCTGGCCGGAGCCACCGGTGACCACGCCGACGAGCGCCTGGGTCACCGTGCGGGCGACGTCGAGGTCGACGGCGTCACGGTCCTGGGCACCGGGTTCGTAGACCGAGCGACCGTCGCGGTCCTCGACCCGTTGCACGAGTCGGGGCCGCACGTGCTGGCCGTCGGCCGCGTAGGTGCCGTACGCGCTGGTCACCTCCAGCGGGCTGAAGCCGTCCTGCCCGAGCGTCAACCCGGCCAGCGGGCGCATCGTCGCTCCGGCCTCGCGCTCGGTCGGGAAGACCTCGTCGGAGCGGTCGCCGGGCAACCCCGCCCGGACGGCGGCGTCGATCACGGCCTCGCGGCCGAGGTCCTCCTGCATCTGCACGAAGACCGTGTTGGTGGACGACGCGGTGGCCTGGCTGATCGTCTGTTCACCGAAGCTCGAGCCACCGAAGTTGCGGATCGGCTGCTGGGCGTCGTCGATCTCGATCTCGCCGGGTGCCGGGTAGCGCGAGTCGGGTGAGTTGCCCGCCTCCACGAACGCCTGGAGCGTGAAGGCCTTGAAGGTCGAGCCGGCCTGCCGCACGGACCGCACGGCGGTGTTGAACGGCTGGGCGTCACTGTCGGGTCCACCGACCAGCGCCCGGACCCCGCCGGTGCGCGGATCGATGGTGACGATCGCACCGGTGTCGGTGGGGCCCTCGGTCACCGCGCGGGTCACGGTCTGCTGGGCGGCGGCCTGCAACCGCTGGTCGAGTTCCGTGTGGACGCGCAGCCCGCGGAAGAGCTCACCCTGGGCGAACTCCGGACGGGCGGACAGCTCGCGACGGACGGCATCGAGGTAGTAGGCGTTCGGACCGCGCTGGATCGAGCGACGTTCGCTGACCGGCGGCAGGCCCTCGGCGATCAGGCTGTCGGCCTCGGCGCGGGAGAGGGCACCGGTCTCCACCATGCCGTTGAGCACGAACCGGCGGCGTTCGTCGGCACGCGACGGGTTCTCGATCGGGTCGAACGCCTCCGGTGCGGCGATGATCCCGGCCAGGGTCGCCGCCTGGTTGGCGTTCAACTCGCGCGCGGAGATGTCGTAGAACGCCTGCGACGATGCCTCGATGCCGTAGGTGCCCCGGCCCCAGTAGATGGTGTTGAGGTAGAAGCCGAGGATCTCGTCCTTCTCGTAGGCACGCTCGAGCTTGATGGCGAGCGCGGCCTCCTCGACCTTGCGCCGGTAGGTCTGTTCCGGGCTGAGTTCCGCGTTCTTGATGTACTGCTGGGTGATCGTCGAGCCACCCTGTTGGACCTCGCCGGCCCGGACGTTGGTGTAGACCGCCCGGGCGATGCCGGTGTAGGAGATGCCCCGGTGCTCGTAGAAGCCACGGTCCTCGGCCGCGAGCACGGCGTCCTTCAGCACCTGGGGGATCTGGTCGAAGGGCAGATCCTCGCGCGAGGTCTCGGAGGCGAGCGCTCCGATCTCCTCACCGTTGACGTCGAAGACCACCGAGGACTCGGCTGCGATGTCGTCGGGCAGGGGCACGGATGCGGAGACGAGGTAGAAGCCCAGGATGCCGGCCCCGCCGAGCGCGACGGCCATGATCAGCGAGAAGCCGACCAGGCCGCGACGAAGTCGGCGTCGCCGCCGGGCCTTCGCCTCGGCGGCGGAACGCGGGGAGTTCGGACGACGGGCCATGGGCGGCGTTCCTCGGGAGGTGGTCGTGGCGTGGACCGATCGGTCCCCATCGGGCTGCCGTGCCTCGCCCTCGGGCCGATGGGAACGCGCCGACGACGGCGTCCCCCGAGCGGACCGCGACCTGAAAAGGTACCGCTCGGGGGACGTTGGGCCGTGCAGGTGCGGCGGCTAGAAGGCCCCGGCCGGCAGGTCCATCAGCGCGCCGTCCTCGTCGGCGGCCGTGGTGGCACGCAGGGCCACCTTCGGCAGCACGTTGCGGGCGAACCAGCGGGCCCCGGCGACCTTGCCGGTGTAGAAGTCGCGGTCGGCTGCGGACAGCGGGTCGTTGGGGGCGTCGGCGTCGAGCCGGTCCTGGGCGATCTCGGCCTGGCGCAGCAGCAGCCAACCGATGACGATCTCGGAGAGCGACTCGAGGAACGCGGTCGAGTGCAGCCCGGACTTGTAGATCTCCGTGCGCTTGGCCTCGTCCATCGACGCCATCGCGTGGGTCAGCAGGGTGCCGAGGTGCTGCTGTCCGGCCTCCAACGCCTCGCCGAGACGGACCCGCTCGTCGGCGAACGGATCACCGTCACCCCCGGCCTTGACCAGTTCCCGGATCTGCTCGGCGAACCAGTTGAGCGTCGCGCCCTGGTCGCGCACGATCTTGCGGAACAGCAGGTCGAGGGCCTGGATCGCGGTCGTGCCCTCGTAGAGGGTGTCGATCTTGGCGTCGCGGATGTACTGCTCGAGCGGGTAGTCCTTGGTGTAGCCCGACCCGCCGA